>JBCCTY010000224.1:0-6850 GCA_039197885.1 Actinomycetota bacterium | reverse complement strand
CGCGGCCTCGATCGCCCAGGTCCACCGAGCCCGACTCCGCGACGGCACGCCCGTGGTCGTCAAGGTGCAGCGTTCGACGGTCCAGCAGCGGGTGCGCAGCGATCTCGAGGTGCTGTCGTGGCTGGCGCCCATGCTGATCGGTCGCATCCCCGTCACGGCCCTCGCCAACCCGCCCGCGCTCGTCGAGCTGTTCGCCGAGACGATCGTCGAGGAGCTCGACTTCCGGTTGGAGGCCGAGAACCTCCTCGACGTCGCCGGCGTGCTGCGCGAGCTCGGCCAGACCGACTGGGTCGTCCCCCGCCCGCATCCCGAGCTCGTGACGGAGCGGGTGCTCGTGATGGAACAGGTCGACGGCTTCCGCTTCGAGGACGTCTCCGCCATCCGGGACGCAGGTGTCGACACGCACCGGGTCGTCCGCAACGTCATGATCGCCTTCCTCGAGTCGGCGACGCTCCACGGGATCTTCCACGGCGACTTCCACGGCGGGAACCTGTTCGTCCAGCCCGACGGCAAGGTCGCGCTGCTCGACTTCGGCATCACCGCCCGCTTCGACGAGCGGCGGCGCCGAGCCTTCCTGCGGATGATGGTCGGGGCCACCGCCAACGACGTGAAGACGCAGATGGCCGCCTTTCGTGACCTCGGTGCGCTTCCCCGTGACGTCGATCTCGACGCCGTGATCTCCGACCTCGGTCTCGATCGCCCGCCGATCGATCCGACGACGTTGTCCCAGGACGAGCTGCTCACCGAGGTCCAGCGGGTCGTGAAGGCGCTCCTCGGCTACGGCGCACGGATGCCGAAGGACCTCATGCTCTTCGTGAAGAACATGATCTTCCTGTCGTCGATGATCGAGCAGCTCGCTCCCGACGTCGACCTGCTCGCCGAGGTCCAGCACATCGCCATGCACTTCGCGATGTCGCACGGCGACAAGCTCCTCGCCGACACCGGCGTCGCGCTCTCCGAGGACCAGATCGACCTCGACGGCGTGAAGGCGTCGTGGGGCCTCGACCCCGAGGTCGACTCGATCTCCTACAACGAGCTCAAGGCCCGTCGGGAGCTGATCCTCAAGCGCATGGGCGGTCAGGCCTGACCGGCCGACCTCAGAACCGGTAGGTCGCCTGGCCCGACCACCTCCGGACCAGCCCGCCCTGGCGGATGACGATGTCCGATGCCGCGAGCGACGATGGCGGTCCGATCCGGCGGCGACCCGCCCGATCTCGGAGCAGCCGCTCGAGCTCCTCGGCATCAGCGACGGCGGGCAGACGGATCTCGCGCTCACCCGACGTCGTCGCGACGATGAGGATGACGACCCCATCGTCGGCGCCGACCTGCCGGATGTCGTCCAAGGCGATCCGCCGACGACGAACGACCCCACGACTCGTGAGCTCCGCTCGGCCGACGCGGACGCGTGAGACCAGGCTCGCAGCGGCTGGAGACAGGAAGATCGACCCGCTGACCACGACATCGACGGCATTGGAAGCGCCGATGAACCTCGCCCAGGCAATCGCAACCACGAGGCCGATGAGGAGGTCGCGCAGGCTGGTCGTCGGTCCCCGGAACACCCGCTCCACGGTGTCGACCGTACTGCGCCCCGACTCAGCCCTCGACCACGTAGGTCGAACCGGCCCAGCGCCGAGCCAGGCCGCCCTGGTGGATCACGAGCTCGGGCCGCTCCGGCACGTCGAGGGCCGGTGCGTGACCGCACAGCGCCCGTTCCAGTCCGTCGGTGTCGCTCACGGCCGGCAGCGTGAGGATGCGGGTCACACCGACGTTCCGGATGTCGAGGCGGATGCCGCGCCGGTTCCGTCGGACCGCGAGGACGTCGCTTCGATCGAACGACGTCGACCGCACCGTCCAGCGGACCTCGACCGGCCCGTCGTCGTCGACGACGATCCGCGTCCGGAGGGCCAACACCAGCGGATACGCGTTCGTCGCCGCCCCGAGGAGCAGCACGCTCGATGACGAGACGTCGGCGACGATGCCAACGACAGCGAGCGCGAGGGTTGCGGCGAGCAGGCACCACGCCAACCCGCGACTCGCCCGGAACTCCTGCGCCTCCACGGCCCCGAAGGTACTGCCGGCGTCACGGCGGGAGCGCCGAGCCGTCCGGGCGCCTGACGACGAGCGCGCCGTCGGGTCCGGCGCGTGCCGACCAGCCGCCCTCGTGGACCAGGCGGTGGTGGAAGGCGCACAGCAGCGCCAGGTTGTCGAGATCGGTCGGTCCGCCGTCGGCCCAGTGGACGAGGTGGTGGGCGTCGCACCGTCGATGGTCGACATCGCACCCCGGGAACCGGCACCCGCCGTCGCGGACCACGAGGGCGCGGCGCAGCGCCGGCGAGACGACCCGGGTCGCCCGACCGACATCGAGCACCGCCGACGAGCCGGCGGTCACGACCCGGGAGACGGCTGCGTCACAACCGTGGCGAAGGACGGCCTCGCGAGCGAGCACCGCGCCATCGAGCTCGGCCCGACTGCCCGGTGTCGGCGTCGCGCCGCGGAGCACGTCGGTCGAGACGACCAACGTCGGGTCGGCCGGCCGGCTCCCGCCCCAACCATCGGCGAGCGCGAGCAGCGCATCGGCCCGACGCTGCGCCGGCGTCCGCCGTTCCTCACCGTGGTCGGGCACCGTCGCCCCGTCGAGCGCAGCCAGGAGCCGGCCGCCCGACACGGGGTCGAGCCGACCGTCGAGCACCACCTCGCCGAACAGCGTGCGCGACGCGTGCAGGTACCTGCGATCGTGGACGTCGATCGCGTCGGCACGGGCGAGGTCGTCGTCGGCCAGCGACCGCCAGTGGGCCACGAAGCGCCGGTAGCCCGCCAGGTCGAGCTCCTTCGCCGCGCCGACGAGCTCGGTGGCATCTCGTCGAGCCAACTCGATCCGATCCTCGGACACGGCTGCAGCCAGGACGTCGAGGTGCGCCATCGGCAGCGCGCCGGCCTCGACCGCGACCTCGACCTCGTTCACGGCAGCGAGCAACCTGACGCGCCGGAGCACCCGCCGTCCGTCCGCCTCGTCGAGCCCGCATCGCCACCGCAACAACGCCGCAGGCGACCGGGCGCCGTCGCTCTCCCAGGCGCGGTCGCGCCACCAGCCGAGGACCGCCAGCGTGAAGCGCCGCTCCACCGCCGACCGCTCCTCGGCCACGTCTCGAACGACTTGAGAAGTATCGAACATCTGTTCGTGACACTACGACCGGGGTGTCGCACGCCGCGTCGTTGACGGCCGTCGGCCGGGGCGGTTGAGTCGTCCCATGGCCACACCAGCGAGCCGACCCTCCACCGAGGTGTCCGACGTCCTCCTCGACTCCATGGACGCCATGTACGACCAGCTCGTCGAGCGCCTCGCCGGCCTCACGGACGCCGAGTACCTCTGGGAACCGGCCGCCGATGCCTGGTCGGCTCGTCGACGCGCCGACGGTCGCGTCACCATCGACGGCGCAGGCGAGCGCAACGTCGATCCGGCACCGGTGACCACCATCGCCTGGCGCCTCTGGCACCTCGCCATCGACTGCTTCGACGACTACGCCAGGCGCTTCGAAGGCGATCCGAGCGACGCTCCTGCCGAATGGACCCTCGACGCCGGCGACGCGATGCGGCTCCTCGACGACGGGTGGCGGCGGTACCGGGCGACGATCGCCGGACGGGACTGGTGGGCGCAGCTCGGGCCCGACTGGGAGCACTGGTCGCAGCACTCCATCGCCGACATGGCCATGCACGCGAGCAACGAGCTCGTGCACCACGCCGCCGAGATCGCACTGCTCCGCGACCTCTACCGGGCGTCGCCGCTCTCGCCGACCACCACCCACTAGCGTCGGCCGCCATGGCCGAGATCCTCATCTGCGGGTACGTCCGCATCCACCCCGACGACCGCGAGGCGGCCGTGGCCGCTGCCGCCGACGCCATCGCCGGAGCCCGCACGCAACCCGGTTGCCTGGCCTACACCTTCGTCCCCGACAACCACATGGACGATGCGATCTGCGTCTACGAGCGCTGGGAGGACGAGGCGAGCCTGGCCGCGCACTTCGCCGGTCCCTGGTACGCCGCCACCGGCGAGGCACTTCGATCCCACCGCCTGCAGGGCACCGAGGTCCTGAAGTTCCGGGTCGACAAGGCCGAGCCGGTCTACGACGCCGAGCGCAAGCCCCGGGCCGACTTCTTCACCGACTGAGTCGTGCGCCTCGTCATCGCCCGCTGCACGGTCGACTACTCCGGCCGCCTCGACGCCCACCTGCCCGAGGCGACCCGCCTCGTGATGGTCAAGGCCGACGGCTGCGTCGCCGTCCACGCCGACGGTGGCGCCTACAAGCCCCTCAACTGGATGACCGCTCCCAACACCCTGAAGGAGGAGGACGGCCGCTGGGTCGTCACCAACCCCCAGGGCGAGGAGCTCGTGATCGTCCTGCACGAGGTGCTCTCCGACGTCGCGCACGACCTCGGCACCGACCCCGGCCTGCAGAAGGACGGCGTCGAGGCCCACCTCCAGGAGCTGCTCGCCGCGAACCCCGAGACCCTGGGCGAGGGGATGGTGCTCGTGCGCCGCGAGTACCCCACCGACATCGGTCCCGTCGATCTCCTCTGTCGCGACGGGGAGGGCCAGGCGGTCGCGGTCGAGGTGAAGCGCAAGGGTGAGATCGCCGGCGTCGAGCAGCTCGTGCGCTACCTCGAGCGTCTCGGCAACGACTCGACCCTGCTGCCGCTCGAGGGGATGCTCGTCGCCCAGGAGATCAAGCCCCAGGCCCGTGCCTACGCCGAGTCGAAGGGCATCGCCTGCGTCACCGTCGACTACGACGCGCTCCGCGGCTTCGAGCCCAAGGAACCGACGCTGTTCTGACGAGGCCCCTCGGCCGGCGGGCCCTCAGCCCGCCAGGAAGATGATCTCCCCCGACCGATACATCGACAGCACGGTCGACGGTGGGCGACCTGCCGGGAAGGCGACGTCGAGGGCGACCACCTGCCCGTCGGCGGCGATCGCGTCGAGGGTCACCAGCTCCGCGATCGGCTCGCCCGACACCAGCGAGACGCCCGAGACCACCAGTTCCTCGATGAGCGGCACCTGCGCCGACGCCGTGTCGGCATCGGTGAACACGTAGACGACGCGCGCCCTCGCATCACCGTCGACGGCGTACCACCCCAGTCCCGTCATCAGGAAGGGCGCGTCGATCGCCGGGGCGCCGAGCAGCTCGCCGGCCTCGTCGGGGTCGAGCACCCCGGTCGCCACCGACGCCACCGGTCGGGCGAGCCCGGGGAAGAGCATCGCCGCCACCACCCCGACCTCGTCGAGCGACGACGCCGCATCGGCGTAGAGCGGGTCGTCGGCGAGCGTCGCCTCGTCGCTCCTCCAGGCGAGCGCCGCAGCGGTGCTCAGCGACACCACCACCGCATCGTCGTCGGCTCGGAGTCGCAGCGGTCGTCCGAGCGGTCGGACGAACGAGCGGACGTCCGGGTCGAGCTCGAAGTCGGCGCCGGCGCCGACCGACAGCGCGCCGCCCACCTCGTCGAGGCCGTCGGCCGGAGCGATCCCCTCGCCCCGGACGACCGTGAGTCGGGCCGGTGGCGCGCTGAGCTCGACGAAGCGCTCGACCCGGGCGAACGACCAGCCGAGCTCGCTGACGAAGTCCTCTCCGGCGAGCAGGGCGATCTCGGGCTCGTGCAGCTCGATCGACGGGACGAAGATCGGCGCGTCCCCGAAGCCGCTCAGCGCTCCGAGCCAGTCGCCGGCCTCGGCGATGTCGTCGGCCGGTGTCCGCTCGAGCCCGGCCACCTCGGCGGCGGCGACGAGGTCACCGACCACGAGCTGGATGCCGTCGTCGGCATCGTCGAGCACCACGGCCGGCACCTCGGTCAGGGCCTCGCTCACCAGCCCCGACGGATCCGATGCGCCACCGTCGTCGGCGCCGCACGCCGTCGCGGCGAGGGTGGCGGCGGCCAGCGCGGCGATCAGCCGGGAACGAACGAGCACGAGCCGTTGTCGATCACGACTCGCCCGTCGGTGTCGGCGACGGTCCGGAACGTCGCCTCGCCCTCACCGGTGTGCCACAGCTGGACGGTCAGCGACTCGCCGGGGAAGACCGGGGACGAGAACCGGGCGTCCATGCTGCGGAAGCGGGCCGGGTCGGAACCGCACAGCCCGTGGAGCAGCGCTCGGCCGGTGAAGCCGTAGGTGCACAGGCCGTGCAGGATCGGCTTCGGGAAGCCCGCCAGCTCGGTGGCGAACCACGGATCGGAGTGGAGGGGGTTGCGGTCGCCCGAGAGCCGGTAGGTCAGCGCCTGGTCGGGCCGGGTCAGGTAGGAGATCGCCTCGTCCGGATCGCGCTCGGGAGCGTGGACGGTGGGCGCCGTGTCACCCTCCTCGCCGCCGAACCCACCCGAGCCGCGGATGACGACGGTCGAACGGGAGTCGAACAGCGGCTCCCCGGTCTCGGCGAGCGTGGCGTTGATCTCGGTGTCGATGATCGCGTGCTTGCCCTCACCCTTGTCCCACATGTGGACGATCCGGTCGTGGCAGATCGCCGTGCCGTCGGGCGGGATCGGACGGTGCAGGGTGATGCCCTGCGCGCCGTGCAGCAGGCGGCCCCAGTCGATCTCACCGGCCTTGGCCATCGCACCACCGGCCCCGAGGACGACGGCCATGGTCGGGAGCACCTGCTGGTCGACCTCGTGGGAGTTCTCCGTGGTGAACTCGAGCTCGAAGCCGGTGGCGTCGACGGCACCGGCGCCGACGCCGACGGCGTAGAGCAGGGCGTCCTTCGAGGTCCACGACCGCTCGTGCGGTCCGCTCGTCGCGCCGATGCCGGCCGGATCGAGCCCACTCACGACGACAGCCCGCCGTCGAGGGGCTGACCGCTCATGTCGG
>JBCCTY010000223.1:0-6890 GCA_039197885.1 Actinomycetota bacterium | reverse complement strand
CCGACCGCCTCCTTCACCCGTTTCTGGGTGTAGAGCGTCGAGCCGACACCGACCCCGATCCAGAACAGACGTCGCATGCGATCCTCCTCAGGCCACCAGACGGGGACGTTCGGGCGGGCTCTCGACCTCGGGGCGGCGACCTCGCCGGAGCCGCCGCACACCACGGCCGACACCGCGTCCGAGGGCCACGATGCGGACGAAGGGACCGATCGCCAACACCCTCACCAGGCGTGACATCGTGTCGGCGGTCTCGGCCGCGGACTCCGCGGCGTCGGCGACCGCCTCGGCCGAGTCGAGTAGACCCTCGACCCGGACGAGATCGTCATCGACCACGCCCACCACCCGACGCAGCTCCTGCACCGCGGGCATCGCCTCGTCGCGGAGCTCGTCGACGCTGCGCCGCATCTGGTCGACGACCCGGAGCAGCGCCCAGAGCGTCACGAGCAGCGCGCACACGGCGGCGACGCTGACGATCACGACGACCACCGCCGCCAGATCACCTGCGCTCATCGATCCTCCACCGTGTCACTCGACGGCCCGGACGACGCAGGCCCGAGCTCGCGCTCCTCGCCTCGTCCGGTCGGACGGTAGTACACCCGATCCTCGACACCCGCTGGCCGGTAGCGCTGCTCGACCCACCCACCGGGGTGATCGTGAGGGTAGCGGTAGCCCTCGCCATGACCGAGGCGAGCGGCACCGCTGTAGTGCGCGTCGCGCAGGTGGATCGGCACCTCCTCGCCCACCCCGTGGTGCACGTCGGACTCGGCGGCACCGAGGGCGACCGTGACGGCGTTGGACTTGGGCGCACGGGCGAGGTGGACGACGGCGTGGGCCAGGGTCAGGCGCGCCTCGGGCAGCCCGACGAAGTCGACCGCACGGGCGGCGGCCTCGGCGACGAGCAACGAGGTGTGGTCGGCGATGCCGATGTCCTCGCTGGCGAGGATCACCAGGCGGCGGGCGATGAACCGGGGATCGTCACCGGCGGCGAGCATCCGGGCGAGCCAGTAGAGCCCGGCATCGACGTCGGATCCCCGGATCGACTTGATGAGCGCGCTCGTCACGTCGTAGTGCCCGTCGTCGCCGTAGCCCAGCGCCCGCTGGTCGACCGCTGCCTCGGCATCGGCCAGGGTGATCGACGCAGTGGACCCCCGAGCGGCCGCCAGACCGCCGGCCAGCTCGAGGGAGGTCAGCAGCGACCTGCCGTCTCCGTCGGCCGTCCGCACGAGGTGCGCTCTCCCACCCGGTTCGATGTCGACACCGAGGTGCGGCAGGGCCCGGTCGATCAATCGGTCGAGTCCCCCGAGGTCGATCGACTCGAGCCGGAACAGCGTCGCCCGTGACAGCAGCGGACCGTTGACGGAGAAGAACGGGTTCTCCGTCGTCGCGCCGATCAGCGTCAGGAGGCCGCTCTCGACGTGGGGGAGCAGCGCGTCCTGCTGGCTCCGGGAGAAGCGGTGCACCTCGTCGAGGAACAGGATCGTCCGCACCGCCCGCTCCCCCAGCCGGGCCTCGGCCTCGGCGGCGATGCGCCGCACGTCCTTGACCGACGCCGAGACGGCGGACAGCTCCTCGAAGGCACGGGCGGTGGTGCGGGCGATGACCCTGGCGAGGGTCGTCTTGCCCGTACCGGCCGGACCCCAGAGGATGATCGACGGCAACCGGTCGGCCTCGATCAGCGTGCGTAGCGGCGCTCCCTCGCCGAGGAGGTGGTCCTGACCGACGACGTCGTCGAGGCGGACCGGGCGGAGCCGGTCGGCCAGCGGAGCGTGCTGCTCGCGGTGGTCCTGCGCCGCGGCAGCGAAGAGGTCGTCGGCCATCGGTGTCGAACGTAGCCGTGGCGGCACCCGCGAAGTGGCCCGCTCGGCCCACGAGCGGCGAGAATCTCCCGCCACGGGGAGGAGGGCGCATGACCGCTCTGTTGGGGAAGCACGCCGCCGCGAAGGGCGACCATCCGGCGCTGATCGACGAGCGCGGCACGACGTCGTGGGCCGAGGCCGAGTCGAGGATCAACCGCCTGATCCACGGGCTCCGGTCGATGGGGTTGGCCGCGGGCGACACGATCTCGGTCGTCTCGGGCAACCGGCGCGAGTGGTACGAGGTCGCCGGCGCGGTCAGCCACGCCGGCATCCGCTACGTGCCGGTCAACTGGCACTGGAGCGCGGCCGAGCTCGCCTACGTGCTCGAGAACTCCGACTCGAGGGCGATGATCGTCGAGGACCAGTTCCTCGACCTCGCCCGTGAGGCGCTCGCCCGCGACGACGCCCCCGACCTCGGTGGACGGGTCGTCGTCGTCGGCGAGCCGGACGACCTCGGGACGGCCTACGAGGAGCTGCTCGCCGCCCACCCCGACGACGAGCCGGACGACCAGGGCCTCGGCGGACCGATGTTCTACACGTCGGGCACGACGGGCCGCCCCAAGGGGGTGGCCTCCGGTGGTCCACTCGGTGGCGGCAACGCCGATCCGGCGATCCTCGAGCTCATCGGCGCCGGCCTCACCGGCACGCTCGACGTCCCGGCCGACGGCACCACGCTGATCGTCGGCCCCGTCTACCACTCGGCCCAGTGGGCCTGGTCCTTCCTGCCGTTCATCGCCGGCTCCACGATCGTCTCGCGCCACCGCTTCGATCCGGCCGAGATGCTTCGACTCATCGACGAGCACGCGGTCACCAACATCCACCTCGTCCCGACCCAGTTCGTCCGCCTCCTCCGCCTCGACGACGCCACGAGGACGGCGTTCGACGGTTCGAGCCTCGAGTGCGTCTGGCACGGCGCCGCGCCGTGCTCCCCCGACGTCAAGCGGCGCATGCTCGACTGGTGGGGCCCGGTCGTGCACGAGTACTACGGCTCCACCGAGGGGTCCGTCGTCACGGCCATCCGTGGCGACGAGTGGCCCGACCACCCGACCAGCGTCGGCCGGTCGCTCGGCATGGTCGAGATCCACATCCTCGACGACGACGGCGGAGACGTGGAGACCGGCGAGTCCGGCACCATCTGGATGAAGAACCTGATGGGGACCGAGTTCGAGTACCACAAGGACAAGGAGAAGACCGAGGCCAACCGGCGCGACGGCGGCCTCTTCACCACCGGCGACGTCGGCTTCCTCGACGGCGAGGGCTACCTCCACCTCTCCGACCGCAAGATCGACATGATCATCAGCGGCGGGGTCAACATCTACCCGGCCGAGATCGAGGGCGTCCTCGTGACCCATCCCGCCGTCGCCGACGCCGCCGTGTTCGGCATCCCCAACGAGGAGTTCGGTGAGGAGGTCAAGGGTGCCGTGAAGCTCCTCGACGGACACGAGCCCTCCGACGAGCTCGCCGACGCGATCCGTGACCACGTTCGGGGCGAGCTGGCCGGCTACAAGGTGCCCCGCTCGATCGACTTCGAGGACGACTTCCCCCGCACCGAGACCGGCAAGCTCTACAAGCGGTTGCTCCGCGACCGCTACTGGCAGGAGGCCGGCCGCTCGATCTGACGATGTCGACCACTCAGCTCTTGTCGGGCCGAGGGAGGAGCCGCAGGCCGAGCTCTTCGAGGTGCCTCGCGTCGATCGCCGTGGGCGCCGTCGTCAGCGGATCGGTGCCCGATTGCGTCTTCGGGAACGCGATGACCTCGCGAATGTTCTCCTCACCGGCGAGCAGCGCCACGAGCCGATCGAGGCCGAAGGCGAAGCCCGCATGGGGCGGCGCACCGTAGCGGAAGGCATCGAGCAGGAACCCGAAGCGCTCCTGCGCCTCCTCGGCGTCGATGCCCAGCACCGTGAACACCTGCTGCTGCACGTCGCCCTGGTGGATCCGCACGCTGCCCGAACCCAGCTCCCAGCCGTTCAACACCAGGTCGTAGGCCTGCGACCGGATCTCGGTCAGCGGACCACCGGGCACCAGCTTGGGCAGATCCTCCGGGTTCGGCATCGTGAACGGGTGGTGGGCGGGGGTCGGCTCGCCCGAGCTGCTCGGCTCGAACAGCGGGAAGTCGGTGACCCACAGGAAGTGCAGCCCGCCCTCGTTGACCGGCGGCCGACCCAGCTCGAGGCGCAGCAGGCCGAGCACATGCCACACGGTGTGCTGGTCGTCGGCCACGAGGTACAGCACGTCGCCGGGCTCACCGCCCAGGCGGTCGCGGATGCCGTTCAGCTCCTCGTCGCTCAGGAACTTCGCGATCGGTGAGGTGAGCTCGCCGCCGTCGCCCACCTTCATCCAGACGAGCCCCTTGGCGCCCCAGCGCTTGGCCTGGTCGGTCAGCGCGTCGAGTTGGTTGCGTCCGATGTCGCCGCCACCCTCGTGGCGGATGCCCTTCACCGACGGCGCCTGGAACACCTTGAACTCCGTCGAGCCGAACAGGTCGGTGAGCTCCACGAGCTCCATCCCGAACCGCAGGTCGGGCTTGTCGGAGCCGAAGCGCTCCATCGCCTCGAGCCACGTGATCCGGGGGAAGTCGGCGGGCGTCTCACCGGTGGCCTCGTAGGCCGCCACCTTGACCGCGTACTCGACGGCGGCGAGTACGTCCTCCTGCTCGACGAAGCTCATCTCCAGGTCGAGCTGCGAGAACTCGAACTGCCGATCGGCACGGAGGTCCTCGTCTCGGAAGCACCGGGCGATCTGGTAGTAGCGGTCGATGCCGCCGACCATGCACATCTGCTTGAACAGCTGCGGGCTCTGCGGGAGGGCGTAGAAGTTCCCCGGGTGCAGACGGCTCGGCACGACGAAGTCGCGGGCGCCCTCGGGCGTCGAGGCGATGAGGTTGGGCGTCTCGATCTCGACGAAGTCCTGCTCCTCCATCGCATCGCGGATCGCGCCGTTGATCGCAGCCCGGAGCCGGAGGTTGTGCTGGAGCCGCTCGGTACGCAGGTCGACGTAGCGGTGCCGGATCCGGGTCACCTCGTCGACCTCGTCGGCCCGATCGAGCGGGAAGGGTGGCGGCTCGGACGCCGTGAGGACCTCGACCGTGCAGTCACCGAGTTCGATCTCGCCCGTGTCGAGGTTGGGGTTCTCGGTCCCCTCCGGGCGACGCCGGACGGTCCCGGTCACCTTGATGACGTACTCGGAGCGGACATCGGCCGAGCCGTCGACGACGGTCTGGATGATGCCGGTGTGGTCGCGCAGGTCGACGAACGCCAGATGCTCGCCGTGCTCTCGGCGACGGTGCACCCAGCCGCAGAGGGAGACCTCGCGGTCGACGTCCTCGGCGGTCAGCTCCCCGCACAGATCGGTTCGGTATGCCACAGGTCCTCTCCTACCACGTCACGGTCGGGGCTCGTCCAGGCCGGCTCCGACGATCGGGGTCCTGCCACCTCGCCGGGCGGCAGGCACGTCACTCCTCGCCGCCCAGCCAGTCGTAGCGGCGTTGGTCGCGCTCGGCCTCGGGTGCCGCGAGCATGTCGCGGAGCGCCTCCACGAGGCGGTCGGTCGGCACCGCCCGCTGCCCCTGCTCGCCCCTCAGGTCGCGCAGCGTCGCCACCCCGTCGGCCAGCTCCTGCTCACCGACGATCACCGCGACGTGGGCCCCGCTCCGGTCGGCGCTCTTCATCTGGGACCGCATCGAGCGCCGGTCGAAGGCCCGGTCGGCGGCCAGGCCGCTCTCGCGGAGCCGGTGGACGAGATCGCGGGCCGCGCTGCCGTCGGTGGCATCGACCACGAACACGTCGACGGCCGGCGGCGGATCGACCTCGCTGCGCTCGGCGTCGGCGGCGAGCAGGAGCCGCTCGACGCCCATGCCGAAGCCGATGCCCGGTGTGGCCGGGCCGCCGAGGTCCTCGACCAGGCCGTCGTAGCGACCACCGCCGCACACCGTCGACTGCGCGGCCTGTAGGGCCGAGCTCTGGAACTCGAACGTGGTGTGGGTGTAGTAGTCGAGGCCGCGGACGAGCCGAGCGTCGATCGCGAAGGGGATCGACAGCGCCCCGAGCCCCTCCTGCACCCGCTCGAAGTGGGCAACCGCGGCCGGTGAGAGGTGGTCGCCCACCTGGGGTGCGTCGGCGATGACGGCCTGCGTGGCGTCGCGCTTCGAGTCGAGGACCCGCATGGGGTGGGTCTCGACCTTGGCCTGATCGGCCGGGTCGAGCTCGTCGATCCGTTCGCGTAGCCAGCCCGTCAGCACGTCGGAGTAGGCGACCCTGGTCGCGGGGTCGCCCATCGAGTTGATGACGAGGAGCACGCGCTCGAGCCCGACGTCTCGGAGGATCCCCCAGGCGAGGGCCATGATCTCGACGTCGACGTCGGGATCCTCGGAGCCGAGGACCTCCGCGCCGATCTGGTGGTGCTGGCGGTACCGCCCGGCCTGGGCCCGCTCGTACCGGAAGTGGGCGGCGGCGTACCAGACCTTCCACGGCGTCGCCGGTCGGTGCTGGACGAAGGCCCGGCAGACCGACGCCGTGCTCTCGGGTCGCAGCGCCACATGGCGATCGCCCTTGTCGACGAAGTCGTACATCTCCTTGGTGACGACGTCGGTGCCCTCGCCGAGGCGCTGGAAGACGCCGATGTCCTCGAAGGCCGGACCGTGGATCAGGCCGTAGCCCGACCGGCGCATGCGGCCGTGGACGGTGGCCAGCAGCCGGACCCAGCGGTCGGACTCGGGTGGGAGGAGGTCACGGGTGCCGGGCGGGGCCTGGAAGGCCTGCCGTCGTGGAGCCTGGTCGTTCATCGCGGGAGCGAGTGTACGGCTGGCGGCAGCGCCCGTTGCCGATTTCGGGCCGGCCCGACCCCGCGACCTCGATGGTCCGTTCCGGCTCCGCCGAGCCGACACGTCCGGTCGCTCGTCAGCTACGCATCCGCTCGCTCGTCGGGCCGCTCGGGCCCCTGTGTTCCCCCGCTCCAGCCTCGCGTCCTCGATGCTCCGCTCCGGCTCCGCCGAAGCTACGCATCCGCTCGCGCGTCGGGCCGCTCGGGCCCCTG
>JBCCTY010000222.1:0-6905 GCA_039197885.1 Actinomycetota bacterium | reverse complement strand
TGCTCGGCGACGAGGACCGGGTTCCAGAGGGGGAGCAGGAAGAGCGCGCCCGCGGGTCGCTCGCCCCACTCGGCGAGGAGCCGAGCGATCGTCGGGACGTTCTGGAAGTAGGGCACCGGCGAGGCGTGGTGGTCACCGATGCACAGGAGGTCGAGCTCAGCGTCGCGTGCGGCACGGGTGCGAGCGATCAGGTCGGCGGCGCCGTGGCGGGGATCGGCCACGTCGAGGCGCGAGGTGAGCGAGAGCCCGAGGCGGACGTCGCTCACGAGATCACGCCGCTCGCACGGAGCCGGCCGATCTCGGCGTCGTCGAGCCCCAGCTCGCCGAGGAGCTCGTCGGTGTGCTCGCCGATGGCGGGTGCCCGGCCCCGCGGTCCGGTGTCGGCGTCGCGGATGCCGATCGGGTTGGCGACGGTCGGGAAGCTCCCGACCTCGGGATGCTCGATCTCGGCCCAGAGCCCGGCGGCGGCGGCCTGTGGGTCGGCGACCACGTCGGCGAGGTCGTTGATCGGGCCCCAGATCAGGCCGTGCTCGTCGAAGATCTCGGCCCACTCGTCGCGGGTCCGCTTCGCGAACGTCTCGTCGATGCCGTCGACCAGCTCGGCCATGTGGTCGAAGCGACCCTTCGTGGTCTGCAACCGCTCGTCGTCGAGCCACTCGTCGCGCCCGACCGCCCGACAGAACCGGGGCCACCAGCGATCCTCGGGCATCTGCAGGAACACCCACTTGCCGTCGCCGCACGGGAAGCGGTTGGCGAGGGGCGTGATCAGCTCGTGGCGGCCGCGTCGCGAGGGCTGGCGCCGATCGACGATCGTGGCCGAGAGATCGGTGGCCATCGTCCACACCGCGGTGCCGAAGAGGCTGACGTCGACCACCTGGCCCTCACCCGTGCGCTCGACGAGCCGGAGCGCGGAGAGCACGGCCGCGACGAGTGCCAGCCCGGTGGTGTGGTCGCCCTGGGCGGGCCGGGGGAAGACCGGTGGGCCATCCGGCTCGCGCTGGGAGTCCGACAGTCCGGCTCGCCCGAAGAAGGCCGTCACGTCGAAGCCCGGCCGGGTGGCATCGGGTCCGTCGAGGCCGTAGCCGGAGAGCGTCGCGTGGACGAGTCGCGGGTTGGTCGCGAGGAGCTGGTCGGGGGTGAGCCCGAACCGCTCCTGGCGGTGGGGCAGCAGATTGGTGACCAGCACGTCCACGCCGCCGATCAGCCGGGCGGCCAGCGCTGCGCCCTCGGGCTCGTCGAGCGCCACGGCCACGCCGCGCTTGCCGCGGTTGTCGACCTGGAAGGGCTCGTCGATCATCGGGCGGTCGGGGACCTTCGGTTGCCGCCCCTTGCGTCGCATCGGGTCGCCCTCGATCGGCTCGAGCTTCACGACGTCGGCGCCGAGGTCGGCGAGGATCGCGCAGGCGCTGGGCGCCGCCATCCAGCTCGCGATCTCGATCACACGGACGCCGTCCAGGGGTGCTGTCACGTGTCGCTCCTCACCAGGTGTCGATGCAGGGTCGCTTCTTGCCCTCGCGGGGAGGCGGGGGCGGCGCCGACACCAGCGCGGAGCTGATCCACCGCCGGGTGTCGGCCGGGTCGATGACGTCGTCGATCTCGAAGTGGGTGGCGAAGTTGAGGGCCTTGCCGTGGTCGTACATGCGGGCGACCATCTCGTCGAAGAGCGCAGCGCGTTCCTCGGTGTCCTCGACGGCGGCGAGCTCGTCGCGGTAGCCGAGTTTGACGGCGCCCTCGAGCCCCATGCCGCCGAACTCGCCGGTCGGCCACGCCACGGTGAAGAGCGGCGCGTGGAAGCTCCCACCGGCCATCGCCTGCGCACCGAGTCCGTAGCCCTTGCGGAGCACCACCGTCACGAAGGGAACGCTCAGGCTGCCGCCCACCACGAACAGCCGACTGGCGTGGCGGACCGTGCCGCTCGTCTCGGCCTCGGGGCCGACCATGATCCCGGGCGTGTCGCACAGGAAGACGATCGGCAGGTCGAACGCGTCGCACAGCTGGAGGAAGCGAGCGGCCTTGTCGGCGCCCTCGGAGTCGATCGCGCCACCGAGGTGGGTCGGGTCGTTCGCCACGATGCCGACCGGTCGGCCCTCGACGCGGGCGAGCGCGGTGACCATCCCCACGCCGAACGACCGGCGGAGCTCGAGCACCGAGCCGGTGTCGGCGAGGCCGGTGACGACCGAGCGGATGTCGTAGGCGCGGAGCCGGTTCTCGGGGATGACGTGGCGGAGTCGGCGCTGGTCGGCGCACTCCCAGTTGGTCAGCGGACCCTGGAAGTACGAGAGGTAGCGCTTGGCGACCTGGACCGCCTCGGCCTCGTCGGCAACGGCGATGTCCACGACACCGTTCGGCACCTGGACCTCCATGGGGCCGACCTCGTCGGGGCGGAACACCCCGAGGCCACCGCCCTCGATCATCGCCGGGCCACCCATGCCGATGTTCGAGTCGGCGGTCGCGATCACCACGTCGCAGCAGCCGAGCAGCGCAGCGTTGCCGGCAAAGCAACGGCCGGAGTTGATCCCCACGAGGGGCACGAGCCCGCTGAGCTCGCCGAAGAGTCGGAAGGCCAGGCAGTCGAGGCCGGCCACGCCGAGGCCATCGGTGTCCCCCGGACGTCCACCGCCTCCCTCGGTGAGCAGCACCACCGGGAGTCGCTGGCGGGCCGCGACCTCGAAGAGACGATCCTTCTTGCGGTGGTTCTGGTTGCCCTGGGTGCCGGCGAGGACGGTGTAGTCGTACGACATGACGACGGCCTGGGCCGACCGGGCGTCGAAGAGGTCCCCGTTGACCGTGCCGACGCCACCGACCAGGCCGTCCGCAGGGGTCTTCTCGATCAGCTCCTCGACGCTGCGTCGCCGGCGTTGCGCGGCCAGCACGAGGGGTCCGTACTCGACGAAGCTGCCCTCGTCGCAGAGATCGGCGACGTTCTCGCGCGCCGTGCGCTGGCCCGTCCGGCGGCGGCGCTCGACGGCGGTGGGGCGGGCGGCGTCGAGGCCGAGCTCGTGGCGATGGACGATCTCGGCGAGGTCGGGCCGCACGAGGTCGAGGTCGAGCTCGGCGACCGCTGCTTCGACGTCGTCATCGCCATCGGCGACCTCGAGGAGCACGACCGGGGCGCCGTCGGCGACGATCTCACCGGGCTGGGCGGCCACCCGGAGCACGGTGCCCGCGCGCGGTGCCGTGACGACGTGCTCCATCTTCATGGCCTCCATGACGGCCAACTCCTGGCCGGCGACCACGGCGGCGCCGGCGTCGACGGCGACCGAGACCACCGTGCCCTGCAGCGGCGCCCCCACGATCACCGAGCCGTCATCGATCACCGGCACCGGTGCCGAAGTGGTGCGGCTCCCCGTCCGTCCGTGGTCGAGCACCGCGAGGGGATCGTCGCGGTCGATCGTCGCCCCGACACCGGTCGGTGCCGCCAGAGGGGGTCCGAGCTCGGCGGCGCGCTCGACCAGCCGGGCCGCTTCGTGCTCGACGAAGGTGGTGGTGGCGGTGCCGGCGAGGACCGCCGGGTCACGGAGCAGCGCCCGGAGGAGCCCGACGTTGGTCTCGAGCCCCTCGAGGTGGAGCTCGGTGAGCGCCCGGTCGGCCCGGCGTCCGGCAGCGGTGAGGTCACCGCCCGGGACGTGGGCGATCAGCTTGGCAGCCATGGAGTCGAAGGAGGGGTGGGGGCGGAAGCCGACGTGGAGCGCGCTGTCGACCCGCACGCCAGGGCCGGACGGGATCTCGAGGGTCTCGACGACGCCACCGGTGGGGACCACCGTGCCGTCGGGTCGGAACGACTCCGTCGTGATGCGGACCTGCACGGCGGTGCCATCGGGTGCCGGGGTCGCGGCGCGGTCGAGGTCGTCGAGCGAGGCGCCCTGGGCGATCTGGAGCTGGAGGGCGACGAGGTCCAGCCCGGTGACCTCCTCGGTGACGGTGTGCTCCACCTGGAGCCGGGCGTTGACCTCGAGGAAGGCGACCGTGCCGTCGTCGGTGACGAGGAACTCGACGGTCGCGAGGCTGCGGAGCTCGACCGCGCGCCCCAGCGCGCTGGCGGCGTCGGCGAGGCGCTGTCGTACACCCTCGGGCAGGTGGGGGGCCGGGGCGACCTCGACGATCTTCTGGTGCCGTCGCTGGAGGCTGCACTCCCGGTCGCCCAGCACGGCGACCGCTCCCGTCCCGTCGCCGATCAGCTGCACCTCGACGTGGCGTGCGGCGGAGAGGTGGCGCTCGACGTAGAGCGAGCCGTCACCGAACGCCGTCATGGCCTCGGAGGCGCAGCGCTCCATCGCGGCCTCGAGCTCGTCGAGGGAGCGGACCACCCGCATGCCACGGCCGCCACCGCCGGCGATCGCCTTCACCATCAGCGCGCCGTCCGGGCCGAGGTCGGCCAGCAGCGCGGCGGCCTCGTCGAGCGTGGTCGGCCCGCTCGTCCCCGGGAGCAGTGGCACGTCGAGCTCCACGGCCAGCGCCCGCGCAGCGGACTTGTCGCCGAAGCGACGAAGCGTCTCGGCCGTGGGCCCGACGAAGGTGACCCCGACCCGCTCGCAGGCCTCGGCCAGCTCGGCTCGCTCGCTCAGGAAGCCGTAGCCGGGGTGGAGGAGGTGGCAGTCGTTCGTCGAGGCTGCATCGACCACGGCGTCGACGTCGAGGTAGGCCGCTGCGCCGGTGCCCGGGAGCATCGCGGCTGCGTCGGCTCGACGGACGTGGAGCGAACCGGCGTCGTCGGCACCGTGGACGGCGACGGTGCGCAGCCCCACCTCGGCGGCGGTTCGGGCGATGCGGACGGCGATCTCACCCCGGTTGGCGATCAGGAGACCCGGCGACGGCATGTGACATGTGTAGTCGGCGGGCGCCGGAGCTTCGCGACCGACCGCACGATGCGGGCACGTCGGTGCTGGAGGAGACTCAGCCGTCGAGGTCGAGCGCTTCGGCGAGATCGTCGAGGTGGTGTCGCTCGGCCTCGCTCGTCCGAGGGCCCCGGAGACCGAGGAAGCCCCGATCGACGGCAGCGTCGGCGACGGCGCGTGCCAGGTCGAGGAGCCAGCGTCGATAGGCGAGTCCGGCCGAACCGGGCCGAGCGCCGAGGACCGCCACGACCTGTTCGACGTGGCGGAGCGACTGGCCGGGTGCGGCCGGGTCGACTCGGAGGTCGGGGATCGGCGCCTCGGCGACCTCGGCGGCAACGGCCCGCACGAGCGGGCCGACCGAGGGCTCGTCGACGGCGTCACGGAGGAGCCCCACGGTGGTGTCGAGCTCCTTGCCGGTGGAGATCGGTCCGCTCGGGTCGGCGCTCATGACCCCGGCGGCGACGATCCACGGCGCGTCACGGAGCAGCGCCCACTCCTCGCGTGACCATCGGCCCGCCTCGTCGGCGTCGTCCACGACCTCCGACGCTAGACGGAGCGGCCACCGACGCTCGACGGTGCGGCGACATCGAACGCGGACGAGGACGGCGCCGGAGCGCCGCCCTCGTCTCGTCGGATCCGTGACGCTCGCGGCGTCAGGCGGTGATGGCGACCACCGGCACGTTCGGTGGGTTGCTCCCGAGGCTGCCGTCGAAGGGCAGGTTCGAGAAGTTGAAGACACCACCGTCGCTGGCGACCATCAGGTAGCCGTTGCCGTAGCTGACCATGCCGATGACCGGCGCGTTGAGCGAGACGCCGGGGGCGAGCTCGCCGGGGACCGAGCCGACGAAGTCGGCGTCGAAGGCGAACACGCCACCGTCACCTGCGACCAGCCAGTAGCCGGCGCCGTCGGGGTCGGGCACCAGGCCGTTGACCGGCTGGTTGATGACCTGACCGCCCATCGAGCCGAAGAACTGCGCGTCGCCGAAGGAGAACACGCCACCGTCGGAACCGACCATCCAGTAGCCGGCCCCGGTCGCCGTGGCGACCGAGTCGATGATCGGACCGTTCAGCTGCCCGGCGAGTCCCTGCTCGACGAGGTCGCTGAAGTCACCGGCGTTGCCGAAGCCGATGGCCCGCCCGATCGAGGTGAAGAGCCAGTAGCCCCCACCGTCGACGGTCCGCGACATGGTCGAGACCGTCTCGCCGGGGGAAAGGACCACGCTGGTGTCCGACAGCGAGCCGAGCGAGACGGCGTCGCCGAAGGCCTCGACCTTGCCGGTCTCGTCGAGGATCCAGTAGCCGCGGTTCGATGGGGTCGACTCGATGTCGACCGCCGCGCCGGCCCGCGTCTGACGGGCGTCACCGAGGTCGGTCGCCTCTCCGAAGGTGTAGACCTCGCCGTTGCGGTCCAGGAGGCGGTAGCCCTCGAGCGGCTCCGGCGGGATCGACGGCGGCACCGTCACGGTGCTGGTCGTCGTGGCGGCCGGGTTGGGGTCGTCGAGGTCCGTGTTGGTCTCGATGGCCGCGGCGGTCACCGACCCACCGGAGAGGACGCCGCCCCGGAGATCCTGGGAGCGGGTGTCCAACGTCGCCGGTGTGGTCGAGTCGACCAGACCGAACGTGAAGACGTCACCGGTGCCGAGGAGTTCGTGGCTGGTCTGTGCCGAGGACGAGCGGCCGAAGCCGAAGATCGTCGTCGAGCCGTCGGCGGTGGTCCGGGTGGTGCTCAGGTCGACCTCGGGGTTGGCCGAGGCGGCGACCACCAACGAACGGGTGGTGTCGCCGTCGAGGAAGGCCGCCCACTGCGGGTCGCCCAGTGAGGCGCCGCTGAAGTTGGTGGTGTTGAGCTGCGTCGGGTTGTTGCCGTTCTGACCCGACAGGATCACCTGGTCCCCGTCGTTCAGCGTCCCGCCGGGCTCGCCCTGGTATAGGGCCCGCCACGGGGTCGGCGTGTCGGGAACGTCGACCATCTCGAAGACCATCGAGCGAGGTCCGACCTCGAACTGGGCGGTCCACTCGCCATCGTTCGGGGTGTTGACGGCGGTGAAGTCGCGGCTGTTCGACGTGATC
>JBCCTY010000221.1:0-6917 GCA_039197885.1 Actinomycetota bacterium | reverse complement strand
GTGCTCGGCGGTTGGCGGACCGATCGACTCCGACCGCTGGCCGCCCTGTTCTGCGACCTGACCGCGGCACTCGAACGCACGTGGGCCCTCGATCCGTCCTCGGCGCCGATCGACGTCGGACCCGACGCCGCCACGCACAACCGACGCATCCTCGAGCGGACGCTCGGGCGTCTCCCCGAGCGGCGACTGCGGGCCGCCGACGGGGAGGGACCCGTCGTGCTCAGCGCCCGACCCGACGCGCTCTGGTGGCGGGGCCGCCACCCCGAGCCCGACCACCTCGCCGACTTCGGTTTCCAGGCGGTCGCCGCCGGGGTCGCCGCACCCCTGGTGGGGGTGATGCAACGGGGTCCCGACGTGATCGCCGTCAGCCCGATCGTGCTCGACATCGACGACGCCGTCGACGACCACGTCGAGGGGGTCGACCGCATCGGCGGCGCCCGGGTCCGTCTCCGCATCGGCGAGCCCGACGACTCCTGAGTCTCCGACGGCCTCGTGGGCACCCTCACGGCGGTCGGAGGGGTGGCGTGGTCACCGCCGCCTCGCAGGGACCCGTGCTCGCCGGGCCGGTGACGGCGACGAGCCCGTACGCTCCCCCTGGGTCGTTAGCTCAACGGTAGAGCGGGGGACTTTTAATCCTTCAGGTGTGGGTTCGAATCCCACACGGCCCACGTCGCTCACCGCCTGGTGCTCCCGGCGTCGACCACGAGATCCGGTGTCGCGGCGACGGCATCGACGAGTCGGTCGACGAGCGCGTCGAGCGCCGGGGAGACGGCGGCATCGGGACGACGGAGCACTCCCATGGTCCGCCGGAGGTCGGGGTGGTCGAGCTCGACGAGGCGGGCACCGGCCGGGAGCGCGCGACCGACGATGGCGGGGACCACCATCACGCCGAGTCCCGCGGCCACGATCGACAGCGCCGTCCGGAACCGGTCGACCACGATCTCGGGAGCCCGGAGCTGTCGTGCGGTCGCGAGCTCGCGATCGATCGTCGTGCGGAGCTCGGCGTCGCGCGAGAACCCCACCAGTGGTTCACCCACGAGGTCGTCGAGGCCGACCGCCCGCCGCCGAGCGAGACGGTGCCCACGCGGCACGGCCAAGCGGAACGGCTCGTGCCACAGCGGGCGGACGACCAGCTCGGCCGGGACGTCGGCGAGGTCGCCGATGCCGATCGTCGCCCGGCCCGACACGACCGTCTGCTCCACGACGCTCTGGAGGCCCTCGACGCAGCGCAGGCGCGACCACCCCTCGTCGGATCCGACGAGGGCGTCGGCGAGGTGGAGCTCGCTCACCGAGGTGAGAGCGGCGATCGTCAGCCGTGGTGCCGGTCGCCGGTCGGGACGAGCCGCCCGAACCGCCGCCTCGAGCTCGGCCCTGACGAGCGTCGCCCGCTCGACGAACTCCCGACCGGCGTCGGTCAGCCGGACCGACCGCGTCGAACGGTCGAAGATCGCCGTGCCCAACACCGCTTCGACCGCGGCGACGGAGCGAGACACCCCCGACTGGGAGCCGCTCACCTCGCGGGCCGCCGCGCTGAAGCTGCCCGTCTCGGCGACGGCGAGCACGGCACGCAACCGCGACGGGGTGAGACCATCGAGATCATGCAGTTCTGACATGCGGACCGAGCATAAATGCGCTGCGAGCCTTCCTCCGGCGAGGCGGGCTGACTACAACGGTGACGTGACCGAGACGGCCGACCTGACCGCCGAGCGGGTCGCGTTCGACGACCACGCCGCGCTGCAGGAGCACTTCCACGCCGAGGGCTGGACCGATGGCCTCCCGGTCGTGCCACCCACACCGGATGCCGTCCGCGCCGCCCTCGACTGGGCCCTGCTCGCCCCCGACCACCTCATCGGCGTCGAGCCGGTCCGACAGCGGCCGGTGACCGCCGAGAAGGTCGCGATCAACGCGGTCATGGCCGGATGCCTCCCCATGCACCTGCCGGTCGTCGTGACCGCTGTGACCGGAATGCTGTCCGAGCCCTTCCTCCTCCACGGCGCCACCGCGAGCACGGGCGGGTGCGCCGTGCTCGTGCTCGTCAACGGCCCGATCCGTCGCGAGCTCGGGATGGACGCCACCTTCAGCGCCGTCGGACCCAGCGACCGCGCCAGCACGTGCATCGGTCGGGCCATCCGGCTCGTGCTCGGCAACCTGCTGGATGTCCGGCCGGGTCAGATCGATCGGGCCACGCTCGGCCACCCCGGCAAGATCAGCTTCTGCATCGCCGAGGACGAGGAGCACACGCCGTGGCCGTCCGTGGCAGCCGAGCGGCTCGGCGACCCCGACGTCTCGGCCGTGACGGTCATGGCCGCGATGGGCCCGCGCCAGATCATGAACGAGTGGACCACCGATCCCGCCGAGATCCTCGAGACCTACGCCGCCGAGATGCGGGCGAACCTCCGGCACTACTCCATCTGGGGCGGGAACCACGCCATCGTCATCCCGCCGCAGCTCCGCGCCCACCTCGACGCCGAGGGCTGGACGAAGGCCGACATCAGGGCCCACGTCCACGACCGCGCCCGGATTCGCCGAAACGAGTGGGCCGACTGCGGCAAGGCCAACGCCGTGGGCACCAAGGGCGATCGCGAGCACGCGGCGCTGACGTCACCCGACGACCTCCTCGTCGTCGCGGCCGGCGGACCCGCCGGCGGGTTCGGCGCCGTGATCCCACCCTGGCTCGGTGCGAAGTCGCGAGCCGTGACCGTCCCCGTCGGCGCCTGCGTCGACTGCTGACCGACCGATCGGAGCACGATGTCCCCCGACCCACCGCGCTGGGAGGTCCTGACACCGACCTTCGACGAGGACGTCACCTCGTTCCGGGCGGCACCTCGCCTCGGCTCCGTCAGCGGGACGACCATCGGCATCGTCTCCAACGGCAAGCACGGCACCGCGCCGTTCTTCGACGCCCTGGCCGACGAGCTGCGCAGCGGCCACGACGTCGCCGAGGTCGTCCATGTGGTCAAGAGGAACTACAGCGCCCCCGCCGGCGATGAGATCCTCGACCGGACCCGGCGCTGGAACGCCCTGGTCTCGGGCATCGGCGACTGAGGGAGCTGCTCGTCGTGCAGTCTGCACGACGCCGTCTCCGGTGAGCACCGCGGCGTGCCGTCGGTGAGCATCATGACCGAGCGGTTCGTCTCGGCCGCCGATCTCATGCGGCGGACGCTGGGCGCACCCGACCACGGCTTCGTCACCATCGCCCATCCCATCAGCAGCGCATCGCCTCATGCGCTCTCGCTCGCGGCCCGTGCGGCGGCGAGCGAGTGTGTCGCCCTGCTCACCGGAACGGCACCCGACGATCGGCGGAGCTGACCCCCGATCCCGGGTCGTGTCGCGCAGACGGCAGCCCGCGCTCGCTGTCTGCGTTCGTCTGGGTACTCTCCATGAGCGTGCTCCCCTCAGCCTCGCGTGTCCTCATCGTCGAGGACGACCCGCTCGTCGCGTCGACGATCGGGGTGATGCTCCGGTCGATCGAGGACCGCCCGACCGCCACCGACGTCGTCGACACCGCAGCGAGCGCCGTCGCCGCGCTCGCCGCCGACGTCCGGTACACGGCCATCGTGCTCGACGTCGACCTGCCCGACGGCAACGGACTCGAGGCCGTCCGGAACCTGCGTGCCGTCGAGGCGGTGCCGGTCATCGTGCTGACGAGCCACGACGGCAACGAGGTCTGGGGCGCAGCGGCCGATGCCGGCGCAGCCGCCGTGCTCCCCAAGTCGGCGCTCACCGTCGACCGCCTGGCCGCCGTGCTCACCTTCGCCCGCGAGAAGACGATCGGCCGCCGGGTCGCCGACATCGTCGGCCGCAGCGCGGTCACCCTCATCGGTCGCCGCGAGCTGGCCGCCAACGAGGCCCTCCTGGAGGAGCTGCGCGCCGAGTTGGGCGTCGATGCGTTGCGCCTGACGATCTCGCCGACCTCGATGAGCGGCGACCCGCTCGCCGTCGTCGTGGCCGCCGGCGCGCCCGGCCGACACCCGGTCCGACTGGACCTCGACCGCAGCTCCGACTCCTACACGGCGCGCCTCGAGGTCGAGTGCGAGACGATGCGCCACCTCCACCACGTGCAGGGCTCGCTGTCGACGGCCTGCGGCCTCGTGCTCGCCGGCTTCGAGCTCGAGCAGAGCCGTCGAGCCCTGGAGGCCAACGAATCCCGCTACCGAGCGCTGGCCGACCACTCCCCCGACCCGGTCCTCACCGTCGACGGCAACGGCGAGGTGTGTCTCGCCAACCCGGCGTTCCTCGCGGCGTCGGGCCTCTCCGAGGCGCTGGGCCAGCAGCTGACCGCCCTCGCCGAGCACAACGAGCTGGCCGCGCTGGCCCGTCGGGCCGCCGAGATCGCCCGGAGCACGCGACGCGAGCACACGCTCGAGGACGTGGCGAGCAGCCGGGCCGACGGGACCCCGGCCTTCTACTCCGTGCGGGCCGTCCCCGAGACGGTTCCCGGTTCGGCGGCCCGGGTCCACGTCATCTTCACCGAGACCACCCGTCGGGTCGAGGAACAGCACCGCCTCGGCGAGCTGGCGCTCACCGACCCACTGACCGGCCTCGCCAACCGCCGGCTGGCCCTCGACCGCCTCCAGCACGCGCTCGACGGCGCCGGGCGCCGCAGCGGCCTCGTCGTCGCGGCGATGCTCGACATGGACTACTTCAAGAGCATCAACGACCTCCTCGGCCACCAGGCCGGGGACCGATGCCTCACGGCCTTCGCCCAACGCCTCGGCCAGGTCGTCCGATCGGGCGACACCGTCGCACGACTCGGCGGCGACGAGTTCCTGGTCATCCTCGAGGGCATCGCGTCCGAGGACGATCTCGAACCCATCCTGCAGCGCCTCCACCGCGCCGTCTGCGGTCCGCTGTCGCTGACCGGCCGCGAGATCGAGCTGCGTGCGAGCCTCGGCTACGCGGTCGCCGATCGCCACGACCTCACGGCGGAGGAGGTGCTCGGGCGGGCCGACCGTGCGCTCTACGACGTGAAACGCCGCGGCCGCGGCGACATCGCCCGCTACGACGGCGCCGGACCGCTGTTCGGCTCGACGGGCGAGCTGCTCCGCCAGCTGCGGACGGCCTTCGAGGAGCAGCAGTTCTTCCTCCGCTATCAACCGATCGTCACCCTCGACGGGACGATGGACAGCGCCGAGGCCCTGATCCGCTGGGACCACCCGGAGCTGGGCGAGCGCTCACCGGCCGACTTCATCGACGCCGTGCTCGACGGGCCGCTCGCGACCTCGCTCGCCCGATGGGTCATCACCACTGCGCTCGATCAGCTCACGAGCTGGCGCGAGCGCGGCCTCGTCGGTCCCGGCTTCACGATGCACGTCAACATCGCCCCGCAGCAGCTCCCCGACGTGGGGCTGGTGCAGCACGTGATCAACGAGCTCGAGCGGACGGCGACCGACCCGGCGTGCCTGGTGCTCGAGGTCACCGAGCAAGCGCTCTTCGAGCTCGACCATGCCGCGTCGAACCTCAAGCGGCTCGAGGAGACCGGCGTGCAGATGTACCTCGACGACTTCGGTACGGGCGCGTCGTCGCTGTCACACCTGCGCTCGCCGATCCTCGACGGGCTCAAGATCGACCGCTCGTTCCTCGACGGCCTCGAACAGGGCGGCCGTGACACGGCGATCGTGGAGGGCCTCGTGGCCCTCGCCGCCGGCACCCAGCTCGATCTGATCGCCGAGGGCGTGGAGCGACCCGCTCAGCGGGACTGGTTCGCCGAGCACCCCACGGCTCGGCTGCAGGGCTACCTCTTCGGCCGACCAGAACGCGCCGAGGAACTCGAGGCTCGCTTCTGACCCGAGTCGGCGTGCCGTTCGCCGCTCCGGATCAGATCGTGACGACCGAGCGGAGCACCTCACCCCGCTCCATCTTGTGGAAGGCCTCCTCGACGGCATCGAGCGAGATCGTCTCGGTGACGAAGCCGTCGAGATCGAGGCGGCCCTGCAGGTAGAGGTCGATGAGCATCGGGAAGTCCCGGCTGGGAAGGCAGTCGCCGTACCAGCTCGACTTCAACGCTCCGCCTCGGCCGAACACGTCGAGGTAGGGGAGCTCGAGCTGCATGTCGGGGCGGGGCACGCCGACCAGCACGACCGTGCCGGCCAGGTCACGGGCCTCGAAGGCCTGAACGTAGGTCGACGGCAGGCCGACGGCCTCGATCGCGACGTCGACGCCGTTGCCGTCGGTGACGGCGCGGATGGCCTCGACGGGGTCGGTGGCGGCGGCGTTGACGGTGTGGGTGGCCCCGAAGCCGGTCGCCCATTCGAGCTTGCGGTCGTCGAGGTCGACGGCGACGATCGTGCTCGCTCCCGCCAGCCGGGCGCCCGCGATGGCGGCGTTGCCGACGCCACCGCACCCGAACACGGCCACGGAGTCGCCACGCTGGACCCCGCCGGTGTTGATGGCGGCCCCGATGCCGGCCATGACACCGCAGCCGAGGAGTCCGGCCGCAGCCGGCGAAGCCGCCTCGTCGACCTTCGTGCACTGCCCGGCATGCACGAGGGTCTTCTCGGCGAAGGCGCCGATGCCCAGCGCCGGCGACAGCTCGGTGCCATCGGCGAGGGTCATCTTCTGCTCGGCGTTGAAGGTCGAGAAGCAGTACCAGGGTCGGCCCCGCAGGCACGACCGACACTGGCCGCAGACCGCCCGCCAGTTGAGGATCACGAAGTCACCGACGGCGACGTCGTCGACGCCGGAGCCGATCGCCTCGACCCGGCCGGCCGCCTCGTGACCGAGCAGGAACGGGAACTCGTCGTTGATCCCGCCCTCGCGATAGTGCAGGTCGGTGTGGCAGACGCCGCACGCCTGGATGGCCACCACGGCCTCTCCCGGACCAGGGTCCGGGATCGTGATCTCCTCCACCGCCACCGGTGCACCAACGCTGTGGGACACCACCCCCCGAACCGTCTGCGGCATCGTCCGCTCTCCCC
>JBCCTY010000220.1:0-6957 GCA_039197885.1 Actinomycetota bacterium | reverse complement strand
GCGACCGTGGTCGTCGGCTCGATGACCTCCGACGTGGCCGTGACCTCCGGCTGCGTCGTCGGTGGTGTGCTCGTGGGCGGCGCGGTCGTGGGTGGCGCCTCGGTCGTGGTCGGTGCCGCGGTGGTCGTGGTCGTCGTCGCCTCCGTGGTGGGCGGCGGCTCCTCGACGCAGACGGTCACCTCGGCCCAGAGCGAGTCGGGCGAGCCGGTGTCGGAGGGCCGGTGCTCGATGACGATCGTGTCGACGCCCGTCGGGGCCGAGACCGGACCGAAGCCGGCGCTCCAGGAGGCGTCCCGGACGAGGTCGGCGAGGTCGGGCGTCACCCCCGACGAGGCGACGACGGTCCCGCCGCTGAGCAGCAGGATCTCGACCCGTTCGCCCGGTTGCTCGGCGTCGACCCGTTCGTCGTAGCCGTCCCAGGTCCGGACGGTCATCGCCACGTCGCCCGGGGGGAGCGACACCGAACGGGAGACGGTGCCCGGTCGGCCGACCGCCATCTTGGCGTCGGTCACGACGTGGGCCAAGCAGTCCTCGTCGGCCGCGGCGGCGGTGCTCGGCACCACGACCGCCAGCACGGTGGCGAGGAGACCTGCGGCGATCTCTGCCTTCCTTCGAGGACGCATCACGTCCACCTCCCGCTGCCGGCGACCGCCCCGGTGCCCGCTCGCCGGTGTGCCCTGCCGATCGCGCCGTCCGGCCCGACCGACCCCACCCCCTCGCACCGTGAGGGGACGACCACCAGGATCCCACCACCGCTCCTGGTCTTCGATGGTACGAACCTGCCACGTTCCGTGGGAGGATCCGACGTCCCGTGGTCGGTGGGACCATCGTCGGTACCCGGCTGACGCGACGGCGCCGGCTGGCTACGGTGCGCCGGACACGGCACCGGAGGATCCCGCCATGACCGACCTCGCCACCACCGCCCACGCCTTCGTCGACATGGCCCATCGAATCGTCTGGTGCACCGTGGCGACCGTGGGCCCCGACGCCCGGCCCCGCAGCCGCATCCTCCACCCGATCTGGGAGTGGGACGGCGCGTCCCTGCGGGGGTGGATCGCGACGAGCCCCGAGTCACCCAAGGCCTCACACCTCGCCGCCAACCCCCACGTCACGCTGACCTACTGGACCCCCGACCAGGACACCTGCACCGCCGAGTGCACGGCGGCGTTCGACGACGATCCCGCCGCCGCCAACGAGCTCTGGCGGCGGTTCAGCGAGGCGCCGGCTCCGCTCGGCTACGACCCGACGATCATCCCGGGCTGGGAGTCGCCCGAGTCGCCCGGGTTCGGGGTGCTCACCCTCGACCCCTACCGGCTCCGGGTCTTCCCCGGTTCGCTGCTGCTGTCCGGTCAGGGCGAGCTCCTCACCTGGCGGCGATGACGGCAGCGTGAACCCCTGGCCTCGCTGCTGACCGCCACCGCCGGGAGCAGTACGGTCCCTGCATGGTCAAAGAGGTCGATCCGGTCGTCGTCGAGATCGTCGAGGGCACGCTCGCCTCGGTCGAGGCCGAGGTCGAGGACGCCATCGGACGCACCGCCCGCAGCCCGATGATCCGCGACCAGCACGACTTCCGGGCCGGCATCCACGATCGCCAGCTGCGCAAGCTCACCGGTCGGTCCTATTCCGCGCTCGTCGATCCGATCGTCCGTGACTTCCCGATCGAGACGATGCAGCCCGGCGACGTCTTCTTCCACAACGACGTCTACCTCTCCGAGGGCGGGATCGGTCACCTGCCCGACCTCTGCGTCACGGTGCCGGTCTTCGACGACGGCGAGGTCGTCGCCTTCGTCCAGGCCTTCGGGCACCACGACGACATCGGCGGGAAGGTCCCGGGCTCGATGCCCTCCGACGCACGGTCGGTCTTCGAAGAGGGGCTGATGGTCCCGCCGATCAAGCTCTATGACGCCGGGGTCCGCAACGAGGCCGTGGTCACGATCATGACCCGCAACAGCCGCCTCCCCGATCACCTCGACGGCGACCTCGACGCCGAGGTGTCGGCCTGCCGCATGGGCGCCCGCCGCATCGCCGACCTCTTCGAGCGCTACGGCCGCGAGACCGTCGAGGGGTGCTTCGACACGATCCTGGCGCGGACCACCGAGACCTTCCGCCGCGAGATCCTCGCCAAGATCCCCGAGGGCACCTGGGTGTGGGAGGACTACGCCGAGCACGACGGCGTCGATCCGCCCCGCCTCCACACACAGCGGATCACGCTGACCAAGACCCCCGATCAGCTGATCCTCGATCTCACCGGCACCGGGCCGCAGGCGAAGGGCCCCATCAACCACGCCGGCGACTACGCCGACGGCCGCTTCCTCAAGAAGTGGCTGGCGCCGATCCTGCGCAACCTGGCCGACACGCCCGAACGCATGGCCGAGCTCGACGTGAACGAGGGGGTCGTGCCGCTCATCGAGATGAAGTTCCCGCCGAAGGGCACGCTGGTGACCCCGGAGTTCCCGGCGCCGACCAACGCCCGCACCTTCGTGATCCTCCGACTGCTCGGCGTCTTCGCCGGGGTGCTGGCCAAGGCGGTCGGCGGCAACATGCCGGCCGACCAGGAGACCATCCGCTACACCGGCATCTCCGGCACCGACGAGAACGGCGAGTGGTACTTCAGCCGCGAGATCCTCGGTGGTGGCTCGGGTGGGCGCTACTACGCCGACGGCTCCGACACGATCCACGTGGTCCCGGACTCCCAGAACCTCCCGGTGGAGTTCGTCGAGAGCCGCTTCCCGCTGCGCATCGAGCGACTCGGCCTCGCACCGGACTCCGGCGGCCCGGGCACCCACCGCGGTGGGCTCGGCTACCGCAAGGAGATCCGGTCGCTCACCGGCGGCGGGTTCATGTGCATCGCCGACCGGTCGATCCTGTCCTGCTGGGGGCTCAACGGCGGCAAGGCCGGCACCCCGTTCCTCGTGACCGTCGACCCCGGCGGGCCGAACGAGCGTGTGCTCGAGGGGCTCTGCGACGACGAGCCCATCGCCCCGGGCGAGGTCATCCGCATCGAGACCACCGGTGGCGGTGGTTGGGGTGATCCGCTCGACCGCGACCCCGACGCCGTCGCGCTCGACGTGGTCCAGGGCAAGGTCACCGAAGCGGGTGCCACCCGCGACTACGGCGTCGTGCTCGACCACACCGGCCCGGATCGCCTGGTGGACGCGACCGCGACCGACGCCCTCCGGGCCGAGCTGCGGGCCGAGCGCGACCAGCCGCTCTTCTTCGACCGCGGCCCTGGCTACGCCTCACTGGCCGGCGGCGCCACCCACGCCGCGGTCGACGTCGTCGACGACTGACCCGGTGGGGCGGAGCAGGGTCCTCCACCGGGTCAGCTCGCCACGATCAGCTCAACAGGGCATCGGTCCGGCGAGGCGCGAGCCGCCGGGCACCCCCTGCAGGAAGTACGTCTGCAGGCTGGCCTGCGTGTAGCTCTTGTCGAGCCGGATCGTGCCCCGGGCCGGGACGCAGACCCCCTCCCACGGCGAGAAGCCGTTCTGGGTCCGGATGCTAATGATCACCGGGGTCGTCCAGCAGCTGTACACCTCGTTGAAGCCCGAACCACCAGGCACGATCTCACCGCATCGGCTGTGCGGGCGGGGCACGAACTCGGTGCCGTTGATCGCGACCGAGGCGTCGATGAGGTAGTGGGCGGCATGGCTCGAGTACACGCAGATCTTCCCGTCCGGACCGACCCGTGACCACACGTTGTTCGCACGCGTCTCACGGGCGGGCGCGTTCACAGAGGACGTGCCCGGCCGGCTCACACCGGATCGGAAGACCGTCAGGTACGCGTTCGCGCTCGACTGGTTCAGCAGGGTCACGGTCAGGTAGCTCGACAGCGCATCGGCCTGGAGCTTGTTCCGACCCACGACGGTGTGGCACTTGGTGCCGGCCCTCGGGACGAACCCGGGGATGCGACGGGTGTCGATCAGCCGGCTGGGGCTCGAGACGTCGTGCGGGGTGCTCACGGGGAAGTACCCGACGACGTCCACGTAGATGTGCGAGGTCGCCGAGGTGTACACGCAGACCCGACCGTCACGCGACATCGGCACCGCCGTGCCGTTGCCGATCGTCTGGTTCCTGGCGTAGTTGACCGTCGACACGTTCGGCCGTGCGCCGCTGGGGTCGTAGACGGTGAGGAAGCCGCGATCGATCGGTTGGCGCGCCGCGACGGTGACCTGCACGGCCCGGGCGTTCGAGGGCACGCCGTTGCGCGCCACGCGGACGCAGTACGGCCGACCCGGCGTCGCTCGTGCCCCCGACACCGTCGTGCCGGCGCGGAAGGGCTGCACGGGCACATAGGACTGGGTCGAGTGGCCGGCGGTGACGTCGACGATCAGGTGGGCCGACCTCGACACGTAGAAGCACGCCTCGCCCCGATGGTTCACCTCGACCACCGTGTTGCCCGACACCGGCCCGCTGGCGCCGTAGTTCAGGCTGGCGACTCCCGGCCTCGAACCGCCCGACCGGTAGGCGGTGACCCATCCGGCCCCGGTCTGCTGCACGACCGTGAGGTTGACCGACACCGATCGCACGCGCTGCGACGACGGGAACGAGCCCGCCTGCGGGGCGAAGATCTGGCGACAGACGTTCGCACCGGATCCCGGCTTGGCGCCGCTGCGGGTGTCGAACGATCGGTAGGGCCGGTCGAGCGCCTCCGAACGTTCGGCACCCGCGACCACGACGAGCGGGGCCAGCATCGCGGCCACGAGCGCGAGCGCCCACATCCGTCGGCGGCGGCGTCGCGGCATCTCGGGCGGTCCGGAACCGGGCGGTGACGTGCCGACCCCGGATCGCCGGGGGACGAGAACGATCGGTGACATGGCGACTCCTTGACTGACTTTCATTTAGTGAATGAGATTCAGTCAGCATCCTGACTGAGGTCCAGTCAGCCGTCAACCGCCGCCTAGGCTCGACGAGGTGCCCAAGCCGACCCCCGACGAGATCCGACGGCGACTGCTCGACGCGGGCGTGGCGGTCTTCGTCCGCACGCTCGACGCGGCCCGGCCCGGCGGCCAGCTCGCGCACCTCGACCTCAAGGAGGTCGCAGCCGAAGCCGGCTATCGCAGCCCGGGCATGATCTACCTGACCTGGGCCGACGACGAGGACGGACGACCTCCTCGCGAGCGCTTCGAGGCCGACCTCATCGAGCGCCTGGCCGAGGAGGCGACGGGCGCCGAGCACATCGCCGAGGCGATCGCATCGATCGACGACTGGAGCGACGCCGATGCGATCGTGCGACACGTCGCGAACTCGTCGTTCGGACTGGCGATGGCCCATCCGGGCAACCAGATCTTCGAGGCGGTCATCGCGCGAGCCGCCGACGGACCGTCCCGGTCCCGGCTTGCCGAAGCCGAGCTCGAGCAGACGTCGGCCCTGGCGGCACAGCTCGACACTGCCCTGCCCGACATCGGCCGACGCTGGGGCCCCGACGCCACACCGCTCGACGTGGCGTGGATCCTCCGCTCGCTGGAGTTCGGGCTGTGGCAGCGGGTCCGACTCGTCGACGAGCTCGAGGGCGGACCACACCGCGAACACCGCGGGAGCGACGGATGGACGCTCTACGCCGTCGCGGTCAGCGCGATCCTCGAGCACCTCACCGTGCCGGACGCCGAGGACACCCGGGCCGGGGACGACGTGATCGACGACTGATCCGGCGCCGCCTCTTGCCTGTAGTGACCACTACGACTACGGTCTGTAGTGATCACTACGAGCTGATGGAGGCGTCATGTCCACCCTCACCCCGGCTGCCGCATCGGACCTCTTCCGCCGTGAGCCCGACCGCTTCCTCGATGTCGGCGCCGGCGAGGCCGCCTACCGCAAGGTGGGGACCGGTCCCGACGTGCTGTTCGTCCACGGCTGGCCGGTCAGCGGTGCCACCTGGCGCCTGCTCCTCCCCCACCTCGCCGACCACGTCACGTGCCACGTGATCGACTTCCCGAGCGCCGGATCGAGCCGGTTCGACGCCGAGCGCACCGAGTTGTCGCTCGACCGCCACATCGAGACGGTTCGCCGGGTCGTCGACCTGCTCGAGCTCGACGACGTCGCCGTCGTCGGCCACGACAGCGGCGGGATGATCGCCCGCCACGCCCTGACCGGTGACCCCCGCGTCCGGGCGATGGGCCTCGTCGACACCGAGCAGGAGCGCCTCGGTTGGCGGTTCAAGCTGTTCCTCGCCTCCAGTCGGGCGCCCGGTTTCGGGAAGGTCTTCGGCTCGATCGTCGACCGGCGTCGCATCCGTCGGAACCAGTTCGTGCTCGGCAAGGCGTTCGCCGACCCCGACCTCCTCGACGGCGAGTTCGACGAGTTCTTCCTCCAGCCACTCGCCGACGACCCGGACCGGTTGCGCGGGGCGCTCCGGGTGCTCGGCACCTTCGACACCCGCTACGTCGACGAGCTCGCCGCCCTCCACCCCAGGATCGACGTGCCGGTGAAGCTCGTGTGGGGTGAGGACGATGCGTTCTTCCCGGTCGGCTGGGCCCGCGAGATGGTGGGCAGCTTCCGCGACGCGAGCCTGACCGTCGTCCCCGATGCGGGTCTCTTCTCCCACGAGGAGCGCCCGGCCGAGGTGGCCGAGGCGCTCCTCCCGACCCTGAAGGGCTAACCCCCGAAGCGGTGCAGCATCTCGTCGACGGCGGTGTGGACGTGGGCGACGCGGACCTCCTGGCCCGAGACCGTGATGACGTCGAGGTGGTCGGAGTGCAGGCCACGCTGCACGCGGGGCAGGTTCTCGAAGTCCTGATCGAGCACGGTGCCGAGGCTGATCTCACCCTCCGCGACCCGACGGTTGGGCGCCGGTTCGACGGGCTCGCCGTGCTCGTCGGGCCATTCGAACCGGAACAGGTCGAAGTGGCACTGGTCGGGATCGGTGGCGTGGGGGCGGATCCGGAACAGCAGGAACCCGCCGGCGTGGGTGTTGAAGACCATCCCCGGGAAGATCAGGTAGTGGAAGTCGTCGATGAG
>JBCCTY010000219.1:0-6978 GCA_039197885.1 Actinomycetota bacterium | reverse complement strand
GAGTTCACGTCGTCACCCTGCTCCTCGATGAGCGCGGCGCGGTCGGCTTCGGCCTCGGCCGCAGCGCCCTCGTCGGCGTCGGCCATCGCGGCGTCGATGCCGTCGGCGACGATGCGCTCGGCCCACGTGACGAGCTCGGAGACCATCTCGTCCTCGGGCACGACCCTCACGACCTCGCCTCGGACGAAGAGGTGACCGCGCTTGCGGCCGGCGGCGATGCCGAGATCGGCCCCTTTCGCCTCACCGGGGCCGTTGACCACGCAGCCCATCACCGCCACCTGCACCGGGAGCTCCTTGCCCTCGAGCGCCTCCTGGGCCTGCTCGGCGACGGAGTAGACGTCGATCTCGGCACGGCCGCACGACGGGCAGGCGATGAGATCGACGCCCTTGCGCTCGCGGAGACCCAGCGACTCCAGGAGCACCCGACCGGCCTTGGCCTCCTCGACCGGGTCGGCGGTCAGCGAGTAGCGGATCGTGTCACCGATGCCCTCGTTGAGCAGCGTCGCGATCCCGGCGGTGGCCTTGACGAGCCCGTTCGGCGGCGTCCCCGCCTCGGTGACACCCAGGTGCAGCGGATGGTCGGTCCACTCCGAGAGCAGGCGGTAGGCCTCGACCATGATCCGGACGTCGGAGGCCTTCACCGAGATCTTCACCGTGTCGAAGCCGACGTCCTCGAAGTAGCCGAGCTCGCGCTTGGCGGACTCGAGCATGGCCACGGCGGTGCGCCCGTACCGCTCCTCGATGTCGGGATCGAGCGACCCCAGGTTCACGCCGATGCGAACCGGCACGCCCCGGTCCTTGGCCTCCTGCGCGACCGTCCTGATGTGCTCGGGTCGCCGGATGTTGCCCGGGTTGAGACGCAACCCGTTCACGCCGGCCTCGAGCGCCTCGAGCGCTCGGCGGTACTGGAAGTGGATGTCGGCGATGATCGGCACCGGTGACCGGGGCACGATCCGGGCCAGGCCCTCGGCGGCGGCCTGCTCGTTGCAGGTGCAGCGGACGATGTCGGCGCCGGCGCCGGCGAGCTCGTAGATCTGGGCGAGGGTGCCGTCGACATCGGCGGTCTTGGTGATCGTCATCGACTGCACCGTGATGGGTGCATCGCCGCCGACCTCGACGTCGCCGACGGAGATCTTGCGGGTCGCTCGTCGTTCGAACACGCCCCTCAGTGAACCAGCCCGGCCACCCCGACGGGCACCCGAGGCCGGTCAGTTCAGCGGGTTCGCCAGGTCGAGCCAGAGGGCTCCGAGGCCGAAGAACACCAGGACCATGAACACCCCGTAGGCAACGGGAAGGAGGCGCTCGTAGTCGATCCGGTAGCGCGGCTCGCCCTTGCGGGTGCGCACCCGCTCGTAGAGCGCCACGACGATGTGCCCCCCATCGAGCGGCGGCAGCGGGGCCAGGTTGAAGATGCCGATGAAGATGTTGAACAGCGCGAACAGGTAGACGGCGTTCCAGGCGTTGTCGCTGGCGACATCGGCCCCGATGTCGACCACGCCGACCACGCTGACCGGCCGGCTCTCGGGGTTCTCCGTGGCATCGTCGGCACCGGGGGCGCTGAAGACCCGACCGGCGAAGTCGGCCAGGTTCGACGGCGTGAAGAACTGGGCGACGCCGGTGACCGACTGGACGCCGAGATCGACGAACTCGCCCGCCGCCGTCGGGACGACCTCGACGACCGAGAACTCCTCGACGATCACCTCGGTCTCGGTCCGCTGCACGCCGAGCAGACCGGAGCCGTCACGCTCGCCCAGGGTCGCCGTGGTGGAGAGCTCGCGCCCGTCACGCAGGACGGTGATGTCGACGGTCTCACCCGGGCGGGCCGACACCACGTCGACGAGATCGTTCCAGGTGTCGATCTCGACGCCATCGATGGACACCGGGCGATCACCGGGCTGCAGGCCGGCTTGGGCGGCGGCGCCACCCTCGATCACGTTCTCGAACGTCCACGCCGACTCGTCGACCGTCGGGCGACCGTAGGCCAGGAACATCGTGACGAGGAGGAGGAAGGCCACGACGAAGTGCATGAACGAACCGGCCGAGGCGACGAGGACCTGGGCCCTGGTGCTCTTCGAGCGGTACGTGCGGTCCTCGTCGGCCGGATCGACCTCTTCGAGGTTGTTCATCCCGATGATCTTCACGTAGGCGCCGGCCCAGATCGCCTTGACGCCGAACTCGGTCTCTCCCCGGCGGAACGACCAGATGCGGGGCCCGAAGCCGAGGAAGAACTCGGTGGCCTTCATGCCCGTCCATCGGGCCGTCGCGAAGTGACCGAGCTCGTGGAGGAACACCACGAAGATGAGCGCCAGCACGAAGAGCAGCGCCGGCAGCGAGAAGATCCCGAGCAGGACCAGCAGGCCCACCAGCACGCCCGCGCCGACGAGGCTCCCCCGCTCGGCGTCGTCGGTGCTGGGCTCGATCGCCTGGTCGTTGCTCACCGGTCGGCTCACTTCCTCGGGCGGGGCTCCATCGTGCCAGATCGTCGGGCCAGCTCCTCCTCGGCGCAGGCACGGGCACGACGATCGATGTCGATGACAACGTCGACGGAGGTCATCGGTGTTCCATCGTGCCGGTCGAGCGTCCTCTTGAGGATCTCGGCGATCTCGATCCATCGGATCCGGCCCGCGAGGAAGGCCTCGACGACCACCTCGTTCGCCGCGTTCAGCCAGGTCGGGGCGCCCTCGCCCGCCCGGGCCGCGTCGAAGGCGAGGTCGAGGCAGCCGAACGTCGCCCGATCGGGAGCCTCGAAGTCGAGACGGGCGAGCTCGGTCCAGTCGATGGCACCGAAGGCGGTGCCGATCCGATCGGGGAAGGCCAGGGCGTAGCCGATCGGCAGGCGCATGTCGGGGAGCGACAGCTGAGCGATCACCGCGCCGTCGCTGAACTCGACCATCGAGTGGACGATCGACTGCGGGTGGACGACGACGTCGACGTCATCGACGGCGACGTCGAAGAGCTCGCACGCCTCGATGACCTCGAGGCCCTTGTTCATCAGCGTCGAGGAATCGACGGTGATCTTGGGCCCCATCGCCCACGTCGGGTGGGCCAGGGCCTCGTCGACGCTGACCTCGGCCAGCTCGGCGGCGCTGCGGCCGCGGAAGGGACCGCCGCTCGCCGTGAGGAGGAGTCGACGGAGCCGACCGCGACGGCCGTCGGGGAGCTCACCGGAACGCAGGCACTGGTGGATCGCGCAGTGCTCGCTGTCGACCGGGACGATCTCGGCGCCGGGGGCCGTCTCGGCTCGCACGACGGGGCCGGCCGCGATGAGCGACTCCTTGTTGGCCAGCGCCAGGCGACGTCCGTTGCGCACCGCCGCCAGCGTCACCGGCAGACCGGCGAAGCCGACGACGCCGTTGACGACCACGTCGCTGTGACCGGACACCTCGCCCAGTGCCTCGGGACCGGCGACGAGCTCGGTCCCGGCGGGGAGGCGGCCGTGGAGCTCGACCGCTCGGTCGGCGTCGCTGATGGCCACGACCGACGGCGCGAACTCGGCGGCCTGCTCGGCGACGAGGTCGACGCTGCGTCCGGCGGCGATGACGTCGACCCGGTAGCGATCGCGCTCGGCGCGGATGACGTCGAGGGTCTGGGCGCCGATGGAGCCGGTCGACCCGACGACCGCAACCGACGTGGTCACCGGGCCGTCAGACCATGGTGCCGACGGGCGCGAGGTCGAGCGCCAGCAGCATCAGCCACACGGTGGGGAGCGTGAAGAGCAGCCCGTCGAACCGGTCGAGGAAGCCACCGTGGCCCGGCAGCACCGAGCCCATGTCCTTGACCTCGAGGTCGCGCTTGACGAGCGACTCGGCGAGGTCGCCGATCGGCGCGGCGATGGCGATGGCGACGCCGATGAGCAGCGCGTCGAGCAGCTGGTCGACCGGTGCGATGCCGGCCACCGCCGAGAGCAGGCCGAGGCCGAGCACGGCAGCTGCCATGCCACCGATCAACCCTTCCCACGTCTTGTTGGGCGAGATCTCCGGCGAGAGGTGCGAACGTCCGGCGAGTCGGCCGACCGCGTAGGCGCCGACGTCGTGGGCGACCGTGCCGACCACCGCCGCGATGAAGGCACCGGTGCCGTGCGTGCCGCGCAACAGCAGCGAGGCGAAGGACGCGCCGACGCCGATCCAGAGCACGCCGGCGAGGGTTGCGGAGACGCCGAACACCGGTCGGTCGACCGGCTCGATCACGTAGGTGGCGAAGGCGAACAGGATGAGCAGCGCGAGCACGATCGGGTAGGCCGCGGCGCCCTTCCAGTAGGCACCGAGGATGACGCCGCCGGTGGCGACGACACCGAGGAGGTGGGCGGGGCGGTGGCCGGCGCGCCGGAGCGTCGTGAAGAACTCGGCCTGGGCGAGGACGGCGATGAGGGCGACGAGGGCGACGACGCCACCGGGCGGGGCGAACGAGAGCAGCCCGAACAGCAGCGCGGCGAGGGCCACGCCGCTGACGATCGCCATCGGCAGGTCTCGGCCGGCATCGTCGCGCGACGGCAGATCGGGGTTGGTCGTGCGATCCGGCTCCTGCCAGACGCCGGTGGTCGTCGGCGGGGTCGACGACCCGATCCGGACCGGCTCGGGCTCGGACTCCGTGGTGCCGTCGGACCACACGGGTCGGGGCGCCTCCATGGCCGTCCAGGCCTCGAGGGACTCCTCGTCACCGACGGCCTCGGTGCGGCGGAAGGCCACGCCGGGTTCGGACGCCGGGGAGACCGGCTGCTCGTCGCCGAGCTGGAGCACGCCGGTGGCGGGCTCGGTCCAGTGGGGCAACGGACCGGTGAGCTCGTCGGCCTCGTCGGCCTCGAACCGGAAGGCCGGGCCCTCGTCGACGGGATCCTCGGCCGGGGGCGGGGTGAACGAGATGACCTCGGCCGAGACCTCGTCGTCGTCGAGGTACTCCTCGGCGACGGGCTCGTCGACCTCGGTGACGGGCTCGTCGACCTCGTGGACGGCCTCGTCGGCGGTCGGCGTCGTCGGCAGGGAGGTCGGGCCGGCGGGTTCGGCCGGTGCGGGCGGGGTCGGCGTCGCGTCGACGGGCTCGCCGAAGAGGTCGGTGGACTCACCCGGCCGGAGGTCGGGGACGTTGCTGAACAGCCCGTCGACATCGCCGGGCTCGAGGTCGGGCACGTCACCGAAGAGCGAGCTCCCGGTGGTCGACGTGGTGTCCTCGGGGTCGAAGCGGAACACGGGCCCGTCGTCGGCCGCATCGTCGTCGTCTGCGTTGGGCGGCCGGAAGCCACGGTCCTGGTCCATGCCTACCTCCTCACGTGGCGCCACCCACCGTAGGCGCCGGGGCAGCGCGGATCGGGGTTCTCCCCTCCGCGCGGTGGCGGGTCAGATCTCGAGGAGCTCGCGCTCCTTGGCGTCGAGCTGCTGATCGATGGTCTCGACGTGCTTCTGGGTGAGCTTGTCGAGCTCCTTCTCGGCCCACTCGAGGTCGTCAGCGGAGATGTCCCCGCCCTTCTCGAGATCGATCAGGTCAGAGCGTGCCGAACGCCGAGCGTTGCGCACGGCGATGCGCCCGTCCTCGGCCATGTTCTTCACGACCCGGACCAGCTCCTTGCGGCGTTCCTCGGTGAGCGGCGGGAACGCCAGGCGCAGCACGTTGCCGTCGTTCGTGGGGTTCATGCCGAGGTTGGCGTCGCGGATGGCCTTCTCGATGGCGTCCATCGATCCCTTGTCGAAGGGCGACACGACGAGCAGACGGGCCTCGGGCACGCTGAAGCCGGCGAGCTGCTGCAGGGGGACGTCGGCGCCGTAGTAGGACACCATGATCCGCTCGAGCAGCGCCGGCGAGGCCCGACCGGTGCGGATGGTCGAGAACTCCGACTGGGCGTGCTCGACGGCCTTGGCCATCTTCTCGTCGGCTTCGAGATGGAGGGCTTCGACCAGTTCGCTCATCGAACCAGCGTACCGACCGGCTTGCCCTCCAGGATGGCCCGCACGTTGCCCGCCTCGAGCAGGTCGAAGATGGCGATCGGCAGCTCGTTGTCCATGCAGAGCGCGATGGCCGCAGCGTCCATCACCTTGAGACCCTTGCTCAGCACGTCGATGAAGGAGACCTCGTCGAGCTTGGTGGCCTCGGGGTCGAGCTTCGGGTCGGCGGTGTAGACGCCGTCGACACCGGAGTGGGTGCCCTTCAGGACCGCCTGGGCCTCGATCTCGTTGGCTCGCAGCGCCGCCGCCGTGTCGGTCGTGAAGTAGGGGTTGCCGGATCCGGCGGCGAAGACCACCACCCGGCCCTTCTCGAGGTGGCGGATGGCGCGACGCCGGATGTAGGGCTCGGCGATCTGTGCCATGTGGATCGCCGACTGGACCCGGGTGGGCTGTCCCTGCCGCTCGAGGGAGTCCTGGAGCGCGAGGGCGTTGATGACCGTCGCCAGCATCCCCATGTAGTCGGACTGGGCGCGGTCCATGCCGGCGCCCGAGCCGGTCATCCCCCGCCAGATGTTGCCGCCGCCGACGACGACGGCCACGTCGACGCCGAGCGCGGCGCGGACATCGACGATCTCGGCGGCGAGGCGATCGACGACCCGGCCGTCGATGGAGTACCCGGACTCGTCGGCGAGCGCCTCACCCGAGAGCTTGAGGACGACGCGGTCCCACGTCGGTCCCCCGTCGCTCACTAGGCGCCGATCTCGGTCTGGCCGAAGCGGACCAGCTCGGCCCCGTCGAGGAGCTTCTCGATGGTGACCTTCTGGTCGCGGACGTAGGGCTGCTCGAGGAGGACGACCTCCTTGAAGAAGCCGTTCATCCGGCCGTCGACGATCTTGGGCAACGCGGCCTCGGGCTTGCCCTCGTTGCGGCTGATCGTCTCGAGCGTCTCGCGCTCGGCGGCGATGACGTCGGCGGGAACGTCCTCGCGGCGGGCGTACTTCGGGCGGTCGAACGAGACGTGCATGGCGATGTTCTTCACCAGCTCGTCGTCGCCACCGACCGTCTCGACGAGCACGCCGTTGACGCCGCGACCCTCCTGGGCGTG
>JBCCTY010000218.1:0-7000 GCA_039197885.1 Actinomycetota bacterium | reverse complement strand
AGCCCGACGCGCCCACGGGTACCAGCGCTTCATCCACTTCTACAATCACCACCGCGCCCACGGCGCCCTCGGATGGTCCACACCACAGGCCACCCTCCACCACCTCAACAAGGACAACCTCCCCGCTGAGCACAGCTAGCCAGAGCCGGCCGCGGTCTCGGGCGACATCGCGACCCTCCGAAGCTGGGGGTTGGAGTGCGATGTCGGCGCGCACGCGTTCGAACGACACGGATACATGGCTGGAACGGACACCGTTCGGCTCCAAGACCTCAACGAGGCGTTCCACGACCGAGCGGTGAGGGCGATCTTCGCGACCCGAGGCGGAGCAGGTGCCTATCGCATCGCTGATGACATCGACGTCGATGCGGTGCGGGCCGATCCCCAGCCGCTCGTCGGGTTCAGCGACATCACCTACCTGCAGCTCTCTCTGCTGCGGTATTGCGGGCTCGGCAGCATCCATGGATGTCTGACGGGTTCGACGGCGCAGACCTCGGTGCGTCGGCTGCTGATGACAACGAACCCGAGCGTCCTTCGACGGCGTGCGGACGCAGTGTCGGCAGGGGTCAGCGTCGCAGGCCGAGCGCGAGGTCGCTTGATCGGTGGCAACCTCGCCTCGGTCGCGACGTCGGTGGGCGTTCGGTTGCCGCCGATGAACGGAGCCATCCTCTTCCTCGAGGACCAGCGACTCGTCGGGCTCGGCACCGTCGATCGCCAGCTCACGCAGCTCATCGCCTCTGGTGCGTTGGACGGTGTGATCGGTGTGGCGCTCGGGTCCTTCGAGGGCTTCCGGGACGACTCGGATCGCGGATGGACGCTGGCCGACGTTCTCTCTGAACGGCTCGGGCAGCTTGGCGTCCCCGTACTCGGTGGACTGTTCGCCGGCCACGACCTCACGGACCCTGACGGTCGACCGGACCAGAGCGCTCTGCCGATCGGCGCGATGGCCACGCTGGACGCGACGGCGGGGACGCTCGTGGTCGATCCCGTCGTCGAAGACCGCTGAGATCCGGCGTCGACGCGGAGCGAGCATCGAGGGCGGTCATCGCCCACCTGTCAGCCGGCGAGGCGTCGTCGCACCTCGGCGACATCGGCGGCGAGTCGGTCCGCGAGCTCGGACGCATCGAGATCAGCGATCTCCTGTCGACGACCGATGGCCTCGGCGAGCAGGTCGCGCACGACCTGAGATGCGGTGGTGTTGAACTCTGCCGCCAACGCATCGAGGCCTGCGGAGAGCTCTGGGGGAAGCCGAACCGAGAGATGTCGGTCCCCGGCCTCGGACGGCGTGTCCGGTCGGCTGAGGTTCTGACCCGTGCTCTGCTCGAGCCAGTCGATACCGGCAGGAGTGTCCGTCATCGTTCTCCTCCGTGTTGTCGCTCGATCGCCTCGGCGATCGTGAACGCGATCTCGACGCTGTGCGCACGGTTGGGGTCGAGCTCAGCGGTCCCGGAGACCAGACCCCGCAGCGCCACGAAGATCCGTTCGAGCTCAGATGGTGAGAGCGCGACGCCGTCGTCCGGAAGCCATCCGAGATCGTCTGACCCTGTGTGACACCGTAACACGACGGGTCGGTCCGACTCGTCGGCCCTCGAACGCAGGAACCAGCGGACGCCCGACGGGCGAGGCCGGCTCAGCCGCCGAGCCACTCGCCTCGCTCCTCGAGCACCTCGCGGAGCACCGACGGTCGGTCGGTGATGATGCCGTCGGCACCGAGGTCGAGGAGGCGGCGTATCTCGTCGGCATCGTCGACGGTCCAGACGTGGACCGGCAACCCGGCCCGATGGCACGCGGCGATGAAACGCCGGTCGGCGACCGGGACGAACCACTGCTTCACCGGGACCTGCGCGCAGTCGCCGCCGAAGAGCACCGGCGGTCGGATCGGCAGGAGGGAGACCACCCGGATGATCGCCGTGGCGATGCGACCGACGTTCGTGCAGACCCGGTCGTCGCGACGGAGCCGCCGCACCGTGAGGTCGGAGAAGGACGCGAGGCAGACGGAGTCGTGACGACCGAGTCGTCCGACGAGCGCCATCGTGGGCTCGAGTGCGCCACGGGTCTTGACGTCGATGTTGAACCGGACCTCGGGCCAGCGCTCCAACAGCTCGTCGAGGCGGACGAGCTCGTGCCCGCCCGGGGTCGTGCGGGCCGTCGACACCTCGCTCCACGACAGGTCCGAGACACGACCGCTCCGGTCGGTGATGCGGTCGAGGGTGTCGTCGTGGAAGGCGACCAGCACGCCGTCGGCGGTGACCTGGGTGTCGGTCTCGATGTACCGGTAGCCCAGCTCGACGGCGCGCTCGAAGGCGGGCCAGGTGTTCTCGACGCCCTCCTTCCCGCCGCCCTGGTGGGCGAGCTCGAGGGGGTGGGCGACGTCGAGGTAGGGGTGCGGACCCGCCATGGTCCAGGAGTCTCGCGGAGGGTGGACCGCCGGGGCTACGGCAGGGATTCGTGGAGGTTGCGCGTGGCGTCGCGCAGTCCCTCGGCGCCGGCCGACGCCGGGAGGTCGTCGACGAGGTCGAGGGCCCGCCGGCAGTAGTCGTCGGCGGTGGCGACCGAGGATCGCAGTGCCGCTGACGCGGCGACGATGCCGCGGACCTTGTCGCGCTCCTCGACCGTCATGTCCTCGCCGAGGAGACCGGCGACCTCGCCGGCCGGATCAGCGGCCAGGTGGCGGATGACCGGCAGGGTGTAGACGCCCTCGATCACGTCGTTGGGGGGCTTGCCGATCTGGTCCTCGGTGGCCGTGATGTCGAGGACGTCGTCGATCACCTGGAAGGCCATGCCGTAGAGCCGGCCGAACTCGGTCAGGCGGTCGATGAGGTCGCGGTCGAGATCCGACACGATCCCACCGATGCGGCAGGCGGTGGCGTACAGCGCCGCCGTCTTGCCCTCGATGGCCGAGAAGTACTGCTCCTCGGTCCGCTGCTGGTCGTAGATGCGTTGGAGCTCGACGACCTGGCCCTCGCAGAGCCGAGCGATGGTGGCGGCGAGGAGACCGGCGACCTCGGTGCCGATGGACGCCGCGATCTCGGACGCCCGGGCGAGCAGGTAGTCACCCGCGAGGATGGCCGTGAGGTTGCCCCAGCGGTGGTTGACCGTCTCGACCGTGCGGCGGAGATCGGCCTCGTCCATGACGTCGTCGTGGTAGAGCGAGCCGAGGTGCACCAGCTCCACCGACACCCCGGCCCGGACGAGCTCGTCGGTGACGTCGGGTGCGTCCTGGAGCGCGGTCCCCGCGGCGATGACGAAGGCGGGGCGGAGGCGCTTGCCGCCGGCCACGATGAGGTGGCTCGCCACCTCGGTCAGGAAGGGGTCCTCGGTCGCCACCGAGTCGACCAGGGCCCGCTCGACCCGATCGAGCTGCGCGGTCCCGTCATCGAGTCGCTGCAGGGGGCTGAGCGAGGCCACGAGTCGAACGGTACCGGTCCCCGTGCGGGGTGCCACAACCAGTGGCCGTGACGGGCGTCGCCCACCACCGTTCGACCACGAGCCCGGTGACGGCGGCGTCACACCACCACGACGGGTGGGCCGTCGCGTCCGTCGTCGCGGCGACTTCTCCCCGTACCCTGATGTCGGTCGGCACGCTGCCGACGTGAACACCCGGAACGGTCGCGGGAACCGCACCGGTACACTCGTCCGCCTATCCCGTAGGACCTGGGGAGGTCTTCGTGTTCGAACGGTTCACCGATCGGGCTCGCCGGGTCGTCGTGCTGGCCCAGGAAGAGGCTCGGCTCCTCAACCACAACTACATCGGCACCGAGCACATCCTGCTGGGGCTGATCCACGAGGGCGAGGGCGTCGCCGCGAAGGCGCTCGAGTCCCTGGGGATCTCCCTGGAGGCGGTTCGGAGCCAGGTCGAGGAGATCATCGGGCAGGGCGGTGCGTCGCCGAGCGGCCACATTCCCTTCACGCCTCGCGCCAAGAAGGTGCTGGAGCTGTCGCTGCGCGAGGCGCTCCAGCTCGGCCACAACTACATCGGCACCGAGCACATCCTGCTGGGGCTGATCCGCGAGGGCGAGGGCGTCGCCGCCCAGGTCCTCGTGAAGCTGGGCGCCGACCTGTCACGCGTGCGCCAGCAGGTGATCCAGCTCCTGTCGGGCTACAGCGGCCCGTCGGGTCAGACCAGCTCGAGCGGATCGCCCGGCAAGGAGCCGGCGGCCGCCGGTGGTCGGTCCGAGTCGGGTGAGGCGTCCGCGAGCGGATCGCTGGTCCTCGACCAGTTCGGTCGCAACCTGACCCAGATCGCCCGCGACAAGCAGCTCGACCCGGTCATCGGTCGCGAGCGCGAGACCGAGCGCGTCATGCAGGTCCTCAGCCGCCGCACCAAGAACAACCCGGTGCTCATCGGTGAGCCCGGTGTCGGCAAGACCGCGATCGTCGAGGGCCTCGCCCAGAAGATCGCCTCGGGCGACGTGCCCGACACGCTGCGCAACAAGCACCTCTACACCCTCGACCTCGGCGCCCTCGTGGCCGGGTCCCGCTACCGCGGTGACTTCGAGGAGCGGCTCAAGAAGGTGCTCAAGGAGATCAAGACCCGCGGCGACATCGTGCTCTTCATCGACGAGCTCCATACGCTCGTCGGTGCCGGTGCGGCCGAGGGTGCGATCGACGCGGCGTCGATCCTGAAGCCGATGCTGGCCCGCGGCGAGCTGCAGACCATCGGCGCCACCACGCTCGACGAGTACCGCAAGCACCTCGAGAAGGACGCCGCGCTGGAACGTCGCTTCCAGCCGATCAAGGTCGAGGAGCCGACGGTCGCCCACACCATCGAGATCCTGAAGGGCCTGCGCGATCGCTACGAGGCCCACCATCGGGTCACGATCACCGATCAGGCCCTCGTGGCGGCCGCCAACCTGGCCGATCGCTACATCAGCGACCGCCACCTGCCCGACAAGGCCATCGACCTGATCGACGAGTCGGGCTCCCGCCTGCGCATCAAGCGCATGGAGACGCCGCCCGAGCTCAAGGAGCTCGAGAACGAGCTCGCTGCGGTGGTCGAGGAGAAGAAGCAGGCCGTCGAGCGCCAGGACTTCGAGGAGGCCGGCCGCCTGCGCGACAAGGAGAAGGAGCTCCTCGGGCGCAAGGGCGACGTCGAGGATCAGGCTCGCAGCGAGGGTGTCGACCTCTTCGACGAAGTCGACGAGGAGTCCATCGCCGAGGTCTTGTCGATCTGGACGGGCATCCCGGTCTACAAGCTGACCGAGGAGGAGACCCAGAAGCTCCTGCGCATGGAGGACGAGCTCCACAAGCGCATCATCGGCCAGCAGGACGCGATCCGGGCCGTGGCCCAGGCCACCCGCCGGACCCGTGCCGGCCTCAAGGACCCGAAGCGCCCCGGCGGCTCGTTCATCTTCCTGGGCCCCTCGGGCGTGGGCAAGACCGAGCTGGCCAAGACGCTCGCCGAGTTCCTCTTCGGTGACGAGGAGGCGCTGATCTCGCTCGACATGTCGGAGTACATGGAGAAGCACACGGTCAGCCGCCTCGTCGGTTCGCCCCCCGGCTACGTGGGCTACGAGGAGGGCGGTCAGCTGACCGAGGCCGTGCGGCGCAAGCCGTTCTCGGTGGTGCTCTTCGACGAGATCGAGAAGGGCCACCCGGACGTCTTCAACACGCTGCTCCAGATCCTGGAGGAAGGTCGCCTGACCGACAGCCAGGGCCGCAGCGTCGACTTCCGCAACACGGTCCTGATCATGACCTCCAACCTCGGCACCGCCGATCTGCGCAAGGCCACCGTCGGCTTCACCAAGTCCGACGAGGCCGTGTCGTACGAGCGGATGAAGGAGAAGGTCAACGACGCCCTGAAGCAGCACTTCCGGCCCGAGTTCCTCAACCGGATCGACGACACGATCGTCTTCCACGAGCTCAGCCAGGACGAGGTCACCCAGATCGTCGACCTGATGATCGCCAAGACCAACGTCCAGCTGGCGAGTCAGGGCCTGGGCATCGAGCTGACCGACGCCTCGAAGACGTGGCTGGCCCGGAAGGGATACGACCCGACGCTGGGTGCCCGGCCGCTGCGTCGTGCCATCCAGCGCTACGTCGAGGACGCCCTGTCCGAGAAGATCCTCTACAAGGAGTTCTCGGCCGGCGAGCTCATCGTGGTCGACGTCGACGAGGAGGAGGACGACCTCACCTTCCGCACCGTCGAGGGCTTCGACCCCACGGTCGCGCTGGTCGAGGCCGGCGCCGGCGAGGCCGACGAGGGCTGAGCCCGGGGTCCGAGCGGCCTCCACCCACGAACGAACCGTGCCCCGGCCTGACGGTCGGGGCACGGTCGCGTCCGGGCGGCGCTACGGTCCTACGCCGATGCGTCGCCTCCTCGTCCTCGTCCTCGTGCTGGTGGTCGTGGCCGGCTGCCGGGCCGAGCTCACGGTCGACGTCGTCGTCGACGACGACGGCTCGGGCACGGTCACGGTCGTCCTCGACGTCGACGACGAGGCCGTCGCCGAGGTGCCCGAGTTGGCCGGTGGCCTGCGCGTCGACGACCTCACGGCAGCCGGCTGGACGCTGGAGCGGCCGACGGTGACCTCCGGCGCACGGCTCGTGGCCACGAAGCCGTTCGGCTCGCCCGAGGCGCTCGGCGACGTCCTCGCCGAGATCGATGGCCCCGACGGCGTCATCGTCGCTGCCTCCGCCACCGTGACCCAGGGCATCGACGAGCGACGGTACGACGCGTCCATCAACGTCGACCCCGACCGCGAGCTGGCCGACCTGTCCGACGACGAGGTCGCCTCCCTCCTCGACGGCGCCGTGCTCGGGCGCGAGGCCGACGAGATCGGCGACGTCGACCTGACGATGGTCGTTCGGCTGGAGGTCCCCGGTGCCGATCCGGTGGAGCGGCGGTTCGCCGCGGGCGATCCGGTCGGCGAGTTGGCCGTGGAGGGGGTCGTGGTCGACGAGGAGGCGCTCGCCCTGCGGGCCGACGCCGACGATCAGCGCGACCGGGCGCAGACGGTGATCCTGGCCCTCGGTGTCGCCTGGGTGCTCGTGGCCCTCTGGTGGT
>JBCCTY010000217.1:0-7005 GCA_039197885.1 Actinomycetota bacterium | reverse complement strand
GACCTCGCGACCCCGGCCGCTCGGCGGTGCCGCAGCGAGCACGAGCGCGTCGAGCGCGGCGAGGATCGGGATGAGCAGCAGCGCCGCCGGGTGGAGCGACCACACCCAGCTCAGCGTGACCACGTAGTGGACGACGAAGGTCGCCGCGACGACGGCGAAGCGCTCGCGGTAGCGCCGGCCCCGGAGCTCCAGGACGAGGAGCGCGAGCCCGATCGGGGCGGCCGGCCACAGCCCGATCGGCGGGGTGGCCACTGCCAGGCCCAGGCCGGCTCCGAGGATCCGGAGCGCGGAGGGGAGCCTCGTCACGCCGCGGTGGGCTCCACGTCGACCACCGCGTCGGGGTCGAGCTCGAGGTGGACGACGTAGCGGTACTCGGCCGAGCCGGGCGGGTGACACGCGAACAGCGTCGCGGTGTGCGCCTCGGTCTGCTCGACGATGTGGAGACCGGAGGGCAGCACGACCTCGGTCCCCGACACGACGTAGACGAAGGTCTCGCCGTCGACCTCGAAGAGCACCTGATCGCCGTCGGTGAGCTGGTCGATGCCCCGGAACGGTCCGCCGTGGGTGGTTCGGTGGCCGGCGACGACGACGTTGCCGAGCTCGCCGGGCTCGGCGGTGCCCGGCCAGTGGCTCGGGCCCCGGTCGATGTTGTAGAGCGAGATGCCCTGGTGGAGCGTGCGGTCGATGCCAAGTGCCGGGATCGTGATCCGACCCAGATCGACGAGCTCCTCCTCGAAGTAGGCGACCGTCGGTGCGGGATCGGGGACCGGGAGGACGACCGGTGGCTCGGTCGTGGTGGTCGTCGGCGCCTCGGTGACCGGCGCGACCTCCGCCTCGACCGTCGGTCCGACGAGCTGGACCAGCTGCTCGTCGGGCTCGACCGGGAGCGCGATGGTGGTGCTCGTCGGTGCCGGGAGCCCGACGGGCTCGGCGGCGTCGTCACCGAAGGTGAAGTTGGCCCCGACGCCCACGACGGCCACGGCGGCGACGGTGATCGCAGCGATGCGGGTCGCTCTCATCTGGCTCCTGTCCCTGCGCCGGCGAGCACCCGCTCGGCGACCTCCCCACCTTGGCGCACACACGCCGGGATGCCCAGCCCCTCGAACGACGCTCCGGCCAGCTCGACTCCGGGGAGTGACGACGCCAGTGCCGCTCGGATCGCGGACACGCGCGCAGCGTGCCCCGGCTCGTACTGGGGGAACGCATGGATCCAGCGCACCACCCGCTGCTCGAGCGGAGCGTGTCGCACGCCGAGCCGCTCGTCGAGCTCGCGCAGCACCGCCTCGACCAGGTCGTCGTCGTCGAGCTCGAGGCCACGGTCGTCACCCATCCGCCCGACCGAGATCCGCAGGATCCGGTGCCCGTCGGCCCAGTGCGGCCACTTCGTCGAGCCGAACGACACCGCCGTGACGAGGGTGCCGTCGACGCGCGGGAGGAGCAGACCGGACCCGTCGACCGGCCGTCGGAACACGTCGTCGGGCACGGCGAGGACCGCCATCGACACCGAGGCGGCGCGGATCCGGTCGAGGAGGCGACCGGCCTCCGGGGCGGCCTCGCCGACCAGCGCGGCCGTGGCCCGGGCCGGTGTGGCGAGCACGACGGCGTCGGCGACGACGGCGCCCTCGTCGGTCGAGAGCTCGGCACCGCCGCCGGTCGCCGGGCTCACCGACCTGACCGGGACGCCGGTCCTGATCGATGCGCCGGCTGCGGCCAGGTCGTCGCGGAGTGCCTCGATGATCCGCTCGAGACCGTCACGATGCGACCAGAACACGGGCCCGTCGGCCTCGAGGGTCGACCGGGCGCGGACCCGTCGGAGCCCGGCCAACAGGCTGCGCGACGAGCGGGCGGCGTCGAGCAGCTGGGGCGCCGTCGACGCGGCGGAGAGATGGTCGGCGGCGCCGGCGTTGATGCCACCGATGAGCGGATCGACGAGCCGCTCGGTCACGGCGGTGCCGAAGCGAGCGCTGATCATCTCGCCCACCGACGGATCGTCGCCCAGCTCGGTGCGAGGCCGGACGAGATCGAGCCCGGCGCGCAGGGCGGCGGGCGCCGCGAGCACGCCAGAGCGCAGGAGGGGCACGATCTTCGTCGGGGCGCCGAGCACCAGCTCGGCCGGGAGTCGTCGGGGCGCCCCGTCCCGCCACACGAACGCCGATCCCGTCGCCGGTGCGACCAGGTCGTCGCTCAACCCGAGCTCGTCGCAGAGGTCGCGGGCCCACGGCACCCGGGCGAGGAACATGTCGGGCCCGTCCTCGACCGGGCGTCCCCGCACCGTCGACGTACGGATCTTGCCGCCGAGACGGTCGTCGCGCTCGAGCACCTCGACGTCGGCGCCCCTGGCGGCGAGGCGGCGGGCGGCGACGAGACCGGTGATGCCGCCACCGACGACCACCACGCGTGGACTCATGTGAGCGCCCCACTGATCCGCGTCGCCAGGCCTCGCACGACGGTCGGGTCGAGGTCGGCTCGACCGGTGACGTCGACGGCGATGCCGGCGTCGCCGCCGACGCGGCGGGCGGCCTCGATGCCGGGGTGATCGCCGTCGAGGCCGACGGGAACGACCACGATCCTGGTCGTGCGGCCCAGGTCGGCCAGGCCGCCCACGACCTCGGCGGTCCGCACGCCGTACACGTCGCCGCCGGCCGGGTCGACGGGCTCCCAGGCGATCGCCGTGGCGGCCCAGCGGTCGAGGCCGGCGTCGACGACCGCGGCGCGGGCGAAGCGGTCGACGTCGTCGAGCTGCTCCAGCTCGGCCCGGGCGTCGGCCGCGGGGAACGACGGGAGGACGAGCACGGCCTTGGTGTCGTCGCCCGCCGCCCGGGCCAACCGGGAGGCGACGGCCGCACGCAGCTCGGGCAGGTCGTCCCAGGTCACGAGCCGCCCGTCGACGCCGACGAGGCGGGTGCGATGGTCGGCGAAGGGCGAGGAGCTGACGGCGAGATCGGGCTCGGCCCGGTCGGTGAGCACCGGGACGTCGAGGAACGCGGTCAGCGCGACGGCGAGCGCGTCGCGGTGGCCCTCGGGACCAACGACCGCCACGCTCCGCATCACCCGATCATCGCAGGCGCGCGGACCGAGGTGAGATCACGTTCCGGGTCAGCACCCCTACGCGCCGTCACCCTGGTCTCCAGCTGGACGACGGCCGCCGCAGGCCGGCCCTCCGAGCGAACGGCTGACCGGGTCGTCGTCCGCCCGCCGTGGTCGGGCGTCACGCGCTCGACTGCGCGAGGGATCGCCGGTACTGCGCCGGGCTCGTCCCGGTCCAGCGCCGGAACGCCCGTCGGAACGCGCTGTCGGTCGAGTAGCCGAGTGCGAGCGCGATTGCGTACGTGGTCAGCCCGTCGTCAGCGAGCATCTCCCGAGCGGTCACCTCGCGGACCTCGTCGATGATCGAGCGCACCGAGCGATCGAGACCGACGGTGCGCCGCTGGAGCGTCCGCTCGCTCACGCCCAGCTGCGAGGCCAACCCCGTGCTCGTGAAGTCACCCTGCGCAGCGTTCCGAGCGGCCGCGTCGCGGATCTCCTGGAGCTCGGGAGGGTCCCCCTGCTGCTCGAGCTGTCGGCGCACGAGCTCGAGATGGGCCCGGACGACTCGGAGCCGCGCGCCTGCGTCCGGGTCGATCGGGTCGCTCAGCCGATGTGCGTGGAACAGCAGCGCGTTGCACGGCGCGTCGAAACGGACCGGCACACGGAACGCGGCGTCGTACCGCTCGAGCGGCGCACTCGGTGCGTGGCTGAACCACACGCCGCGCAACGCGCCGGGGAGCCCGAACGCCTCGGCGACCGCCCGGGCACCCATCGCGAGCCCCATCTCGGCGTTCTCCGGACCGAACAGCTCGTCGTTCGGATGCTCGAGGCGCAGCATCGGCCCCGGTGGATCCTCGATGAACTCCAGGACCGCGGTCGTCGAGAGCACCGATCGGAAGTACACGAAGGTCTCGATGCCGGCGCGCAGGTCGGGGACCAGGCGGGCGAGCGGCTCGAACGGCCCGAGGAAGTGCAAGGGTGCAGCAGCCACCATCGCGAGCGCAGCGGGCTCGTCGGGACGGCGATCCTGGAGCAGTCGGAGGATGTGAGCGACCGCGTCGTCCGACACCCGCTCGGGAGCGGCGACGAGCTCGTGTGGCTCGAGCCCAGCGGCATCGGCGACGTCCTCGAGCGGCACGCCGCATCGAAGGGCGTACGCCGCCGCAGCCGTCATGAGGTTCGCCAGCATCGAGGCGCCCTCGTCGCTGTCGTGAACGGCTCGGTGGTTGTCGGGCATGGCGCGGACCCGGCCGGGTGGTCGGTCGTACGTTGCGGATGTCGCAGCGATCCTACGCCGCGACGCCCCGGGAGCTCCGAGCCGCGTGACGGCCGAGCACCCTGCATCCGCCGATTGGAGACGCCAGCACCATGAACGACCCCAACGAGATCCTGAAGCTCATCAAGATGCTGTCGCCCAGCACGTTGCCGCGATGGGAGTACATCTCGCGGGAGGATCTCACGCTGACGAACGTGCGTGAGGGTGGGGTTCGCGAGGATGCGACCATCACGTCCGACCTGCGGTACCCCCAGCCCGCCGAGTACCCCCTCGGAGCCGAGAACGCCCACGGCGAGATCGAGATGATCGACGACGTCGAGGCCACGCACTGGTACGCCGACGCCGACGGCATCACCTGGCACTTCGTGACCACCGGTGACCCGGGCAACGAGCCGTTCGTGCTCGTCCACGGCTTCCCGGAGAGCTGGTACACGTTCCACAACCAGATGCGGGACCTCTCCGATCAGTTCTACTGCATCGCCGTCGACACGCTCGGCAACGGTCAGAGCGACAAGCGGCTCGATCTCGACTACCGCTACTCGGCCATCGCGGCCTCGCTCGCCGACCTGCTCGACACGCTCGGCATCGATCGGTTCAACCTGGGGGGCCACGACCGGGGCTCGGTCATCTCCGACCACCTCCTGAACGTCGACCGGATGAAGGGGCGCGTGCTGCGCTACGTCCGGATGCAGCAGTCGGCCAACGAGCCCCACGGCGATCCGAAGCCGCCCCACGACATCTTCTCCCAGCCCTGGTTCCCGAACCTGATGAAGTGGACCGGCTTCCCGCGGATCGCCTACGCCGCCGGCGGGTACCGCGTGGAGGGCATCACCAAGGAGGTCCTCGACCGACTCGATCACGAGGTGAAGTACCGGGGCGTCGCCGAAGCCTCGCCGCGGCAGTTCGACACGACCAACCTGCAGCAGGAGCTCGACGACCGCCTCCAGGTCCTGTTCGCCAAGATGACGATGCCGGTGCTGTTCCTGCAGGGTCGCAAGGACCCCGGTCAGCACGTCGAGGAGTACGAGAACACCCCCGACTTCGTCACGGACGGTCGGGTCCAGTTCGTGGACGGCAACCACTTCTTCCAGCTCGAGGCGATCGAGGAGACGGCGGACGCCATGCGCTCGTTCCTCTCCCAGCCCGTCTGATCAGCGTTCCCCCGGGAGCCCCGGCTCCCGGGGGAACGCGCCGTGCGACACCGGGAGCCACCCCGTGCAGGATGCCGACGAGACCCCCGACGACGCCCTCGGCGGGGTGCCACCGACCCGTTACCTCGATGCCGATGTCGTGCTGCTCGAGCTCGGTGAGGCCGGCGCCGAACGGGCTCGCACCCTGCCCATGGGCAAGGTGCTCGTGCTGTCGATGCTCGCCGGTGCGTTCATCACCGCCGGCGCGCTGGTGGCGGCGCTCCTGGTCGCCGACGTCGAGACCCAGGGGATGCGGCGACTCCTCGAGGGCTTCGGCTTCTCCATCGGCTTCTTCGTCGTGATCCTCTCGGGTGGGTTGCTCTTCACCGAGGTCAACGTCGAGATCCCCGCGACCATGCTCAGCCGGCGAGCCCTCGACATCCGGCATCTCGTCCTGCGGCTCTGGGTGCTCGCCGCCATCGGGAACCTGGTCGGTGCGTTCCTGACCGGCCACCTCGTCAACGTCGCGCACGACTTCGACGACACCGACCTCGGGACGCTCGTGGAGATCGCCGAGTTCAAGGCCCGATTCCACGAGATCGGCGGCGTCGAGGGATGGGGACGGGCGATCGTCTCGGGCATGCTCGGCAACTGGCTGGTCGGCATGGCCGCCTTCCTCTCCGTGATGGGCCGGACCATCATCGGCCGCTACGTCCCGGTGTTCCTGGTGGTCGTCGCCTTCGTTGCGACCGGGTTCCTCCACAGCCCGGCCAACATGGGCTTCTACTCGCTCGTCGGTCCCACCGGCGCCGGCCCGGGCTGGGAGACCGGCCTGTGGTGGGCCATCGTGCCCGCGGCCATCGGCAACGTCCTCGGCGGTGCGCTCCTGGTCGCGCTCCCGTTCTGGTACGCCGGGACGCGCCGGCCCGACGCGAGCTCGTCGCCGGGCGGCTGAACCGACCCCAGCACCGGGTCGGTCGCGGCTGGTCTCGACGCCGAGGTGCGACGGTCGGCCCCCTGGCCTCACCCGGCCCGAGCTGGAGACGCCGGGTCACGCCGCTCCACCGCAACCCGGAGCCCGGTCCGGCGCTTCGGGCTCAGGCGCCGTGGACGATCTCCACGATGCGGGCCATGGCCGCCGGATCGGTCTCGGGCAGCACGCCGTGACCGAGGTTGACGATGTGTCCGGCTCGTCCGGCGTTGCGGGCCAGCAGGTCGCGGGTGGCCGCCTCGACGACCGGGATCGGCGCGAGGCAGACCGCGGGGTCGAGGTTGCCCTGCACGGCGATCTCGGGTCCGAGTCGGTCGCGAGCGACGTCGAGTGGCACCCGCCAGTCGAGGCCGACCACGTCGGGGCCGGTGTCGGCGATGAGCGTCAGGAGCTCACCGGTGCCGACGCCGAAGTGGGCTCGGGGCACGCCCAGGTCGGCGACCCGCTCGAAGATCGACCGGGTGTGAGGGGCGACGTGGGTGGCGTAGGTGGGCGGGTCGAGCGCGCCGGCCCAGCTGTCGAAGAGCTGCACGGCGCTCGCGCCGGCCAGCACCTGGGCCCGGAGGAACTCGACGGCGATG
>JBCCTY010000216.1:0-7009 GCA_039197885.1 Actinomycetota bacterium | reverse complement strand
GTTGGCCCTGGTGGCCTGCGGCGGCGACGGCGAGGAGACGACGGTCGTCGACGGCACCGGCCCGCCTGCCTCGGCGCCCGTCCCGAGCGGGTCCGTCGACGACGTGCCCGAGGGCGAGGGCCTGGCCGTCCGTCTCCGAGGTGTGGCCGACGGCGAACGGGTGTGCCCGGGAGGGGCCCGGCCCTGTGTCCCGGTCGAGGGGGACGTCGAGGTCGACGGCGACGGGCAGGTCGTGCTCGTCGGCCGGCTGCTCGACGGGCGCCTCGTCCTCGATCGCCAGGAACCGATCCCGCCGTTCCCGTGGCGTCGCCCCGACGACTGCGAGGCGGCGCCGTCGTCGCGGGAGCACGGGACCCACGACAGCGCGTTCGACCAGTGGCAACGCCGGACCGTCGAGTACGCCACCTCGTGGATCTCACCGACCGGGACGCTGCACGTCGGTGTCGTGGGTGACGCGGCGCCGCACGAGGCGGCGTTCGACGAGCTCGGCATCGGCGACGAGATCTGCGTCGTGGGTGGGTTCGCCCGCTCCGACGTCGAGCTGCGCGAGGTCGTCGACGTCGGTCTCCCCGTCTTCCGACGCCTCGCCGAGGAGAGCGGCAACGGCTCGATGTCGGCCTCTGCCGATGCCTTCCTGGGCGCGGTCGTGGTCGAGCTCCTGCGAGTGGACCGGCCGATGGTCGAGGAGGTCGAGTTGGCCTACGGCGACCTCGTCGTGCTCCGCGCCCCGGTCGAGGTGCTCGACGGCACGCTCGACGAGTACGACACCGCGCTGGCCGAGGTCACCGGGATCGACGGCCCGCCCGAGCTGAGCGTCACCTGCGGCCAGGCACCGCTGACCGGCCTGCCGCCGGACCTCGACGCCCTCGCCCCGCTCGACGACGAGGCTCGCTCGGCACTGGAGGCTGCCAGGACTGGCCGTGCGAGCCTGGAGGCCGCCCCCTTCGTCGAGGGCTACGAGTGGTCGATCGCCGACCGGACCGAGGAGCGCATGATCCTGCTCGGACGGTCGTCGGATCCGACCGACCTCGCGTCGATGGGTTTCGAGCGCGTCTCCGACGGCTCCTGGGACGTGGGGGGCTTCGGCGGGTGCCGCATCCAGGTCTCGGCCGTCGGCTTCGGCCCGGCCCGAGCGGCGTTCGATCCGGAGCGCCAGCCCGCCCCCACGTCGACCGAGCTGCCGTTGCAGATCATCGAGATGGCCTGCGCCGGCGGTCAGGCCCCTGACGGGCGGGAGATCGTCCCGGTGGTGACCGAGACCGCGACGGCCGTCGAGGTCATCGTCCTCGTCGAAGGGGTCGTCGGCGGCGCGTCGTGCCCCGGCAACCCGCCGGTGTCGATCACGGTCGAGCTCGACGAGCCACTCGGTGACCGCGTCGTGCTCGACGGCTCGATCCAGCCCCCGATCGAGCGGACGTGGCCGCCCTCGCCCACGGACCTCTACGGCTGAGCGAGCGTGGCTCCGAGCTGGGGGAGCACCTCGGCGCCGAGCAGCTCGATCGAGGCGAGCACCTCGGGGAGGGGCATGCCGCCCAGGTCGAACATGCAGATCTGGCGCTCGACGCCGAGCAGCTCGCGCCACCGGCCCAGCCGGTCGACGACCTCGGCGGGGCTGCCGACGATGGCCGGACCGTCCAGGAACGCCTCGGCGTCGGGGTGCATCGAGAACCCCGACGACACCGTGATCAGCTCGTCGACGAAGTCCCAGTAGCGGGCGTAGCGGGGGAGGAACTCCGCACGCGCCCTGGCGGAGGTCGACGCGACCCACATGTGGCAGCACGCCCCGACGACGGCCTCCTCGGGGTCGCGGCCCGCCTCGGCCCACGCCATGCGGTAGGCCTCGGCGGCGGGGGCGAAGACCTCGGGGGCGGCGAAGACCGAGGGCAACATGAGGGGGCAGCCCAGTCGGGCGGCCAGCACCGCCGACTCCGGCGAGAGCCCGCCACCGACCCAGACCGGCATCGATCCGGTCGGGCGCGGGTGGACGGTGACCCCCTGGAGCGGCGTGCGGGTCGCGCCCGTCCAGCTCACGTCCTCCTCACGGAGCAACCGCAGCAGCAGCTCGGCGCCCTCGTCGAAGCGGCGACGAGCGTCGTCGGGATCCTGGCCGAAGAGGTCGTAGGTGTGGCGAAAGGCGTTGCCCCGTCCGGCCACGATCTCGACCCGTCCTCCGGACAGGGCGTCGACCGTCGCGTAGTCCTCGGCGATCCGCACGGGATCGAGGTTGGCCGCCAGCGTCACCCCGGTCGAGAGCCGAAGCGTCGAGGTCCGCTCGCCTATCGCCGCCAGGACCACCGGCGGCGCCGACAGGACGTAGTCGCAGGCGTGGTGCTCGCCGAGGTGGACCGCTGCCATCCCGACCGCCTCGGCGACCACGGCCTGGTCGACCAGCGAGCGGTGCCGCTCGGCGGGCGTGGCCAGGTGTCCGGTCACCGGGTCGGCGAGCAGGTCACCGAGGCTGAGCAGCCCGATCTCCATGGGTTCCCCCTTCACCATCCGACCGTAGGTGCGGGGGCGCCACCGTGCGAAGCCGGCTCACATGCTGGCCACGCTGCCGGCACCCGCGGCCGACTCGCTCCTCACCATTTCCTCACGTTTCCTTGACCCGGGCCGAGTTCGCGGCCGACGGGAGGCTGGGACACTCGTCCATCGGGAGGCACGGGACGACCATGCGCGCACACCGACACCGTTCCAGGCTCGCGATCGCCCTGGCGCTCGCCACGATCGCCGGCTCCTTCGCCGTGCTCGCCTCCGATCCCGCCGAGGCGCAGGTGCGCACTCGGACCGTACGGTACTCCGACACCTCCGACGACATCCCCAATCCCGAGCGTGGCTTCCACCAGTCGGTGTCGATCGCGGACTCGACCGGTGCATCGACGACCTCGGCGGCGGAGATGGCCGCGCTGTACGAGGAGGGGTTCCGCCTCGCCCGGCTCTACGTCCGACTCGACCCCTACCGCGACAGCGCCATCCCGACGACGCTGCTCGACGAGCTGGACCGGGTGCTCGCCAACGCCCGATCGGCCGGTATGAAGCTCGTGCTGCGCTTCTCCTACAACTTCGCGGTCGACGGGGCCGACGCCGGCGTCGAGCGCATCGAACAGCACCTCGGGCAACTGGCACCGGTGTTCGAACGCCACGCCGACGTCGTCGCCGTGCTCCAGGCCGGGTTCGTCGGTGCACGTGGAGCGTGGGAGTCCTCCACCAACGGCCTCACCACCCCGGCGGATCGAGCCCGCGTGCGCACGGCCCTCCTCGCCGCGCTCCCCGAGGAGCGGATGGCCCAGTTCCGGTTCCCCCGCGACCTGGTCGAGTTCTCGCCGACGGCGCTGACCTTCGACGCCGCTTTCTCGGGGAGTGACCAGGCGCGCTCGGGTCACCACAACGACTGCGTGCTCGCCGACCCCACCGACGACGGCACCTATCTCCCCGACGACCGGCGGACCGAGCTGCTCGCCTACACCGAGACGGTGACGCGGTTCACGCCGGTGGGTGGTGAGACCTGCGAGTTGACCCTCGACGAGCAGCGGACCGACTGCCCGAGCGCCATCAACGACTTCGCCCGGTTCCACTGGGACTACCTCAACGTCGACTTCTACGGGCCCACGATCGACCGATGGCGCCGCACCTGCTTCGACGAGATCGAGGGCCGGCTCGGCTATCGCTTCCGCCTCATCGAGACGACGGCCGAGACCGAGGTGCGGGCCGGTGAGCGCCTCTCGGTGCAGGTCCAGATCGCCAACGACGGGTTCGGCAAGCTCTACAACCCCCGGCCGATCAACGTCATGCTCGTCGACGACGACACCGAGGCGACCTACCGGCTGCCCTACACGATCGACGCCCGGCGGGTCCTGCCCCTCGGTGGTGAGCTGCGGGTCCTCGATCTCGACGTCGTGGTGCCGGTCGAGGTCCCGCTCGACCGGTACTCGGTGCACCTCGAGCTGCCCGACGGATCGGCGAGCCTCGCCGGTGACAACCGCTATGACATCGAGTTCGCCAACCGGGGCACGTGGGACGAGATCCACGGCTCCAACGACCTCCGCATCGACGTCGACGTCACCGAGGTGTCCGACAGCCCGGCCACTCCGGATGCGGCTCCGAACCCGCCGCCGACGTCCCCGCCGTCTCCGATCCCCAGTCCGGTGGCCAATCCGAGCGGAGCCGGGTACTGGATGGTCGACGAGCGGGGCCGCTTGTACTCGTTCGGTACCTCGACGGTGTTCTCCCCGCCGGTGCAGCGGGGCGGGGCGTCGGTGGTCGACCTCGACGTGACGCCCTCGGGTGAGGGGCTCTGGGTGCTCGATTCCCGGGGCGAGGTCCACGCCCGCGGCGACGCGGACTTCTTCGGTGACGTCGATCCGACCGTGTCGGGTGATCCGACGACCCTCGCCCCGACGCCGAGTGGTGCGGGGTACTGGATCTTCACCTCGACCGGTGGCGTGTCGGCCCACGGCGACGCGATCGACCACGGCGACGTGACCAACCTGCCGTTGAACGGACCGATCATCGCGTCGGCGGCCACGGTGAGCGGTGGCGGGTACTGGCTCCTCGGCTCCGACGGCGGGGTCTTCGCCCTCGGCGACGCCGAGTTCTACGGGTCGATGGGTGGGACCCCGCTCAACCAGCCAGTGAACGGGATCACCCCCGATCCCGACGGCATCGGCTACTGGCTCGTCGCCGGCGATGGCGGGGTCTTCGCGTTCGACGCCGAGTTCCGCGGCTCGATGGGTGGCACGCCGCTGAACTCCCCGGTCAGCGGTCTCATCCCCTACGGCAACGGCTACTCGATGGTCGGCGGTGACGGTGGTGCGTTCGTGTTCAGCGATCGGCCCTTCCTGGGCAGCCTCGGGGGCGAGGAGCTGAGCCGACCGATCGTCGCGATGACCGCCAAGCCGGAGGGGTGAGCCCGATGCCCGACGCGGCACTCCGGAGGGTGCCGACGATTCATCGGTGACGCAGCAGCGCCTTCGGTTCCGTCTGCGCGAGCGTCGCCCGGACGGCGGCGGCGCACGTCTCGGGATCCCTCGCCGAGGTGTCGACCTCGGCGTCGTACCAGCCCGGGTCGTGCACCGCCCGTTCCCACCGCATCGCTGCTGCCGTCCCGCGCTCGTATCGCTCCGGGTGCCGGGCCCGCCGTTCGATCACGACGTCGAGCGAGCACCGCACGCCGACGACGTGCGTGGGCACGCCCCAGAGTCGGCGGGCGGCGTCGGTCCAGATCCCCAGCGGCCTCGCGTGATCGTCGTGGATGCCGAGGTCGGCCACGACGTCGATGCCGTGGCGGGCGTGGGAGGCGATCGAGTCGAACAGCGCCCGGTAGCCGACCTGCACGTGGCCTTCGAGCTCCGGGTGCTCGCCGCCGGGTCGGAGGCCGATCCCCGGTCGGAGCGACGGGGCGGTCGCCGCGATGGCGAGATCGACGCCCAGGTTCATGGTGGGCCGGTCGGCGGTGCGGAGCAGCGCCTCGACGATGCTGGACTTCCCGGACCGGGGCGCACCGTTGAGGACGATGACCCGACCCGTCGCCGGGCGGGGTCGTGCGACGGCCACCGGCCGGACGGTAGCGGCCCCGGTCGGCATTCGGTCCGCTCGGACGGCCCGACGTACGATCGACGATCGGGACGAGGAGGATCGCGACGCCCATGCACGACTCGCTGACGCTTGCCTCCGACTTCCCGACGCCGACCGAGCAGGACTGGCTCGACGCGGTGTCGGCGGCGATGAAGGGCCGCCCGTTCGAGCGACTCCGGACGACGACCGAGGACGGCCTCGTCCTCGAACCGCTCTACACCGCCACGAGCATCGCGCTGGCCGATGACGAGCACGGCCACCCGGGCGTGGCGCCCTACGTCCGGGGGCGGGCGGCCACGCCGACGGTGTGGGACGTCAGGGCCGAGCACCGCCACCCCGACCTCGCCACGCTGAACGACGCCATCCTCACCGATCTCCAGCGCGGCGTGACCTCCATCGGCCTGCGCCTCGACGCCGAGGCCCGGCTGGGGCGCTCGTCGTCGGTGCGGGGCGACATCGGCGTCGACGGCGTCCCGATCCGCACCAGCGACCACCTCGCCCGCGCCCTCGAAGGCGTGCTGCTCGACCTCGCACCCGTCGCCCTCGACGCCGGTCATGCCGGGTTCGCCGCCGCCGGCGCCTTCCTGCACCTCCTCGAGCGGCGAGCCACCGATGCGACCGAGGCCCGCGGGTCGCTGGGGGTCGATCCGCTCGCGGCCCGGGCCGCGTCGGGCTGGTCGCCGGACGACACCGGCGACCTGCTCGATCTCGCCACCGAGCTCGCGGTCGAGGTGGCCGACCGCCATCCCGAGGTGACCGCCCTCGGTTGCTCGACCACGCCCTACGTCGACGCCGGCGCCACCGCGTCCCAGGAGCTCGCCCTCCTCGCGTCGTCCGCCGCCGAGCTGCTCCGGGCCGCTGATCGGTCAGGTGCCCCGGTCGAGGTCGTGCTCGCCCAGGTCGAGGCGACGCTGTCGGTCGACGCGGACGTGTTCGGATCGGTGGCCAAGCTCCGGGCCGCCCGATGGATCTGGGCCCGCATCGCCGAGGCGTGCGGCGTCGATCCGTCGGGGCGGGCGCTCGTGCTCCACGCCCGCACCGCCGACCGGATGTTCAGCCGCACCGACCCGTGGGTCAACCTGCTGCGCTCCACCGCGGCGTGCTTCGCCGCTGCGGTCGGCGGGGCCGATGGCATCACCGTCCTGCCGTACGACCGGGCCGTCGGCGTGGCCGAGGGATTCGGTCGCCGCCTGGCCCGCAACACCCAGATCGTGCTGGCCGAGGAGTCCCACCTCGGCCGCGTCGTCGATCCCGGCGGGGGGTCGTGGTACCTCGAATCGCGCACCCGCCAGCTCGCCGAGGACGCGTGGGGCCGGTTCCAGCGCATCGAGGCGGCCGGCGGACTGCTCGCCGGGCTGCGCGACGGCAGCATCGCCGCCGACCTGGCCGCAACCCACGACGAGCGCACCGTCCGGATCGCCACCCGGCGGGCACCCCT
>JBCCTY010000215.1:0-7010 GCA_039197885.1 Actinomycetota bacterium | reverse complement strand
GCCGATCCGCTCGCCGGTGCGGTCAGCCGACGCGACGAACTGCAGATGGCGCTCCCGGTCGAGACGCTCGACTACGTCGACTTCTACTCGTCGCTCCACCACGCCACGAACCTGGGTCGCCTGTTCCGACCCGACGCCGATCCGCTGCTCCCCAACTGGCGGCACCTGCCCGTCGGCTATCACGGTCGTGCCGGCACGCTCGTGCCCGACGGCGCCGACATCGTGCGCCCCGGTGGTCTCCGCCTGGTCGACGGCGCGCCGGTCTTCGGGCCGAGCCGGCGGCTCGACATCGAGCTCGAGGTCGGCACCGTCGTGGGGGTCGGTACCGCACCGGGGCTTCCGCCGGTCGCAGCCGACGCGAGCGACCACCTCTACGGCATGTGCCTGGTCAACGACTGGTCGGCCCGCGACATCCAGGCCTTCGAGTACCAGCCATTGGGTCCGTTCCTCGGCAAGAGCTTCGCCACCTCCGTCTCGCCGTGGCTGGTCAGCTTCGAGGCGCTCGCCCCCCATCGCGTCGAGGCACCGGTCCAGTACCCGCCGGTCGCCGGGTACCTCCGCACCGACGAGCCCTGGGCGATCGATCTCCACCTCGAGGTCCTCGTCGAGTCGGCGGTGATGCGCGAGGCGGGAATCGCCCCGCACGTGGTCAGCCGCACCGGGTTCGCCGACATGTACTGGACGCCGGCCCAGCAGTTCGCGCACGTTGTCGCCAACGGCGCGACGACCCGAACCGGCGACCTGTTCGCCTCGGGCACGGTGTCGGGCCCCGAACCGGGCACCGAGGGGAGCTTCATCGAGCTCGCCCGGGCGGGCGAACGACCGATCGACCTGCCCGACGGCACCACCCGCACGTTCCTCGACGACGGCGACCGCGTGATCCTCCGCGGCTGGGCCGGTGGCGACGGCACGCCCCGCATCGGCCTCGGTGAGGTCAGCGGCACCATCGTCCCGTCACCAGGAGGGTGAGCCATGTACTACCGGAGCGTGGGTGACCTCCCCCGCAAGCGCCACGTCGACCACCGTCAGCCCGATGGCTCCCGCTACCACGAGGAGCTGATGGGTCAGGAAGGCTTCTCGTCGAGCTCGGCCCTGCTCTATCACCGCCACTCGCCCTCGGCCGTCGTCGCGATCGAGGCCGTCGAGGTGAGCGCCTCGGCAGCGACCCCTGACGTGCCGCTCGTGCCGCGCCACCTCCGCACGGGCGACCTGCCGACTGCCGACGCCGACCTCGTGACCGGCCGCCACGAGCTGCTCGCCAACGACGACGTCGCCATCGCCTGGGTGCGGGCCACCCGGAGGAGCCCGCACTACCGCAACGCCGCCGAGGACGAGCTGCTGTACGTGCAGCAGGGTGGCGGGACGCTCGAGTCGGTCTTCGGCCAGATCGAGGTCGGTCCCGGTGACTACGTGGTCGTCCCCGCCGGCACCACGCACCGTTGGCTCCCGGGGACCGACGGGCTGTCCGCACTGGTCGTGCGATCGGCCGGGCACGTCGCCCCGCCGGGGCGGTACCTCTCGGCGCAGGGCCAGTTCCTGGAGCACGCCCCGTACTGCGAGCGCGACCTCCGGGCCCCGACCGAGCCGCTCCTCGCCAGCGGCGAGGACGTCGACGTGCTCGTCCGCAACCGGGCCGGCCTCTCGCGCCACACCCACGCCCACCACCCGTTCGACGTGGCGGGTTGGGACGGCTGCCTGTATCCGTGGGTCCTCAACATCGGCGACTTCGAGCCCATCGTGGGTCGTCTCCACCAGCCGCCGCCGGTCCACCAGACCTTCGAGGGCCCCGGTTTCGTGGTCTGCTCGTTCGTGCCCCGGCTCTTCGACTTCCACCCCGACGCGATCAAGGTGCCGTACCACCACGCCAACACCGACAGCGACGAGGTGCTGTTCTACTCCGACGGCGACTTCATGAGCCGGGCCGGGTCGGGCATCGGGGTCGGCTCGATCTCCTACCACCCCGCGGGGTTCGTCCACGGTCCGCAGCCGGGCAGCGTCGAGGCCAGCCTCGACAAGACGGGCACGGAGGAGACGGCGGTGATGATCGACACCTTCGCCCCGCTCGCCGTGACCGACGCCGCACGAGCGGTGTCGGATCCCGACTACCCCCGATCGTGGGCCCGGTCCGGTTCCTGACCGCCGACGGGTTAAGTTGGCCGGACACGCGAGGACGGGGGAGACCACCGTGAGCGACACGACCATCGAGCACGACGAGACCGTCGACGACGAGGCCGCCGAGGCGCTGGTCGAGGACGAGCTGCTCGTCGAGGAGATCTCGATCGACGGGATGTGCGGCGTCTACTGAGCCGCCACCCGACATGACCACCGCCACGTTCGATCCGGGCGTCGGCTACCGGTTGCACCCCCGCGTCGCGCTGCGGCCCGAGCCGTTCGGCGCCATGGCGTACCACTACGACAACCGGCGCCTGAACTTCCTGCGCCATCCCGACCTCGTCGCGCTCGTCGAGACCCTGGGCGACCACGCGAGCGTCGACGAAGCGCTCGCCGCGTCCGACATCGACCGGCGTCGCTGGCCGTCGTTTCGCCGAGCGCTCGCCCGCCTCGCCGCCTCCGACTTCCTGGAGCCCACCTGATGCCCGAGGGCTACCTCTCCGACCTTCCCGCGCCGACGCTCAGCGCCGTCAAGCAGAGCGGGCTCGCCGACGACATGAAGGCGGGACTCAACTCCCCGATCTGCCTGACGTGGGAGTGGACGTACGGCTGCAACCTGTCGTGCGTGCACTGCCTGTCGTCGTCGGGCCGGCGCGATCCCGACGAGTTGTCGACCGAGCAGATGAAGGCCGTCATCGACGAGCTCGCCGAGATGCAGGTCTTCTACATCAACGTCGGTGGTGGCGAACCCACCATCCGACCCGACTTCTTCGAGCTGGTCGAGTACGCCGTCGGCCGGGGCGTGGGCGTCAAGTTCTCCACCAACGGCGGGATGATCACCCGAGAGAAGGCAGAGCGCATCGCCGCCCTCGACTACCTCGACGTGCAGATCAGCCTCGACGGCACCGACGCCGAGACCAACGACGCGGTGCGCGGCGAGGGCTCCTACGACATGGCCATCCGGGCCATGGACCACCTCCGTGACGCCGGGATGACCGGCTTCAAGATCAGCGTCGTCATGACCCGCCACAACGTCGAGCAGGTCGACACCTACGAGGCGCTGGCGGCGTCCTACGACGCCGAGCTGCGATTGACCCGGTTCCGGCCGTCGGGCCGTGGTGCCGAGAGCTGGCACGACCTCCACCCGACCCAGAGCCAGCAGCTGTTCCTCTATCGGTGGCTCATGGACCGGCCGCACGTGCTCACCGGCGACTCGTTCTTCCACCTCTCCGCACTGGGCGAACCGCTGCCCGGCCTGAACCTGTGCGGCGCCGGCCGGGTGGTGTGCCTCATCGACCCCCTCGGCGAGGTCTACGCCTGCCCGTTCGTGCTCCACGACGAGTTCCGGGCCGGGTCGGTGCTCGACGAGGGTGGGTTCGCCCGGGTCTGGCGCGAGTCCGAGCTGTTCCTCGATCTGCGCGAGCCCCAGAGCGCCGGTGCGTGTGCGTCGTGTGGATCGTTCAACGCCTGCCAGGGCGGGTGCATGGCGGCCAAGTTCTTCACGGGGATCCCGCTCGACGGACCCGACCCCGAGTGCGTGAAGGGCCACGGCGCCGAGCTGCTCGACGGCGTCGACGCGGCGTGCCGCCCCGACCCCGGGCCAGGCCACACCAAGCCCACGAAGGTCGCGCTGCTCACGCGCTCCGGCGGCCCCCGCCTGGCCTGAGGTCGTTCGCCTCGGCAGAACTGGACCGAATGCACCCGCTCCTACCGCTGCTTCCAGCTAGATAGACTGTCTATCTATGTCGAGTGACGATGTTCCCGCGAACTGGTTGCGCGGGGTGCTGGAGCCCTGCCTCCTGGCGCTCCTGGCCGACGGGGAGACCTACGGCTACGAGCTCGCGGCCCGACTCGAGTCCGGAGGGATCGGACCGGTGAAGGGTGGCTCGCTCTACCCGGCGCTCGGTCGCCTCGAGCAGGACGGCCGGGTCGTCGCGGAGTGGCGTCCCGGCGACGGCGGTCCGGGCCGCAAGTACTACCGGCTCACCGATGCGGGCCGGGCGAGCGTCGCCGACAACGCCCGCCGGTGGCGGACGTTCAGCTCCGCCGTCTCCGAGATGCTCGACGCCGGGGTCCGGTCGTGACCGACCGCGAGTGGCTCGGCCAGCTGGAACGTGAGCTGCAGGCCCGTGGCGTGGCCCGGCCGCAGCGCATCGAGGCCCTCGTCGAGACCGAGGCGTTCCTCGCCGACGCCGGTGGTCCCGCAGTGGACCACTTCGGCCCCGCCGCCGCCTACGCCGAGGAGCTCGTCGGTGCGATCGGCCGCCGCGTCGAACCGCTCGACGACCGAGGTCGGGACCCGGTCGTGGTGGTGGACGGCGTCCGGTGCTCGCACCGGGGTCGGACGGTGCTCGATGGCGTGTCGTTCTGCGTGCGTCCCGGCGAGGTGGTGGCGCTCATCGGCGCGAACGGCGCGGGCAAGTCGACGCTGCTCCGGGTGCTCGCCGGGCTCGACCGCCCCGACCGCGGTTCGGTCGAGGTCTGCGGCCCCGTGGGGTACGTACCCCAGGCGGGCGGTCTCGACCCGCACCTCCGGGCCGACGAGCACTTCGCGCTGTTCGGGCGCGGCGGCGGCCTGGATCGCGATGAGGCCCGTCGTCGGGGGCGAGACCTGGCGTCGCGCCTCGGGTGGGACGCCTCGGAGCCGACCGTCGCCGGGGAGCTGTCGGGCGGGACGCGCCAGAAGCTCAGCGTCGCCGCCGCGCTGGTACCCGGACCCGCCGTGCTGCTGCTCGACGAGCCGTACCAGGGGATGGACGCCGACGGGATGTCCCGGTTCTGGGAGCTGTTGTGGGACTCGACCGAGGACGGCGTGGCCTCGGTGGTGAGCTCGCACCACGCCGACGTGCTCGACCGGGCCACGACGGTCGTCGAACTGGAAGGGGCGCCGTGACCGACGTCCTGCTCGGCGCAGAGATGACGCTGCGAGGTCTACTGCGGCGTCGCATCAGCATCGCCGTCCTCGTGCTGCTCCCGCTGGCCCTCTACGTCGTGAGCGGCGACACCGTGGGGCGGTCGGTGCGTGCCCTCGTCTTCGGGCTGACCTGGGCGGTCGGGACGGTCGCCTTCTTCGCCACGGTCGCCGGGCGGGAGCTGGAGCCCCGCCTCGCGATGGCGGGATGGACCCGTCGCCGACTCCGCTCGGCCCGGACCGCGGCGCTGCTCGCCGTCGCCCTCGTCATCGCCCTGGGCTTCTGGGCGCTCGTCGCCGTCGATCAGGCTGTCCGCAGCGTGCCGTGGGTCGGCGGGGCGATGCTCGTGACAGCGGTCGTGGCCGTCGCCATCGGGGTCGCAGTCGGCGCGCTGGTCCCCACCGAGATGGAGGGCACGCTCGTGCTGTTCTTCCTCGCCGGGCTCCAGGCGGTCACCGACCCGGCCGCCGGGTGGTCGGTGGCGCTGCCGTTCTGGTCGTCGCGCGAGCTGACGACCTATGCGGTGGACGGACCGGCGGCGGCGTCGTGGGCGGCAGGCCTCGGCCACGCCATGGCGGTGATCGGTGCGGCTGTGATGCTTAGCCGGGCGGCGGGAAGCCGTCGTCGATGACGGCGCAGATCATCAGGGGCCCGGAGCGATCAGCTCCACCGTGGGGAAGTAGGTGCCATAGCGCCCGACGTCACGGGTCAGGAGCGACCAGCCGGTGACGGCGGCGTGGGCACCGATGAAGAAGTCGGGCAGCGTCGAGGATCGTGTCCCGCCGTTGCGGCGGTACTCCAGGAACACCTTCCCTGCGAGGAACGCTGCGGCCCACGGGAGGGGCTCCCGTCGGTAGTCGGCAGCGGGCAGCGCGTCGTCGAGCGCTTCGACCGTGGTGAATCGGACCGAGACCTCGGAGAAGATGATCGGGTTGACGTGGAGCGGCCCCTGCTCCGCCGCGGCGGCCAGCGCGCCAGCAGACCACTCGGCCCAACGCGGGTCGTCGGTGAGGATGTCGAGCAGGACGTTCGAGTCGACGATCGTCCCGGACGTCACCTCAGGAACCTCGGGTCAGGGCCAGGATCTCGTCGGTCGTCATCGCGATGTCGCCGCGTCCCCGGAGCCGGTCGGCCAGCTGCTGGCCTCGGGTCGGAGCGTCACTCGCCTTGCGGACGATGATGGCGTCGTCGACCCGCTCGAACTCCACCTCGGTGCCGGCGCCGATCCCGAGCTCGTCACGCAGCAGCTTGGGGATGGTGATCTGGCCCTTCTCGGTGACCTTCATGGTCGGAATCGTACCGGTTGGAATCGTACGGGAGCTCAGCCCAGGGAGAGCGTCTCACCGACGGTGAAGCAGTCAGGCTCGCCGACGCAGCTCGGCCAGAGGTCATCGTCGGCGAGGATCCTGACAGCGCCTCTGCTCAGGAGTTCCGCTCGCTCGAGCCAGCGGATCTTCTGGTCCGGCGTCGCTGCCCGAGCGAACAGCAGGTGCGCTCCTCCTCGCCCCTCCGCGTCGATGGCGAAGCTGGCCCGTTGCACAGCGGACCTCAGCGGTGAGATGCCACCCCCTGGAGGAGGTGGCTGCGTGTCGGCAGCCAGCAGGTTCATCATCCGACGGGACTCGTCGATGTCGTCGGTGAACATGGCGTAGAGAGCATCGGCATCCTCGATGCCGACCTCACGGTCACCCATCGCCCCGGAGCCGCAGGCGGCGACGATCACCGAGAGGATGATCGCTGCGGAGATGCGCACCACGGCTGCCAGGGTGGCAGCCTCCGGACTCAGGTGGGTGGCAGGAAGCCGTCGGGGATGAGGACGTCGGCGGGGGAGAGGTCATCGATCGTGGAGGCGCCGATGCCGAGCATCGTGGCGTCGATGCCGCCCCGGAGGATGTCGAGCACGTTCTCGACGCCGGCCTGGCCGTTGGCCGCGAGGCCCCAGAGATAGGCGCGCCCGATGAGCACGGCCCGGGCGCCGAGCGCGAG
>JBCCTY010000214.1:0-7014 GCA_039197885.1 Actinomycetota bacterium | reverse complement strand
GTCCGAGAGCGTTCCCGGTGCGGTCTCCATGTCACCGACGTAGCGGGCGACCCGCCTCCGACCGGCGACGTCCTCGTCGATCTCCGAGGGAGCGTCGTCGAGGTCAGCGGCCGCGTCCTGGTCGAGGAGGGTCATGATCTGGTCGACGACGGCCGGCGTGTCGGGCGACACGTCGTGGTGCGCCTCGCGTCGTTCCATCACGATCCTCCTTCGTCCGGGAGCCCGTTGCTCCCTGCCCGTCCCGTCGGGGTCTGGCCTCAGCCTGGTGCTCCGCACCACGACGGGACGAGGTACCGGCCACAACGACAGCTCAACCAGCCGGACCACGGATCAACGCATGACGGCCCCGGCGCGACGTCGAGTCGACGGTCCCGGGGTCGCGACGCGGCGCCTACGCTCTGGCGTTCGCCGTCGACACGGGAGCAGCTCCATGCCAGTCCTCGCCCACAAGGTCGTCATCGAGTCGGTCACCGACGCGAGCGGCCTGGCCCGCCTGATCGACGAGGGGGTCTTCGCTGCGGACGAGGTCGTCGCGGTGATCGGCAAGACCGAGGGCAACGGTGGCGTGAACGACTACACCCGGATCCTCGCCGACGTCGCGTTCCGCGGGGTGCTCGAGGAGAAGGGCAGCCGGAGCGCCGAGGACATCAGGCAGATCCCCATGGCCTGGTCGGGCGGCACCGACGGCGTCATCTGCCCCCACGCCACCGTCTTCGCCCAGGTCGACGGACCGGCCGGTGACCCCGACGAGACCCGCCTGACGATCGGGATCGCGATGAGCGACGTGATCGAGCCGGAGGACATCGGCCGCCCGAAGATGGTCGAGACCTGCGCCGAGGGCGTCCGCCGGGCCATGGAGGCCGCCGGGATCACCGACCCCGCCGACGTGCACTACGTCCAGACGAAGACGCCGCTGCTCACCATCGAGACCATCAACGACGCCCACGCACGCGGCGAGACCGTCGCCACCGAAGAACCGCTCGACTCGATGAACCTCTCCAACGGCACCACCGCGCTCGGCATCGCCGTTGCGCTCGGCGAGATCGAGATGCCGACCGCCGAGCAGATCGGTCACGACCTCGGCCTCTACTCCTCGGTGGCGTCGTGCTCGTCGGGCGTCGAGCTCGACCGGGCGCAGATCGTCGTCGTCGGCAACGCCCCGGGTGCCGGTGGGCCCTTCCGCATCGGCCACTCGAAGATGGACGACGCGCTCGACGGCGACGGCATCTGGGAGGCGATCCGCGACGCCGGACTCGACCTCCCCGATCGTCCCCACTCGTCCGACCTCGACGGGCGACTGGTCAACGTGTTCCTCAAGTGCGAGGCCGACCCCACCGCGTCGGTGCGGGGACGGCGACAGGTCCTGCTGAACGACTCCGACGTCCACCACCATCGTCAGATCAAGTCGGCGGTCGGCGGCGTCGCCGCGTCGGTCACGGGCGACCCGGCGGTGTTCGTGTCGGTCGCTGCGCTCCACCAGGGCCCCTCGGGCGGTGGCCCGGTCGCGGCGATCGTCGACCTGAGCTGATCGGCGGACCGTGAGCCGGCTGGTCGTCGCATTGGGCGGCAACGCCATCGCGCCCGCCGACACCGGTGGGAGCGCGCCGGAGCAGACCGCCACCATCACACGGGCCGCGGGTCCTCTCGCCGACCTCGTCGCCGAGGGCCACGACCTCGTCCTCACGCACGGCAACGGACCGCAGGTGGGCAACCTGCTCCTGAAGAACGAGCTCGCCGCTGACATCGTGCCGGCGATGCCGCTCGACTGGTGCGTGGCGCAGACGCAGGCCACGATCGGCTTCACGATCGCCACCGCCCTCGAGGCCGCGCTGCGAGAACGCGGCATCGATCGACCCGTGGTACCCGTCGTGAGCCGGGTGCGGGTCGACGCCGACGATCCGGCCTTCGACCACCCCACCAAGCCGATCGGCAAGTGGCGGCCGGACGGCACCCGACGCCTGGTCCCGTCCCCCGAGCCCGTGGAGCTGCTCGACGAGCGGGCATTGCGCCTCCTGCTCGACGGTGGAGCGCTGGTGGTGGCCGCCGGTGGCGGAGGCATCCCCATGACGGCGGACGACGACGGCCACCTCGCCGGCATCGAGGCCGTGATCGACAAGGACCTCTGCGCCGACCTGCTCGCTCGCAGCGTCGGCGCCAGCCGATTGGTGATCCTCACCGACGTCGTCGCGGTCGCCGTCGACTGGGGGTCGCCGGACCAGCGCGACCTCGGCTCGGTGACCGCCCGGGAGCTCCGTGCGCTCATCGACGGCGAGGGGTTCCCCGCCGGCTCGATGGGTCCGAAGGTCGAGGCGGCCACCCGCTTCGTCGAGCGCGGCGGCGCCACGGCGGCGATCGGCGGCCTCGACGACGTCGCCGCCGTCGTCGCCGGATCGTCAGGGACCCAGATCCGCCCGTGATGCCGACGGTGCTGGCCGCTTCCGACGCCATCGCCGACCTGCTCACCGGTCCGCTCGTCTCGGGGGAGGTGATCCACCGGTCCGGTCCGGCGGCGTACCTGCGCACCGACGACGGTCGGGTGCTGGCCCTCGAGGAGGAGGGCGGCATCGGTCTCCCGATCGCCGCCCGGGTCGACGCCCTCGGCACGATCGCCGCCGGCGATGCCGTGGCCATCGGTGGGATCGCGCCCGGGCGCTGGTGGTCGGCGAACGTCCCGACGATCCGTCCCGCGCCGACCGCGATCGCCCAGCTCCGAGAGCTGGTGGAGGCGCTCCCCGCGTCGGATGATCCGCTCGAACGCCCACTCGACGACGCCGACCCGCTCGCCGACCCGGCCGCGGTCGTGGGCCTCGGTCCGGGCCTCACGCCCGCCGGCGACGACCTCGTGGCCGGCGCGCTCGTGGCGCTCCGGGCCGTCGGACGACACGAGACGGCCGACCGGGTCGTGCGAGAGGCAGCATCGGTCGAGCATCGGACCACGCCGATCTCGGCCGCGCTGCTCCGCGAGGCCGCCGTCGGCCGGGCCGCGCAACCCCTGCTCCGGATGCTCGACGCTCTCATCGGCCCGGCCGCTCCCATCCCGGCGCTGGACGCGCTGGTCGAGGTCGGTGCGACGAGCGGGCGCTGGCTCGCCCGCGGCCTGGCGTTCGGTCTCGAACAACTCTGATCCGACGCCTCACATCGCCCGTCGGTCCGACCGAATGAGGGCCGTGGAGCATGCCTGGACCTACGGAGCGGGGCTGGCAGTGGTCGCGCTCGCGGTCGGCGTCTGGTCGCTCGCGACCGGCAGCGACGTGCCGCTGCTCGTCTTCGCCGACCTGGGGTTCCACGAGCTCGGTCACCTGATCGGCTACGTCACGCGCCCGCCGGAGTGGATCATCGCCATCGCGGGCACCGGACTCCAGATCGCCGTCCCGATCGGTGCGGCCGCCGCGCTCGGCCTCTGGCGCCGCGACCCCTTCGGCGCCACCGTCTGCCTGGCGTGGGCCGCCACGAGCCTGCGCAACAGCTCGGTCTACGTCGCCGACGCGCCGTACGAGCGCCTCCCCCTCATCGGCGGAGAACACGACTGGGCCTACCTGCTCGGTGACCACTGGCAGGCGCTCGACCGCGCCGACGACATCGCCGCGTGGATGCGGAACACCGGGTGGGCCGTGCTCTTCTTGGGCGCCGTCATCACGGCGCTCGCCGTCGAGTCGCGGCTGCCCGACCGCCGCCGTGCGACAGCCGACACGGCAGGTGTGCTGTGACGTCGCCATCAACGCAGGGGCTCGGCGCCGAGGTCCTCGCCCAACTCCCGATCGCCGCGATCAGCCAGACGATCGGCGGCGAGATCGTGGCCGTCAACGACGAGGCCGTCCGGATCCTCGGCATCGAGGCCGCGGAGCTCATCGGTCGGACCCCGGAGGCCGGCGGTTGGCTCCCGGTGCACGAGGACGGCACGCCGTTCACCCCGGAGGATCGACCGGACCGCGTCGCCGTCCGAACCGGTCGAGCGGTCCGCAACGTGCTCATGGGCACCTCGGACGGGCACGGTCCGCGCCGTTGGTTCCGGGTCTCGAGCGAGCCGCGGCTCGCCACCAACGGCGCGCCCGTGTCGGTGCTCACCCTGCTGGCGGAGGTCACCGACGGCCAACGGCGACTCCGTGAGCTGGTCGAGTTGATCTCGCTGTCCGACGACATGATGACCCGGCACGACCTGACCGGTCGCTGCGTCTGGGCATCACCGGCGACCCGCGAGCTGATCGGCTCGGGTCCGCGCTACGTGGTCGGCTCCCCCGGCCTCCCGACCGCGGCCGCCGACGACGACGAACGGCTCCTCGCCGACGTCGAGTCGACGGTCGATGCCGGGGAGGACGACCTCCCCCATCGGACGTGGCGGGCCACGAGGATCGACGGCTCCGTGCGCTGGGTGGAGACCCACGGCCGGCTCCAACGAGCCGAGGACGGCAGCCCGACCGGGTTCGCGCTGTTCCATCGCGACGTCACCGAGCGGCGGCGGGCCGAGCTCGAGGCCATCGAGGCCGAACGCCGCTTCCGCGTCGGCTTCGAGCACGCTCCGATCGCCATGAAGCTCATGAGCCCCTCCGGGCGGATCATCGCCGCCAACCAGGCGTTCGCGACGCTCACCGGACATGCTCAGGACGACATCGTCGGCCGGTCGTGGCAGGAGTTCGTCCACCCCGACGACATCGAGGCCTCCTTCCGCATCATCGCCGCCATCGTCTCGGGCCAGCACGGCACGTCCGTCCGACGCCGCCGCTACCACCGCCCCGACGGATCGGTCGCCGACACGATCCACCACGTCACCGGGGTGCGAGACGACGACGGTCAGGTCGTGCAGGTCTTCAGCCAGATCGTCGACATCACCGAGACGAGTCGGGCCGAGCAACGGCTCCGGGCCTCCGAGGCTCGGCTGGCCGCGGTGCTGGCCGCGGCGCCGGACGGGATCGTCGTGATGGACGAGCACGGCACGATCGAGACCTTCTCGCAGAGCGCTGCCGAGATCTTCGGGTTGAACAGCGCCGAGGCGGTCGGGGTCGGGATCGAGATGCTCCTGCCCACCGACTGGTTCGACGGCAACATGGGCGAGGTCGGGCGGTTCCTGGGCAGCGACGATCTCGGCGACGGTGGCCGGCAGCGGGTCACGGCCCAGCGAGCGGACGGTTCCACCTTCCCGCTCGAGCTCAGCATCGCCGAGGCCGGCGTCGACGGTGACCACTGCTTCATCGGGATCTGCCGCGACGTCACCGACGAGGAGATCGCGCTGCGACGGCTGTCCGAGAGCGAGCAGCGGTTCCGCTCACTCGCCGACGCCGCGCCGGTGGGGATCTTCACCACCGACGCCGACGGGCTGTGCACCTACACCAACCCGCGCTGGCAGGAGATCTGCGGCCTCACCGCAACCGAGGCGCTCGGCCCGGGCTGGTCGACCGCACTCCACCCCGAGGACGCGGCGGCCATCCTCGAGTCCTGGACCGCGACCGCCACCGACGGTCGACCCTTCTCGGAGAGCTTCCGGCTGCTCGTCGAGGAACAGGAGCGGTGGGTGCACGCCGACGCCAGTCCGTCGATCGTCGACGGTGAGGCGGTCGCCTACGTCGGTGTCGTCGACGACATCACGGCCGAGCGCCGAGCCAACGAGGCGATCGCCGGCGCGGAGGAGCGGTTCCGGGCGGCGTTCGAGCAGGCCCCGATCGGCATCGCGAAGATGCGAGCCGACGGTGTCCTCACGAGCATGAACGCTGCCTTCGTCGAGCTGCTCGGTCTCGACGGCCCGCTGCCGACCCGCCTGGTCGACCACGCCGCCGAATCGGAGGTCGACCTGATCTCCACCCAGCTCGACGGTGTCCTGAGCGGCCGGGAGGACAGCTGCTCCTTCGAGCACGGCGTCACGACACCCGACGGGGTCCACCGGTGGCTGCTCACGCAGGCCACGGCCCTGCTCCACGCCACCGACGACGACGCGTGCGCGATCGTGCAGGCGGTCGACATGACCGAACGCCGAGCCCTCGAACGCCGGCTGCGTCACCAGGCCGACCACGACCCCCTCACCGGGCTGGCGAACCGGCGGGCGTTCGCCACCGCGATCGACGCCCACCTCGCCCGGGTCCACCGTCGGGGTGCGTCCGGTGCCGTCGCCATCATCGACCTCGACCACTTCAAGACGGTGAACGACACGCTGGGCCACGCCGCGGGAGACGAGCTCCTCCAGGCCGTCGCCGACGAGCTGCGGACCCAGCTCCGCTCCGACGACGTCGTCGCCCGGTTCGGCGGCGACGAGTTCGCCATCCTCATGCCGACGGGCCGGCAACCACAGGCCGAAGCGCTCGGTGAGCGGATCACGGCGAGCATCGAGCGGCGCGCCGCCCAGCTCGTCGACACCGACATCGCGACCGTCACGGCCAGCGTCGGGATCGTCGTGATCGAGGAGGAGCACACCGACGGCGACACGCTGCTCGCCCTCGCCGACACCTCGCTCTACGAGGCGAAGCGCTCCGGCCGCAACCGCTTCGAGCTCGCTCGCACGGTGGGCTGATCCGGCCGCCACCGTCCCGTGGGAACATGACGGCGTGCACGCACTCGTCGAGGTCCATCCGGGCAACTACCACGACTCGGTGACGCTCATGGCCGTCGGCGGCGAGCTCGCCCGGCGCGACGGCGTCGACGCGGCGCTGATGGCCATGGCCACCGAGCTGAACCTCGGCCTGCTCGTCGATCTCGGGTTCGAGGTGCCGTCGGGCACGACCGCCGGCGACCTCGTGCTCGCCGTCCGGGCGACGGACACCGCCACGGCCGAGGCCACCGCAGCCGCGGCGCACGCCGCCCTCGCCGAGCGGGCGACCGCCGGACCCGGCGGCGGTGACCTCCTGGCGCCCCCGCCGCCGCCCACCGTCGCTGCGGCGGTCCGACGCCACCGCGGTGACGTCGCGCTCGTGTCGACGCCAGGCGACGCGGCCTTCACCGAGGCGATGGACGCCCTCCGCGCGGGCCTCCACGTGGTGGTGTTCTCCGACAACGTGGCGGTCGAGCAGGAGCTGGCGCTGAAGCGCTTCG
>JBCCTY010000213.1:0-7015 GCA_039197885.1 Actinomycetota bacterium | reverse complement strand
TTCCGGACGCGGTAGGTGGCCACGTTGTAGAAGCTCTCGGCCCGGAGGAACCAGCCGGGGCGGATCCGTCGGTCGGCGCTGAAGCGGAGGTGCTCGACGAGCGGTGAGTGCGAGTCCTCGGTGCTGAAGTCGACCTGCCAGCTCCCGCCCTCGGGGTTGAGCCCGGCGACGACGGCCATCGCCTCGATGAGCGTGCTCTTGCCGCTGCCGTTCTCACCCACGAAGAGCGTGACGTGGGGGTCGAGCTCGATGGGCAGGCTCCGGACCGCCGGAAGGTGCCACGGGTAGCCCCTCGAGGGCGCCCCCGGTGCCAACCGGACCTCGAGGGCGGCCATCGCGACACCGTAGTCAGCGCGCACGACGGCGTCGTGGGTCGTCGGAGACCGGGAGGCTGCCGTTCGGCTCGCGCTCGGCGACGGCACCTCGGTCGGCGCCGTGCCGACGTTCGAGGCCGTCCTCGTCGGCCGTGCACGTGGCGCCGGCCCCTGAACGGCAGCGGCCCGGCGTGCTCAGCTCGCGAGCAGATCCGTCGGCAACTCACCCGGACCGTGCGTCGATCGCCCCGACCGCGACCACACCGTGACCCGTCCGCCGACGACCCGGAGTCGGTCGCCCAGGTCGACGAGCGCGGTGTCCGCCTCGACGCCGACGACGATCCGCCGGCGTCCGCCGAGCAGGCGGAGGCCGCGTCGGACGACACCGGGGATCTCGTCGTAGTGAGGGATCACGTTGACGTTGCTCCAGAGCCCGAACCCGGGTCGGGGGCGGAGGCCGCCCAGGAACACCTCGCCCTGGATCATCGCCCCGGCGCTGCACCCGACGAGCAGCCCGCCACGTTCCACGACCTCGGTGATCGCGCGCCACGTGGGCGTGTCGACCAGCGAGGCGTGGAGGTACGACGGTCGCCCGCCGGAGAGGTAGACGAGGTCGGCGGCGGCGACCCGGTCGACGAGGGCGGGATCGCCGGCACTGGCGCGATCCCAGACCCGGACGCCATCGGCGTCCGCGCCGAGTCGACGGAAGTGCTCGACGCCCCGCTCCATCCAATCGTCGATCACCTCGTCGCCCTCGGTGCCGGCGGCAGTGGGGAGGCACACGACCCGTGGCCGGTCGCCGACGAGCTCGAGCAGCTCGCGGTCGACCGGCTCCATCGGCGGCAGGTACTCCCCGCTGCCCACCAGCGCCCTCATCGGGCGACGGCCTCGAGGACGTCCGCGACGACGGCGTCCGGTTCGGTCGGGTGGCGGCCGCGGTCGATGTGTGGCACGAGCTCCTCCAGGGTCGGGCCGTGGGTGGCGGCGATGGACTCACCGGGGTAGCGGCTCACGGGGGGTCGGAGCAACGCCGCTGCCACGTCGGGGCACACCGGGGCCGCTGCCCACGCCCGGGGACTCGTCGGTGCGGACCCGCCTGGAACGGTGATGCCCGGGCGAGCGCGGCGCATCAGACGATCCCGGTGACGTGGCTGTCGTGCACGAGGAGCCCGTTGCCCTCCGGGTCGGTGGCCCGGAACACGCGGTGCGGGAAGGACCGCGTGATCGGATCGGGCGCGGCACCGGCGTCGGCGAGCATCCGATGGGTGGCATCGAGGTCGTCGACCATCAGGTCCAGCGCGCCGGCTCCGGGCTCGCCCCGACTGATCGCCAGATGGGTCCCGCCCCGGACCTCCAGGATCGCGATGCCCGGCAGGCGGGCGACCCGCCGGAAGCCGATCGAGGCGTAGGACTCGGCCAGCCGACCGACGTCGGTGGCCGTCAACGCGACGTGGCCGATGGCGAACGGCGGGCGGGGGTCGGCGGTCGGTGCACCCCGCCGGGCAGGGCGCAGCAGGCCCAGGCGCCCCACGCTCGGGCCCCTCACGCTGCCACCGCGGGCTCGGTCGATCGAGCCCGTGCCCGCCACAACCACACGAGGGACACCACCGTGGGGACGAAGAACAACACCGTGCTCTGCGCGAGCCCCAGGACGACGTTCTCGAACTGGTCGGTCCGGATGCCGGCGACCACGTCACCCACGTCCATGACGAGGCGCGCGCTGAGGGCGGCGAACGCTGCCGCGGCGCTGTCGACGACGAAGACACCCACGAGCAACGCCACGGCGACACCGAGGTACCGGGCGCCGGAGTTGGCCAGCACGAAGTCGTCGCCGGAGGTCACGACCGTGATGTCGATGCCGAAGGCGTCGAAGAGGCCCTCGCCGTCGACGAAGGTCCACGTCCCGTTGACCAGCGACCAGACGGTCAGGTAGCCGGGCAGCAGGTACCACCACCGGCCGGCCCGGACCCGGCCGCCGAGGTCGATGAGGTCGAACACGTCAGGTCCTCTCAGAAGTGGGGGTGGGTGTTGGCCTGCTCCTCGACCGGAGCGATCGGCTGGTGCAGCGACCACGTCTCGGCGATACGACCGTCGGCCATCCGGAAGATGTCCCAGGTGACGTTCGGGTCGTCGCCCTGGTCGTGGACGTGGGCGACGACGAGGTCGCCGGAGGCGATGGTTCGCTCGATCGCGAGCGGTCGACCCGCTGCGATGCGCTGCTTGGCTGCTTCGGCGCCGACGACGCCGTCCGCCGAGTGGTAGCCGAAGTCGTCGGCGAGCACCTCGTCGACGACGGACTGATCACCGGAGCGGGCCCCGACCTCGAGGAAGCGCCGGACGACGGCGACGTTGCGGTCGATCTCGGCATCGGTGACGGGCGCACCGCCGTCACCTCCGCCGGACGTGAGCCGCTCCGCCGTGGCCTCGTCGGGCACCGGCATGAGGGCGTCCCAGTGCTCGACGATCTTGTCGCCCCGCACCCGCCACAGGTCGAAGCACACGAGCGGGGTCTCGCCCAGCGGGTTCGGGGTGCCGTAGTAGCCGTGGTAGCCGGCGAGGTCGCCCTGGGCGACCCACCGCTTGTAGACGAGCGGGAACCGGTACTCGCACATCTCCTTCACGTGCGCGGCGCCGTCGAGCGCCCAGGGGTTGTGCTGGACGAAGTCGGGACTGAAGTGCTCGTCGACGGTGGCCTCGTCGTGGTCGATCAGGATCCCGTCCATGGCGTCGAACATCTTCCGGACGTTGCTCCGCTCGGTGCTGGTGAGGGTCATGGCGCTGCTCCCTTGATGAGACGATGTGGATCAGCAACGTAAATGAGACGTTTCGTCGTGTCAAGGGTTGCTGATACGATTCGATCCATGAACGCGACGGACAAGCGGGTCGGCCGCCCGCCGGGCCCCCACGGCGACACGCTGGGCAAGCTCCTGCCCACGGCGCTGCGGTTGTTCATCGAGGAGGGCGGCGCTGCGCTCACCCCGACCCGGCTGCACCAGGAGACCGGTGTCGGCCGAGCGACCATCTACCGGAACTGGCCCGAGCCCGCCGACCTGATCGAGGTCATGCTCGGCTACGCCACCGAGCAGCCCGACGACGACCGCTTCACGGGCGATCTCCGCGCCGACCTCCACCTCGCGCTCGACGAGCTGCTCGACCGCTTCGACCACAAGCCCGCTCGGGCGTTCTTCGCCGCCTGCATGGAGTACGGGCGGCACTCCGCGCGTGTCGCCTCGGCAGCCGAGGCGTTCATCGACGGGATCCTGGGACCGTTCCGCCTCGTGCTCGCTGCTGCGGTCGAGGCGGGTGAGCTCGACGGGCCGGTCGACGCGCTCGTGTCGGAGGTGACCGGTCCGCTGGTGCTCGAGCACGTCGTGATGGGCCGACACGTCTCGCGAGCGCGGGGTGCGGAGGTGGTCGACACCTTCCTCGCCCACCGCCTCGACGGGCCGGCCGGATGAGCGACGCGTCGCCGGCGGCGGCGTCGGTGCGACCGGTTCCGGCGCCGAGGACGGCGATCGCGAGGCTCGGCCAGAAAAAACTTCGCCCGTCCTCGCCCGGCCTCAGTGTTAGCAGTCTGCGCGCTGACGGTTTCCGACTTCACAAGAAGTGTCCAAGAACTGCCTAACCACCACGCCTCGCGGTCGAAACGCGAGATCGCGTGACATGACCGTTTCTCGTCATCTCCGTCATCGGTCCGTAACGTGCCGCCCTGCGGGCCAGGTAGAGGGGTTCTCGGGGCGGGTGCCGGGAGCCGGACGGAGGTTGGAATGACCAGTCGTCTTCGGTCACGTGGGTTGCATCACGATCCCGCGGCGTCGACACCCCCACGACAGCGCAGACCCATGGTGCGCCGCTCCGGTGCCGCCCGCACCGAGACCCGCCAGCCCGACCGGTTGCCCTTCGCCGAGGAGCAGCTGAGCCCCCTCGCCGCGGCCGTGGCACCGCTCGAGCGTCGGCAGCGGGAGCGGGCCGGCCACGGGATGAAGCACGTCGACCACGAGCGGATCGTGAAGACGTTGTTCCCCGAGGGGTCGACGATGCGGAGCTTCTCGTTCCGCTTCGCCGCCCTGATGACGCTGTCGACGGCCATCGCCGTGCAGGGCCTCCTGGCCGACAGCACCGCCGTCGTCATCGGCGCCATGCTCGTGGCGCCGTTGATGCTGCCGGTGCTCGGCGTGGCCGCTGCACTGGTGATGGGCTGGCGTCGTCGCCTCATCCGCCAGGGCATCGTCGCCCTCGCCGGCTCGGCCGGAGCGGTCGCCCTCGCCTACCTCGGGTCGTTCCTCATGCCCGGCACGCCGGACCCCCTCCCCGGTGAGGTGCTGGCGAGGACCTCACCCAACCTGCTCGACCTGGGCATCGCCCTCGCCGCCGGAGCAGCGGGTGCCTACGCCCAGGTGCATCGGCAGGCGAGCGACGCGCTGACCGGCGTGGCCGTGGCGGTCGCCCTCGTCCCGCCGCTCGCCTCGGTGGGCATCCTCCTGGAGGTCGGCCGCTACGACCTGGCCCGCGGCGGCCTCCTGCTGTTCCTCGCCAACGTCACCGGCATCACGCTGGCGGCGGCGTTGACCTTCATCGCCTGCCGGTTCGTGCCGGTGCGCGAGGTGGTGGGAGGCAACAGCAACTCCTCCCGGGCGATCCGCTGGGCCGTCCTCGGCGTGCTCGCCGTGGCGCTGCCGCTGCAGTTCGGGCGAGGCCCGCTGACGCCGGCCCGTGACCTCACCCCCGAGGTCGCGTCGGCGGTCGACGAGTTCCTCGAGCTCCGCAGCCCCGACACCGAGGTGGTCGAGGTCACCGTCGACGCCCACTCCGGCGAGGTCGTCGAGGTCGAGGTGATGCTCGCCGACCCGGGCGACTCGCGCCGTCCCGTGCCCGAGGCCGACCTGCTCGCCGAGGCCCTCGCCGAGCAGTTCGACCGGCCGATGAGCGTGGGACTCCAGGTGATCGAGGCCCGCGCCGACCAGGCGACCGTCGTCGCCCCGGGGGACTGACCGATGATGACGAGCGACGCCACCGACGCAGACGATCGTCCGAAGCAGACGTCGTTCTCGATCTCGACCTGCGTCGGCGCACCGGCGAGCGTGGTGTTCGACCTCCTGACCGATCCCGAGAACCACCTGCGTCTCGACGGCTCCCACATGATCCGTGGGGTCGCCGGCGGCGAGCGGCTCGCTGCGGTCGGTGACACCTTCACGATGCGGATGCGCCACGTCGTGCCGTACCGGTCCGTCAACACGATCACCGCCTTCGAGCACGGGCGCCACATCGCCTGGCAGACCTTCAGCCAGCTGGCCGGTCGCCGGGTGCTGGGTGGCCAGATCTGGAGCTACGAGCTGGAGCCCGTGGCGCCGGGCATCACCGAGATCATCGAGACCTACGACTGGTCCCGGGCTCGACTGCCCTGGGTGATCCGGGCCGGGGGGTATCCCGAGCGGATGGGTGCCGCGATGGCCGAGACCCTCCACCGGCTCACCGACGTCACCACGACGGCCACACCGGCCGCCACGTAGGTGACGTGCGGCCCCCCGACCGGTCCCGGATCCCACCTCCGGGACCGGTCGGGACCCTGCCGCATCCCACTCCCCGGCCGGAACGGGCCCGCCGCTGCGCTCGGGAGTAGGTTCGCCCTCCGAAGGGGAGGCGAACATGACCACCGGGACCGATCTCGTCGTCGGACGCGACGACCTGCACCGCACGGCGCTCGTCGACGGCGTCGGCGACGACGCCACGCTGGCCGAGGGTGAGGCGCTGTTGCGGGTCGACACGTTCGCCCTGACCGCCAACAACATCACGTACGCGGTGGCGGGCGACCTCATGTCGTACTGGAGCTTCTTCCCGGCCGACGACGGCTGGGGCCGCGTGCCGGTGTGGGGCTTCGCCGACGTCGTCCGCTCCGAGGCCGACGGCCTGGTCGAGGGTGACCGGGTGTACGGCTACTACCCGATGTCGACCCACCTCGTCGTTCGTCCGACGAAGGTCCGGGGCGACGCCTTCGTCGACGGCGCCGAGCACCGAGCCGGTCTGCCGGCGGTCTACAACAGCTACCGGAAGGCGCCGGCGACCGATCCGTCCGCCGAGGCGATGGAGTCGATCCTGCGGCCGCTCTTCATGACCTCCTGGCTGATCGACGACTTCTGCGCCGACCACGACTTCTTCGGTGCCGAGGCCGTGGTCCTCACCAGCGCCTCCAGCAAGACCTCGTTCGGCACGGCCTTCTGCCTGTCCCGGCGCGAGGGGCACCCCGTGCAGGTGGTCGGCCTCACCTCGCCCGGCAACGTCGACTTCGTCGAGCGCCTCGGCTGCTACGACGAGGTCCTCACCTATGACGACGTCGCGGCCCTGTCCGCCGACCGGCCCACGGTCTCGGTCGACATGGCCGGCAGCAGCTCGGTGCTGTCCGCGATCCACCACCACCTCGGCGACTCCCTCCGGCACTCGGCCACGGTGGGCATCACCCACTGGGAGGACCGCTCCGGCACCGGCGCCATGCCGGGCCCTGATCCGCAGCTCTTCTTCGCCCCGGCCCAGATCGAGAAGCGGACGAGCGACTGGGGTCCGGGCGGGGTCGACGAGCGCTTCGGCGTCGACTGGTCGGCCTTCCTCGACGAGGTCGGCGACTGGATCACCGTCACCGAGGTCCGTGGTGCCGAGGCGGCGCAGGCCGCCTACCTCGAGATGCTCGACGGCAAGACGCCGCCGGA
>JBCCTY010000212.1:0-7060 GCA_039197885.1 Actinomycetota bacterium | reverse complement strand
GTTCCTCGAGGACACCGGCGTCGGCAACATGACCCACGTGGCCGACGAGAACGGCTCGATCTGGCAGGAGTTCGGGGTCACCTCCCAGCCGGCGTTCGCGTTCATCGACGACGACGGGTCGATCCAGGTCTCCCTCGGGCGACAGGGCCAGGAGAGCCTGACCGCGATCGCCGAAGAGCTGCTGGCGAGCTGATCCGATGATCGAGGTCCCGTTCGCCTTCGCGTTGGCTGCCGGCATGGCGGCGGCCCTCAACCCGTGTGGCTTCGCCATGTTGCCGGCCTACCTCACGTACTTCGTGGGGACCGGCGATGCCGAGAGCGGCACGGCCAAGAGCATCTCGCGGGCGTTGCTGGTGAGCCTCGTGCTCACCGCGGGGTTCGTGGTCGTGTTCGGCATCTTCGGACTCGTCACGACGCCGTTCGCGATCTCGATCGAGCAGCACCTGCCGTGGGTGACGATCGTGATCGGCATCGGGCTCGCCGGCCTCGGCATCGCGATGCTCGCGGGCAAGCAGGTGATGCTCACCACCCCGAAGTTCAACCGGGGTGGCGGTGAGCGGGAGCTGCCGTCGATGTTCCTCTTCGGGGTCTCCTACGCGGTGGCGTCGCTGAGCTGCACGATCGGTCCGTTCCTCGCGGTCATGACGTCGACGTTCCGGTCGGCCAACTACGCCTCTGGTGTGCTGGCCTTCGTGACCTACGGCGTCGGGATGGGCCTCCTCATCAGCATCCTCACCCTCGCCGTCGCACTGACCCAGACCTCGGTCGTGACCCTGATCCGTCGGGCGATGCCCTACGTGACCCGGGTCTCGGGCGGGTTCCTGGTGCTGGCCGGGCTCTACGTCGCCTGGTACGGGTGGTGGGAGGTCCGGATCAACCGGGGCGAGTTCGTCGACGACCCGATCGCCAACGTCGGCGAGACGGTCCGCGACAACGTCAACCAGTGGATCAACGACGTCGGGGCCACCACCCTCGCCGGCTGGATCTTCGGTGCGCTGCTCGTCGCCTTCGCCGCATCGACGCTCATGCGTCGCCGCCGTGGAGGCGAAGGACCGCCGCCGGACTCGGCGCCGGCGCCCGAGGGAGCCTGACGGCGACGGATCCCGACGAGGACGGCTCCTCGTCGAGGCGTCCGTGGCCGAGCAGCTCGACGGGGCCCTCGCCCTCGAGCTCGACGATCGCCCCGGGTTCCGGGTCGAGGACGAAGACGTGGCGGTCGGTGTCGGTCACGGTGACCGGCCGACCGCCGTCGGACGTGCCGGGTCGGGTGCCGTGCACGGCGGCGCCGTTGGTCCGTATCCAGCCGGCGAGCTCGGCCAAGCGGTCGGCCTGGATCGAGGGGATCGAGCCGTCGGCCGCGGGGCCGACGCCCAGGAGCAGGTTCCCGCCTGCGGCGACGACCTCGATGAGGAGGTGGACGAGCTCGCGTCCGGTCAGCAGGTCGTCGGTGGTCTCGGCGTCGTTGAGGCCGAAGGAGCCGCCGATGCCCCGGCACAGCTCCCAGGGGAGATCGGTCTCGGGCGGGATGGCGGCGTACTCGGGCGTGACCACGTCGGCGGGGAACTCGCCGCGGGCGACGCCCCGGAGGTCGAAGCGGTCGTTGACCACGCCGTGGGGGACCACCTCGTGGAAGTGCTCGATCAGCGCCAGCGCGGTCTCGCGGCCCGGGAAGTGGATGTCGTTCCACAGCACGTCGGGCTCGTACCGGGCGATCAGCTCGCGGACGTGGGCTGCGGCGTGGCGGCGGTACTCGTCGCTGCGGGGGATCGCGGCGATCATCGCCTCGAAGGAATCGATGCCGAGCCCTCCGAAGGTCCAGTCGAGACCACCGGAGTAGTAGGTGCCGAAGCGCATCCCCGCCTGCCTGGTCGCCGCGGCGAGATCACCGACGAGGTCGCGCTCGGTCGACCAGTCGGCCCGGTGCGGCGTCGGCACGGCGGTGGGCCACAGGCAGAACCCGTCGTGGTGCTTGGTCGTGATCACGACGTAGCGGGCACCGGCGGCGGCGAAGGGCTCGGTCCAGGTCGCAGGATCCCAGTCGGTGGACTCGCGCCGGAAGCGCTCGGCGAGGTCGCCGTACGTCTCGTCGGCGTGGTGCTCGGCGTGGTGGCGGGCCACGGGGCTGCCCTCGAGCGAGAGCGAGTTCTCGTACCACTCGGCGTAGGGCGTGTGGGCGAAGGCGTGCGCCCACCCGTGCGACTCGGCCAGGGCGAAGGGCGACGGACCGACCGGGGCGAAGGCCGGCACCGAGTAGGGGCCCCAGTGCACGAGGATCCCGAGCTTGGCGTCGGCCCACCAGCCGGGCAGGGGGCGGTGGTCGGCACGGCTCACGGTGGGTGAGTCTCGCGTAGGGTCGCCGACGTGTTGACGCCCGCCGACGACCTCCCGCTCCATCAGACCGCCGAGCCGATCGCCCACCCGGGTACCGGGGACCGCAACCACTACGACCGGTACTTCTTCAACGGCCACACCCGTGACGGATCGCTGTTCTTCTCGGCGGCGATGGGCCTGTACCCCAACCGCCAGGTGATCGACGGGGCGTTCTCGGTGGTGCGCGACGGGGTCCAGCGGTCGGTGCTCGCCTCTGGCCGGATCCCCGCCGACCGCCGCCGCACGCAGATCGGTCCCGTTCGCATCGAGGTCGTCGAACCGCTGCGCACGCTGCGGGTGATCGTCGATGACGACGAGCTCGGTGCCGACCTGACCTTCGAGGCTCGCACCGCCGCCTGGGAGGAACCCCGCTTCACGCGGTACGGCCACGACACCCGACTGGTGATGGACTACACCCGGCTCACCCAGTGGGGCCGCTGGAGCGGGAGCGTCGAGGTCGACGGCGAGCGGATCGTCGTGGACGAGCTCGACGTGGTCGGTGTGCGCGACCGCTCGTGGGGCATCCGGTCGGTGGGTGAGGGCGAGACCGGTGTGCCCGGTCGAGCACCACAGTTCTTCTGGCTCTGGGCGCCACTGCACTTCGACGACTACTGCCTCCACTTCGCCTGCAACGACTCGGCCGACGGCATCCCGTGGTACACGTCCGGCGTGGTGCTCCCCGACGTCGCCCCCGGCGGCGCTACCTGGGGCCCCGACGCGCCCGGCGCCGCCGTCCGTGCGGTCGACCACGAGATCACGTGGCGACCCGGCACCCGGCGGGTGGAGCGGGCCCGCCTCGTGCTCGAGCCGTGGCGGGCCGACCCGATCGAGGTCGAGCTCGAGCCGGTGGTCGACTTCCAGATGCGCGGCGTCGGCTACTTCCATCCGGAGTTCCGGCACGGGTGCTGGCTCGGCGAGGAGGTGGTGGGTCACGACACCCTCGTCCTCGCCGACGTCGACCCGATCGACTTCGTCAACCTCCACATCCAGTCGGTCGTGCGGGCGACCGCCGGCGACGAGGTCGGTGTCGGCGTGCTCGAGCAGCTCGTCATCGGCCCGCACGAACCGACCGGCCTCACCGGACTGGCCGACGGCGCGAGCTGAGGCACCCGTCGACTTGTTCCATACCTGTCTGGTGACATGTATGGTACTTGTATGTTCGAGCTCGTGGTCATCGGCGTCGCCGCGCTCGTGACGTCCGTGCTCAGCGCCGTGGCCGGACTGGGGGGCGGCATCATCCTGCTGCTCGTGCTCGCCCAGTTCTTCGCTCCCGCGGTGGCGATCCCGCTCCAGAGCGGCGTGCAGTTCGTCGCCAACGGCTCACGGGCGCTGATGATCCGCAGCGACATCTCGTGGCCCGCCGTGGGCTGGTCGACGGTCCTGGTGTTCCCCGGGGCGCTCCTGGGCGTTCGGGTCGCGACCGCCCTGCCCGAGGACGGCCTCCGGGTGCTCCTGGGGGTGTTCGTGCTGGTCGTGGGGTGGCGGCCGTCGCTGTTGCGGTGGCGGGGCCGCCGGGCGCTGTCGACACGAGCGATGCTGCCGGTGGGCGGCGTCGCCGGGTTCATCAACGCCACCGCCGGTGCCAGTGGTCCCTTCACGGCGCCGTTCTTCAGAGCGGTCACGGCCACGCACACGGCCTTCGTCGCCACGGCCGCCGCCAGCCAGGTGATCGCCCACACCTCGAAGATCGGCGCCTACTCCCTCGCCGACTTCCGGCTCGCCGACCACCTCGACGTGATCGTCGTCGGCGCCGTCGCCGTCACCGTCGGCAGCCGGATCGGCGTCCGGCTCCTGGGACGGGCCTCACCCGAGCAGCTCGAGCTGGTGTTCCGCATCGTCCTCACGGCGCTGGCCGTCCGGCTCATCGTCGGCGCGATCCTCTGAGCACGCCGCCGTCGGTCAGGTCCGGGCCAGGGCCCGCCGGAGTCGGGTGTGGAGCTGATCGAAGACGCCGACGACCTCGGTGGCGCGATAGCCCCACCAGTGGATCGGGGTGCCATCGCCGAGCGCCTCGGCCAGCACCACCCGGTTGGGGATGTGGGGCTCCCAGACCGCCCGCTTGCCGACCAGCCCCCGGAGCTCGTCGACCTGACGGAAGGCCTCCGAGCCGCGGGCGGGCACCTTGTTGAGGACGACACCGCCGACGTGCAGATCGGTGCCGAGGCGTTCACCGAGGTCGTCGAGGTGGCGCTCGACCCCCTCGATGCCTCGCAGCGAGAGCGCCGATGGCTCACTGACCAGCAGGATCATGTCGGCCACGGCCAGGGCCGCGGAGGAGACCCGTCCGAGCGAGGGCGCGCAATCGATCAACACGAGGTCGTAGTCGTCGGTCACGCCGGTCATCGCCCGCCGGAAGCGCTCGATGTGGTCGACGCGGACGTGGTCGGCCTCTCGCTCGGCGAGCTTGGGATCGGACGGCACGACGTCGACCTCGGGGCCCCACCCGGAGGGATGGACGGCGTCGGCGAGGGTGCCGTCACGGCCGTCGGCCAGGACGTCGGCGGTGGTGCGGCCGTCCTCGATCTCGGCCGGCCGGAGCCCCCAGGTGGCGTTGGCCTGCGGATCGAGGTCGATCACGAGCACGGTCGACCCGGCGGCCTGACCGGCGCTGGCGAGCCCCAGCGTGATCGTCGTCTTGCCGACACCGCCCTTGGAGTTGATGACCGCCACGGTCTTCGTCATGGCTCCAGACTGTCACGGCCCGCGGTGGGGCTGCGGTGATGCCGCCCTGGTCAGGGCCGCAACGGACCCAGCACCTCGTCGCCGTGCTCGCCGAGATGCGGCACCGGCCGATCGGGCAGCTCACCGTCGTCGCGGTCGCGGAACGGCGATCTGATCTGGCGGACCAACCCCTCGGTCGGGTGCTCGACGACCGGGAAGAGCCCGATCGCCCGCAGGTGCTCGTCGTCGAGGAGCTCCTCGAGGTCGACCACCGGGGCGCAGGGAACGTCGAGCTCGCCGAGGGCCTCGACCCACTCGGCCGTCGTGCGATGGACCAGACCGTCGGCGAGCACGCCGTAGAGCTCCCCGACCCGCTGGCTCCGGCGGATCGGGTCGTGGACCCACTCGGCATCGGCGAGGTCATCACGCCCGAGCAGGCGCAGCACCCGCTCCCAGTGACGGCCGTCGTAGGGAAGCGCGCCGAGCCAGCCATCGGAGGTGCGGAAGGGTCGTCGGTGCGGCGACTGGGCGCGTGCGTAGCCGAAGGGCCCTTCCGGGGGCTCGAACGACGCGCCGGCGAGGTGCTCGGTCATGAGGAAGGCCACGATGGCCTCGAACATCGGTGCCTCGATCCGACGGCCGGCGCCGTCGTGGCGCTCGCGGTGGACGAGGCCGGCGAGCAGCGCGATCGCGACGTGGAGTCCGCCGATCTTGTCGCAGACCACCGACGGCACGTAGCGAGGGTCGCCGTCGGTGCCCTCGCCGATCATCGCGGCGAGCCCACTCGCGGCCTGGATCACGTCGTCGTAGGCGGGACGGTCGGCGGCGGGTCCGTCCTGGTCGAAACCCGGGGCCTGGACGTAGACGAGGTGAGGATGGCGCTCGCGGACGTCGTCGAGGCTCAAGCCGAGCCGAGCAGCGGCGGCAGGTCGCATGTTGTGGACCAGCGCATCGGCCGACGCGAGGAGCCGTTCGAGGTCGGCTCGCCCCTCGTCGGAGCGGAGGTCGAGCGCGACCGACCGCTTGTTGCGGTTGAAGTTCATGAAGCCGGCGCCGAGATCGTCGGAGCGGCCGGGCCGGGGCGCCCGGAACAGGTCACCGGTCGGTGCCTCGACCTTGATCACGTCGGCACCGAGGTCGCCGAGGAACTGCGTGGCGTAGGGGCCGAGGATGATCGTCGTCAGGTCGACGACCCGGATGCCGGAGAGCAGGTCGAGCATGGGGCGACCGTAGCGGCGGCCACACTGGGCCCATGTCCACGCCGCTGCTCGTCGGCCTCCCCTACGACGCCTCGTCGTCGTTCCTGCGCGGTCCCGCCGAGGCGCCCGTCGCGGTCCGTCGTGCGTTGCACGGTGGATCGTCCAACTGGTCGACCGAGCGTGGCATCGATCTCGATCCGGCCGCCGGCCGCTGGTGCGACGTCGGCGACCTCGAGGTCCCCGACGATCCGGCGGCGGCGTCGACCTCGATCCGCGAGGCCGCCGCGACCTTCGACGGTCCGACGGTCGCCCTCGGCGGCGATCACTTCGTGACCTTCCCGCTCGTCGCGGCCCTGGCACGCCGCCATCGAGACCTGACGATCCTGCACGTCGACGCCCACCCCGACCTCTACGACGAGCTCGACGGCCAGCGCCTGAGCCATGCCTGCCCCTTCGCCCGCATCATGGAGGCGGGTCACGCCGCCCGGCTCGTCCAGTTCGGCATCCGCACCCTCACTGCGCACCAGCGCGAGCAGGCCGACCGCTTCGGCGTCGAGATCCACACCGCCGCCGACTGGGACGGCTCGTTGCCGGAGGTGCATGGCGACGTCTACGTCACGATCGACGTCGACGGCCTCGACCCCGCCTTCGCTCCCGGCGTGTCACACCACGAGCCCGGCGGCCTCACGACCCGCCAGGTGCTCGGCCTCGTGCACCAGCTGGCCGACGCTCCTGGCGCCCGCCTGGTGGGCGCGGACGTCGTCGAGATCAACCCGCGACGTGACCACCACGACATGACCGCGATGGTCGGAGCGAAGCTGGTGAAGGAG
>JBCCTY010000211.1:0-7072 GCA_039197885.1 Actinomycetota bacterium | reverse complement strand
TGCTCGACGCCGGCCACCAGGACGGCCGGCTCTTCTACGCCACGCCCTGGTATCGACGCGGCTCGCTCGACCAGGCCGTCGGAGCGCTCGACCGCAGCGAGGTGATCACCGCCATCGCCGACGCGGCCCGGGCGGCGCACGCCCTCCACGACGCCGGCATCGCCCACCGCGACATCAAGCCCGCCAACATCACGCTCACCGACGACGGGCGGGGCCGCCTCGGCGACCTCGGACTCGCCCAGGCCCTGTCGCCGGGCAAGACCATCACCGGCATCGGGCCGGTCGGAGCCGTGGAGTACCTCGCCCCGGAGCTGGTGCGGGGCGATCGGGCGTCGCGGACCTCCGACGTGTGGGCGCTCGGCGCGGCGCTGCACCGGGCCCTCACCGGGCGCTCCATGTATCCGGGACTGCCCGCCGACCTGCTGGCCGCGCTTCGCCACGTCGTCTCGTCGCGACCCGTGATCGACGCCATGGCCACCGAGGCCGAGGCCGAGGTGATCGCCTGGACCCTCGAGGTCGAACCGGCGAAACGTCCCGCGACAGCCGCTCACCTGGCCGCCCGCCTCGATGGGATCGTGGCGGTGGCCCGATGAACCTCGACCAGCGAGTCGCCGCCGTCCACCTCGGTGACGGCACCGTGCTGCGGTGGCCCGGCGCCATCGTCTGCGTCCCGCCCGGGGACGGTGCCCGCGCCGCCGTCGAGCAGCTCTCCGCCGACCTCGCCATCGGTGGCGACGACCCCGGACCCGGCCGCATCCTCGAAGCCATCCGCACCCTGACCGAGGCGCACCGGCCGAGCCTCGCCGCGCTCGTCGCCGTCGACGCCGGTGTGCGGGCCCTCGTGACCGGCAACGCCGAGATCGCCGGAGCCGACGATCCGCTGGTCGGCACCACCGGCGAGATCACCGAGACCGACCTGGGCGATCCGGCGGGACCACTCGTGCTGCGCGGCATCGGCGACGGCTCCGGACCCGTGTCCACGGCGCACGACCTCCGTGCCGGGACCGTCCCGGGTCGTGGCGTCACCGTCTCGCGCCGGGTGGAACACGTCGACGAGCCCCTGCCGGCACCGGTTCCCGAGCTCGCTGCGCCGCCGGCACCTCCCCCGCCGCCCGTCGCCGCGGCGACCGAGGCCGGTGAGGAGACGCTGGTCCCCGGTGCCTTCGAGGTGCTCGACCTGGGTCTCGGCGTCGACGACGAACTGGCCCCGCTGCCGGTCATCGAAGCGCCAGACGCCACGGGTGGGGTGGTCGAGGCGGCCCCGGACGACGGGGCCGAGCTCGTGCCGGGCATCCTCTGCTCCCGGGGCCACTTCAACAACCCGCAAGCCCGCTACTGCATGGTGTGCGGCATCTCGATGGTCCACCTGACCCACCGGGTCGTGCATCAGCCCCGACCCACCCTCGGCTTCGCCGTGTTCGACGACGGGGCGACCTACGCTTTCGACCGGGCCTACGTCGTGGGCCGCGATCCCGAGGACGAGGCCACCGACCGCGGCGCCGAGGCGCTGCTCCTCGACGACACCGAGCGGACCGTGTCGCGGGCTCACGCCGAGATCCGCCCGGTCGAGTGGGACGTCGTGCTCGTCGACCTCGGGTCGACCAACGGCACCTTCGTGTGGAACCCGCCCGCGGGTCGTTGGGACCGGCTCGAGCCCGGAGAGCAGCGCCGCCTCGAGTCCGGCGCCGCCGTGTCGATCGGGCGGCGGACCTTCGTCTTCGAGTCGGTGCACCGCCTCGCCCCACCGAGCGGACCGACGAGCACGCCGGCACCCCCGCCCGAGCTCCGCTGAACAGCGGGTGGGGGGCGCTCCCCATTCCCGGGAGCGACCACGGCCATCAGAGTCATCTGCATGGCGACCACCACCGCACACCGACACCACCGACTCCGGCTCCTGGCCGTGCTGCTCGTGACGGCCATCCTCGCCGTCGCCTGCGGCTCCGGCTCGAGCCCCGACACCACCGCCGCCGCCGGAGGGCCCGAGAGCTCGGAGGTCGGGGCCGACGGCGACCCGGGCGCCGACGCCGGGCAGGGCACGGTCGACGCCGTGACCGCCACCACGGTCAGCGGCGTGTCCGACGTCGACGCCGCGGTCGTCCAGATCGTGGCCCAGGGCAGCTTCATCGACCCGGAGGACGGCCTGATGCTCAACGCGGCCGGCGCCGGCTCGGGCTTCTTCATCGACTCCTCCGGCCTCGTCGTGACCAACAACCACGTGGTGACCGGCGCTGCGACGCTCGAGGTGTTCGTCGACGGCCAGTCCCACAACGCCCGGCTCGTGGCCAGCTCCGAGTGCTCGGACCTGGCGGTCATCGACGTCGACGGTGACGGCTTCCCGACCCTCGGCTGGTACTCCGGCACCACCGACGTCGGACTCGACGTCTACGCCGCCGGGTTCCCGCTCGGCGATCCGGAGTTCACCCTCACCAGGGGGATCGTCTCGAAGGCCCAGAGCGCCGGCGACACGATCTGGGCCTCGGTCGACTCGGTCATCGAGCACGACGCCAACATCAACCCCGGCAACTCGGGCGGACCGCTCGTCACCGAGGGCGGCGAGGTCGTCGGCGTCAACTACGCCGGCCGACGCGACACCGCCCAGTTCTTCGCCATCTCGGCCGACGAGGCGCAGGCCGTCATCGCAGACCTCGTCGCCGGTGAGCCGGTCGACTGGATCGGCATCAACGGCCAGGCGATCGTCACCGAGGACCTCTCCGGGGTCTTCGTCTCGGCCGTCGAGTCGGGCTCGCCCGCCGCTCGGGCCGGCATCCGCTCCGGCGACATCATCACCCGCCTCGAGGGGCTCGTCGTCGCCACCGACGGCACCATGGCCGACTACTGCGACGTGCTCCGCACCCGGGGAGACGCCGCCATCGCCGTCGAGGTCCTGCGCCTGGAGACGTCCGAGGTGCTCGAGGGTGAGATCAACGGCTCACCGCTCGTGCCCGCCTTCTCGTTCGCCGCCGAGCTCGGCGACACCGAGATGGCCGGTGCCTCCCCGTCCGCGACCTCGTACGAGTACACCGTCGTCACCGACGACACGGGTCTGCTGTCGCTCGAGGTGCCCACCGCCTGGGCCGATCGCACCGGCCGCCCGATCGATGACCTCACCCTCGACGTCCGGGCCGCCGCGGACCTGGCCGCCTACGAGGCCAACTACGACGTCGCCGGGGTGCAGTTCAGCGTCCTCGCCGACCCGGACCTGCTGGGCACCCCGACCGAGCGGCTCCTCGACGAGATCACCACCTGGAGGGGTGGCTGCGAGCTGCTCGGCCGGGAGCTCTACGCCGACGGCGTCTTCGAGGGCCACTGGGAGTCGTACTCGTCCTGCGGTGGCTCGGCAGCCGGGGCCGTCGTCGTGGTCGCTCGACCGGCGTCCGGGGCCTACACCGTCGTCCTCGCCGTGCAGGTCCTGGCCGACGCCGACCTCGAGGCCGCCGACCGCATCCTGAGCTCGTTCTCGGTCGATCTGCCCTGACGACGGGCGGCTGCCCGCCACCCCTGGTCGCCACCGGCGTGGCGGACCGACAGGCCCCGAACCGGTCGTGACCGCACGACCCGGCCACGACGCTCAGTCCTCGTACCGGTCGTGTCGGCGCAGCCAGGCCATCGACCACGGGAGGTCGTCCTCGTCACGCCCCATCGAGGTCAGGTCGAGGTAGTGGTAGGTCGCGTTCATCATGTCGAGGCCGCGGGCGAAGGTCTGGTAGGTCAGGAAGACCCGCCCGTCGTCGCCGAGGCGGAACGCGCTGATCCCCGGCGCCTCCTCGCCGCCGAAGCTCGTGGTCCCGTGGTTGTAGGCCGCGGTGCCGGCCTCGACCTGCTCGGGCGTGAAGCCGACACCGAGGTCCTCGTTGAAGGTGGTGCCGGCGGACGACCACCACGGCAGCGTCCACCCCATGCGCTCCCGGTAGGCCTTGAGCTCCTCGATCGGTGCGCGGGAGACGAGCACGAGCGTGGTGTTGCGGTGGGCGAGGTGGATCTGCGTGCCGTCGAGGCCATCGGCCCAGAACGAGCACGACGGACAGCCCTCCCCCCACCCGGCACCGAACATGAAGTGCTGCACGATGAGCTGGGGCCGACCGTCGAAGAGCTCCGCCAACGTCCGCTGCTCCCCACCCGGGCCGGTGAAGACGTAGCCGGCATCGATCTCGGTCCACGGGAGCTCGCGGCGCCGACGGCTGAGCTCGTCACGCCGACGGGTCAGCTCCTTCTCCTCGGCGAGGTGCTCCCGTCGGGCACGGGTCCAGGTCTGGCGATCGACGACATCGGGCACGGCGCCTCCCCTCTTGTGTAAGCAGAGTCTTACACGATCGGGAGGTCGGCGCCGCCCGGTCAGTCGGCGAGGACGATGAACGCGACCGGCCGGACGCCGTCGGCGGTGACGTCGCTCGCGGCGGGCAGCGGCGCGCCGTGGACGGCGGTGCTGCCGTCGACGGCGACCATGGTGTAGCCGTCCCCGTCGAGGTGCGGCGCCGCGAGCACCCAACGCTCACCGGAGTCGGCCTCGCTCCCGTGGAACACGGCGTCGCCGAACGCGAACACGCCCCCGTCGGCCGCCACCATCCAGTACCCGGCGCCCGACGGGGTCGCTGCCGCCGTCGAGATCGGTGAGTTCAGGGTCAGCCCACCGAGTGAGCCGTAGAAGGCCGCATCACCGAACGCGAAGACGCCCCCGTCGGCGGCGAAGAGCCAGTAGCCGTCCCCCGTCGGCGTGGCCGCCCCCGCGACGATCGGCTCGTTCAGCCGCACCGATCCGAGCGACCCGGCGTAGCGAGCATCGCCGAACGCGAAGACGCCACCGTCCGATGCGATGAGGAGGAATCCGTCACCGGTCGGCGTCGCGGCGGCGGCCACGATCGGCTCGTTGAGCGCCAGGTCGCCCAGATCGCCGAGCTCGGGGGCGCCGTCGTTGGCCTCGACCACACCGGCGGCGTCGACGGTCCACCATCCCGAACCCGAGGACATCGCCGCCACGATCGGACCGGCCAACTCGGTGTCGGCATCGAGTTGGGCGCTTCCGCTCCCGGGCACCAGCGCAGTCGCCCGGCCGTCGTCGCCGACGACGTAACCCGACCGCGGCGTCGGTGGCACGGTCGTCGTCGCCGAGGGCACGGCCGACGGCGTGGAGGTCGACGGCGGCACGGTCGTCGTCGTGGGCACGGTCGTCGTGACGACGGGGTCCGCGACGACCGCACAGTCGGCGGCGGCGTACCGGACCGAGTGGACCAGCAACGCTCGGCCCTCGTCGGTGAGGCCGGTGAGCGTCTCGGACTTGTCGTTGAACGGCAGGCCGACCCGGCATGCCGGTGCGGCCGAGCCGTCGGTCAGCGTCTCACCTCGCCCGACCTCGAACCACCCGATCCGGTCGTCGGCAAAGGTCCCCAGCGGGACGAGACCGTCGATCGGCGTCCCGCCGCCGGCCGACGCCCGGCCGACGGTCGAGAACGTCACCGACCCCGAGAGCCCGAGGTCCTCGACGAGGGGGTGGGCGTCGTCGACGGCGAAGGACCGGTCGTCCGGCAGGGACCCGCTCACGCTGAACAGGCCCATCTCGTCGTACGCGGCGCGCTCCCACGTCACGATCGGGACGACGGCCCGGCCCGTGTCGGTGAGGTGCGACGAGTGGACCGAGGCCGAGACGACGAGCGCGTCGAACGTGGCGGCCTCGTCGAGACCGATGTCGCCCGAGCTGTCGACGATCCGGATGGTGACCTCCCAGCCGTCGGCGACGAGCAGGTCACGGGCGACATCGTCGCCGTAGCGGAACGGATCGTCGTAGCGCACGGCGTAGAGCAGCCGGCCCCGCTCGACGACCGGAGCCCCGACCGAGTCGTCGGAGCCGAAGCGACCGATCCGGTCGGACCCGACGAACACGCCGACGACGAGCACGAGGACACACAGGGTCGCCAGTGTCCTGGCGCGACGAGGCAGGCGCATCCTCGGCCATCGGTCGATCCGGCCCGGGCTTGAGCTACTCCTCGGACAACGACAACGTGGCGTTCCCGTCACGCTCGACCACGGCGTAGCACCTGATGCCGACCGTCGCCGGGGGACCCTGGTGGGAGCCGTCGCGCACGTCGAACTGGGCGCCGTGGAGGGGGCACGTCAGGAGGCCACCGCGGAGGCGACCCTCGGAGAGCTTGGCGTCGCGGTGTGAGCAGTTGTCGACGACGGCGTGGAGCTCGCCGGCGAGGCGACACACCACCACGCCGTGCTCGCCGATGTCGGGGAACACCCGCATGCGACCGTCGGCGAGGTCCGAGAGATCTCCGAGGTCGGCAGTCTGCTCATCCATGACCGGGCGAGCGTAGGGCACCCCTGCGGCGCCGCCTAACCTGCCGCCATGGCGAACGACGCCCGTACGGCCATCACCGAGGCCCTCCTGACCTATTGCCGCGGCATCGACCGCCTCGAACCCGAGCTGGTCGCTGCGGCCTTCCACCCCGGCGCCCAGCTCATCGACTACGGCCCCGAACCGATGACCATCGAACAGTTCGCCGGGTACGCCGTCACCGCGCTCGGCGAGCGCTTCGTCTCGACCCAGCACCGCATCTCGAACCTGTCGATCGAGCTCGACGGCGACCGGGCGAAGGCCGAGGCCTACGTGATGGCGTTCCACGTCGAGGACGGCGACGAGGGGCGTCGGCTCCACACCTTCAACGGCCGCTACGTCGATCACCACGAGCAGCGCGCCGGCGAGTGGCGGATCGCGCGGCGGTACCTGCGGGTCGACTGGACGACGGTCGAGCCGATCAGCGGCGAGATGCGCGGCGCCTGGGTGCCCAGCGGCCGAGCCGGCTCGCCCGATCCGTTCTTCGCCTGATCAGGTCGCGGCGTCGAAGCCGCCGGCGACGAGGTGCTCGCGCACGCGTCGTTGGAGGTGCCGGGCCCGCGACTCCTGGTAGTTGCCGAGGGTCTGGCCTCGCTTGAGGCTCGACCGGAAACCACGGGTCTGGGCCTTCATGTTCCCGGTGTCCTCGTCGTAGACCCGTCCGAGCCCGCCGAGCCCCTCGGCGATCGTGTAGCTGTCGTCGATGTCGAGCTCGATGACCTCGGGCGGGAACGGTGCCTC
>JBCCTY010000210.1:0-7115 GCA_039197885.1 Actinomycetota bacterium | reverse complement strand
GACGGTGTCGCCCGCTGCGAGCACGTCGGTCTCGTAGACGAGGCCGGCATCGAGCTCGCCGGCCGCGACCTTGGCGAGGAGGGCTCGGACGTCGGGCTCCTCGGTGTCGATGGACGGCTCGATGTCGGCGAGCGCGAAGGCCTCGCGGGCGAGCCCGCCGCACGGCACGCCGGCCGAGCAGATCCCGACGAGGAGGTCGTCGTCGGCCAGGTCGGCGAGGCCCCGAACCCCGGCAGGGTTGCCCGCCGGCACGGCGAGCTGCAACCGGTTCGTGGCGACGACCCGGGGCGCGCCCGACACGGCGCCGGCCGCAACGAGCTCGTCCATGATCGCGGGACTCGCCGAGGCGAACACGTCGGCGGGTGCGCCCTCCAGGATCTGCTCGCGCAGCGTCGAACTCCCGGCGACGTTCACGACGACGTCGACCCCCGGGTCGGCCTCCTCGTACGCGACCTCGATCGCGCCGAAGGCATCGCTCAAGGACGCCGCGGCGAACACGAGCACCGTGCGATCGCCGCCCTCGCCTCCGGTGCACGCAGCCAGCGCCAGCGCGGCGATCGCGGCGAGCGTCGTGCGGTTCACGGGCTGGTGTGTAGTCGCACTGTTCCTACCCCGGCAAGCGGATGGCTACGATCGCCGCCGTGGTCCGAGCCGACGACGAGCTCTCGCTCACCGAGCTGGTCGTCCTCGCGCTCCTCGTCGAGGGTCCGAGCCACGGCTTCGCGATCTCCAAGGCGCTGCGGCCCGAGACCGACCTGGGTCGGGTCCTGACCGTGCACCGGCCGGTGGTCTACCGCTCGCTCGATCGTCTGGTCACGGCGAGCCTCGCCGAGTCCCGAGGCATCGAGCGGGGCGCAGGCGGTCCCGAGCGGACCGTGCTCCGGGCGACCCGCCGGGGGCGCTCCGCGGTCGACCGTTGGCTCGACCGACCGGTCGACCACGTGCGCGACCTCCGCATCGAGTTCCTGATCAAGCTGCGACTGAACCAACGTCGGGGACGCCCGCTCGACGTCGTGGTCGAGGCGCAACGCCGGAGCCTCGCTGCGACCCTCGCCGGACTCGCCGCCGGGTCGGGGGCCGACGTGGTCGACCGGTGGCGCCGCCAGAACGCCATCGCGGCGCAGGCCTTCCTCGACGAGCTGGCCGGCGGAGTAACGTCGCCCGGATGACCGAGATCCCGATGGCGACGGCGGACCTGACGGCGGAGTGGCTCACCGACGTCCTGCAGGGCAGCGGCACGCTGCCGGCGACGGGCCGGGTCGCGTCGCTGACCGTCGACGACGGAGCGGCCGGCGTCGGCTTCATGGGCTCGGTCGGGCGCATCGAGGTCACCTACGAGGGCGACGCCGGCGACGCGCCGAGCTCCATGGTCGTGAAGTTCCCGACGGCGAACCCCGACATCATGGCGATGATGCACCCGACCCGGGTGTACGAGCGCGAGCACCGCTTCTACGGCGAGCTCGCCGAGCAGACGCCGATGCGGACCCCGGCCGCCTACCACGTGACCTGCGAGACCTCCGACGACCCGGCAGCGGAGCGCTACGTGCTCGTCATGGAGGATCTCTACTCCCTCGAGCTCGGTGACCAGGTCGCCGGCCTGACGCTCGACCAGACCGAGAAGGCGCTCCGCGGGCTCGCGCTCAACCACGCCAACTTCTGGGACGGCGCCGGCCTGGAGTCGGCCGACTTCGTGCCCGACATCGACGGCCCGCTCAACCTCCAGGGTCAGATGATCTACGACGCGTCGTTGCCCGGCTTCCTCGAGCTCTTCGGCGACCAGCTGGTGCCCGAGTTGCGCGAGGTCGCCGAGGTCTACGGCAAGAACCACCCGTTGCTGCTGCGCCGCTTCGCCGCGATGCCACACACGCTGGTCCACTTCGACTTCCGGGCCGACAACCTCTTCTTCGACGGAGACGACGTGGTGGTCATCGACTTCCAGGCCATCAGCAAGGGGGGCGGCGCGGCCGACGTCGGCTACCTGCTCGGGCAGAACCTCGACGCCGATCTGCGGCGTGAGCACGAGGACGACCTGCTCCGCGTCTACCACCAGGGCCTGCTCGACCATGGCGTGACGGGCTACGAGTTCGACCGGTTCGTCGCCGACTACCACGTCGGCGTGATGTACGGCTGGGTGATCCCGGTGTTCGCGACCGGCACGCTCGACTCGTCGAGCGAGCGGGCGATGACGCTGTGGACCAAGGTGCTCGAGCGCCTCCAGGACGCCATCCTCCAGCACGACGCCCACCACGTCATCGAGCGCTGAGTCACCACCGGGGCGACACGTCCCTGCTCGGGCGGCGGGATCGAGCCGGTTCGGCGGCTACATCGTGAAGCGCAGGTTGCGAGCGGCCCGCTCGCCCCACTCGTCGTCGCCGCTCCAGGCGATGGTGCCGGCGTCGATCTCGGCCTGCGGATCGACCCGACCGCAGGCGAGACGGGCGAAGGCCAGCGAGTCGGCGGTGACCACGATGTCGGGCGACGCGAGCTCGGCGACCTGCTTCGCTCGTCCCTCGACGGTGACGTGCATGGTTCGCTCGACCGGTCCGGTGAGCCGGAACGTGATCGCGCGGCCGTCGGGCAACCCGATGCGCTTGCCCACGATGTAGCCCAGCGACATCTCGATCTCGTCGATGCTCATCTCGGCGGCCGGCCCGTCGGGATGACCGGGGCGACCGAGGGGCACGCGCACGTCCTGCTCGTGGACCCAGTGGTCGAAGGTCCGCACGTCCATGAAGCGCCCGTAGGTGCCCGGGCCCACCGGGGTCATGCAGGTGGCGGCGAAGTCGGCCTCGGTCATGGCCGCGAGCTCGCCGCGACGCTGCTCGGTGACCGACCGAAAGCGATCGGCGATCGCGGGGCCGGACAACTCGGCCATCTCCTGCATCGACGTGCCGACCGCGTCGAACGGCACCGCCTCCGCCATCGAGTCGGGCGCCCGCCCGGCCAGCATCTCCTCGACGGCGGCGAGGTGGATGACCACGCCGCGGACGTCCCACTCGGGGCACAGCGACGGCACGCCCCAGTCGTGGTCGGACAACTCGGCCAGCAGCTCGTCGATCGAGCGCCAGCAGCGGTCGAGCCCCTCGACGGCCCGCATCGGCGCGCTCACGAGGTCCTCGTCGCGTGATCGGCGGCGTCACCGGCGACCGAGAAGCCCTCATCGGTGAACGCGACCTCCTTGCCACGGTTGATGCTGATCCAGTCGCGGGCCTCGAGGTAGGGCCGGAAGGTGGCGGTGATCGCCTGCTCGTCGGCGGAGGTCTTGGGCCGCTGCAGCTCGTAGAGATGGGGGAACTCGATCCAGGTGACCACGGCCTCCCACAGCCGGACGGCGGCGGCACCGGTCGGCGGGTCGATCAGCACCGGACCGAAGAGGCACTCGCCGTCGAGGAACATCGTCGGGACGCCGTAGCCCCCGGCGCCGACGACCCGGTCGTGGTCGGCGCGGACCTCGTCGTGGGTGGTCGAGTCGTCGATCGCAGCGTCGACGAGGGCCGGGTCGAGACCCAGCTCGCCCAGGAGGTGCCGGGCGACGTCGGGCTCATGCGGCTTGTGGCCCTCCTCGTGGAGCGCCCGCCCGGCCCGCTCGTACCAGCGGTCGAGATCGGCCATGTCGTGGCGACGCAGCATCGCCCCGATCCGCATCATCGACCAGCCGTAGGACCACGGGCGCTCCCACGGGTGCTTCTTGCCCTCGATGCGGTTGATCTCCTCGAGGCTGAAGAAGCGCCAGTCGATCTCGATGCCGATCTCGTCGCGAACGGATCGGATCCACTTGGAGGTCTGGTAGGCGTACGGGCACAGGACGTCGAAGTGGAACTCGACGGTCGTCGGCGATCCCATGAGCGGCTCCCCTCTGGCGCTCGGCGGTCGGTCGGAACGTACCCGACTTGGCGACGAGCGGCCCCAACGGGCGACCATGGTCGCATCCGATCCGAGGGGGACCGCGATGGACTTCGACTTCCCGCCCGACGACGACCCGCGCCGCCTCGCCGTGCGGGAGTGGCGCGCCGCTCACCCGGAGCCGACCCAGCAGGACCTCGCCGATGCCGGCTATGTCGTGCCTCACTGGCCGCAGCCATGGGGGATCGACGCCGACCCGATCCACCAGGTGATCATCGCGCAGGAGCTCGAGGGCCTGAAGGTCGACCGCCGAGAGGGCTCACCGGCGAGCAACGCCATCGGCGTCGGTTGGGCGGCGCCGACCATCTTCCTCGCCGGCACCGAGGAGCAGCAGCGGCGCTACCTCCCGAAGATCTTCAACTTCGAGGAGGTCTGGTGCCAGCTCTTCTCCGAGCCCGACGCCGGCTCCGACCTCGCGAACCTCGCGACCCGTGCGGTCAAGGACGGCGACGAGTACGTGGTCAACGGCTCGAAGATCTGGTCGAGCGGCGCGCACGGCTCGGACCTCGGGATCCTCATCGCCCGTACCGACCCCGGGGCGCCGAAGCACCAGGGCATCTCCTACTTCATCTGTCCGATGGACACGCCGGGCATCACGATGAGCCCGATCGTCGACATGACCACCGCCCACTCGTTCAACCAGGTGTTCTTCGACGACGTCCGCCTCCACGAGAGCCTGCTCGTGGGCGAGGAGGGCGACGGTTGGCGCCTGGCGAAGGTGACCCTCGCCAACGAGCGCGTGTCGCTGTCGTCGGCCGGGTCGCTCTGGGGTGCCGGTCCGTCGGCGCAGATGCTCCAGGACCTCGTGGTCGCCACCGGTGGCGTCGACGACCCGATCCTCCGCCAGCGCCTGGCCCGGTTGCACTGCGAGGCCGAGGTGTTGCGACTCAACCGCCTCCGCACGCTGAGCGCCAAGCTCCAGGGCCGGACCCCCGGAGCGGAGGCCTCGATCCAGAAGCTGATGGCCGACGAGCACGGCCAGGTCGTGATGGAGCTCGCCAAGGAGCTCGCCGGCGCCGACGGCATGCTCGAGGGATCCGGTCCGCCGGGTGAGATCCCGGCGGGGATGCGGGGCGGCGCCACCGAGGTCAACTTCCCCCGTGGCCACGAGAGCCAGTTCCCCGATGTCGACCCGATCTGGCACTACGGCTACCTGTTCGCCCCGGCGCTGACCCTCGGCGGTGGCACGTTCGCCGTGCAGCGCAACATCGTCGCCGAGCAGGTGCTGGGCCTGCCGCGAGAACCGAACGTCCAGGCCGGGATGAGCTGGGCCGAGACCCAGACGGCGAGGAGGAGCTGACATGCGGACCGATGTGACCGAGCTGCTCGGGATCGACGTGCCGATCCTCGCCTTCAGCCACTGCCGCGACGTCGTCGCCGCGGTGACGAAGGCGGGCGGGATGGGTGTGCTGGGTGCGGTCGCCCACAGCCCCGAGCAGCTCGAGATCGATCTCGGCTGGATCGAGGACGAGGTCGGCGACCGGCCCTATGGCGTCGACCTCATCGTCCCGGCGAAGTACGCGGGAGACGAGGACGGCGGGTTCACCCGGGACGACATCGCCCAGCTCATCCCCGGCGAGCACCGCGAGTTCATCGACGAGATCCTCGCCCGCTACGACGTCCCCGAGCTGCCCGCCGACGACGACACCCGCGCCGGCACCGTGCCCGAGGGTGATGCGAACGCAGCACCGTTCTCGGCCAACGCGGCGGGGCCCCAGCTCGACATCGCGCTGGCCCATCGGCCCGGCCTCGTGGTCAACGCACTCGGACCGCCGCCGCAGTTCCTCATCGACCGGTGCAAGGAGGCGGGTCGCCTGGTCGGCGCGCTCGCCGGGCGACCGGCCCACGCCCAGCGCCACCAGAACGCCGGCGTCGACGTCATCATCGCCCAGGGATCCGAGGCCGGCGGTCACACCGGCGAGATCGGCTCGATGGTGCTGATCCCCGAGATCGTCGACGCCGTCGACATCCCGGTGCTCGGCGCCGGTGGCATCGGTCGGGGTCGTCAGATGGCCGCTGCGATGGCGCTGGGCGCGCAGGGGGTCTGGTGTGGATCGGTGTGGCTCACGACCGACGAGGCCGAGACCCACCCGGCGGTCAAGGAGAAGTTCCTCGCCGCCAGCTCGGCCGACACGATCCGCTCGCGCTCGCTGACCGGCAAGCACGCCCGGATGCTGCGGTCGGCGTGGACCGACGAGTGGGAGCGGGCCGACACCCCCGAGCCGCTCGGCATGCCGCTGCAGCCGGTGCTCACCGCACAGGCCCAGAAGCGCATCGCCCGGGCCGCCCACACGAGCGGCTCGGGCGCGGCAGAGCTCGTGAACTACTTCGTCGGGCAGATCGTCGGTGACATGAACCAGCGCAAGGGCGCCGCCCAGGTGGTCTACGACATGGTCGAGGAGTTCATCGACGCCGTCGAGGGGCTCCAGGGCCAGCTCGCCGTCGACTGACGACCTCCGGCGCGTCGGGAGAGGGTCCGGCCGCGGCCCGACACCGCCGGGGGTTCGGGTCGCTCACCGGAGGATGGCGCGAACACCCCAACGTTCGGCGAGGGCGGCGACGTCGTCGCCCGCCGTGGCCGACAGCGCGGTTGCCGACGTCTCCGCGCGCCAGGCCGCCCCGGCGATGACCGTGATCGTGTCCGGCCCCGAGGTCGAGGGGCGTGACGTGGTCGGGTCGATCAGGTGATGGACCGCCTCGCCGTCGACCTGCCAGGCGCGCCGTCGGGTGCCGCTCGTCGCCACCCCGACGTCGGTGAGCTCGATGGTGCGAGCGCCGAGGCCGACCCGCCACCCGCCGCCGCGAGGACCGACACCCCACACCCGGAGGTCGCCACCGAGGTTCACGCATCCGCCGTCGACGCCACTCGTCGACAACTCGTGGCTGACCAGATCGGCGGCGAGACCCTTGCCGATGCCGCCGGGGTCGAAGCCACCCCCGGATGGCAGCCGCACCGAACCCACTCTCCGATCGACCTCGATGGCATGGCAGGCCCCGATGGAGCGCTCGTCGCCCGGCGGTCGTGACACCGTCGGGCCGAGCCGGTCGAAGCTGTCCGTGTAGCCGGCCGCCTCGACGGCGCGGAGCATCGTGGGATCGAAGCGGCCGCCGGTCTCGTGCCATGCCCGACAGGCGAGCTCGACGAGCAGCACCGTGTCGTCGGAGAGCCGCACCGTGGCACCGGCCAGGCGGTTGAGGGCCGACACCTCGCT
>JBCCTY010000209.1:0-7130 GCA_039197885.1 Actinomycetota bacterium | reverse complement strand
TGGCCACGTCGTGGGTCCGTCGCTCCTCGATCATGGCGATCCGGTGCGGATCCTGCTTCGTGCGGCCGAACGGCACGGGCTCGTCGGACGCGGCATCGACGATCGAACGCAGCTGCGGCAGCCAGAAGCTGCCGAACTCGGTGAGGTGGGCCCAGACCTGGCCGGCCTCCCAGCGCTCGCCGGTGGCCTCGTCGGCATCGGTCGTCCCCGAGGGCGGGACCTGCTCGGCGTGGGCCTCGAGACGCGCCAGCGCGGCGGCCAGGTCGTCGAGCGCTCCCTGGACTCGCCGGGCGAGCTCGCCGGTGGGGAGCTGCCAGGCCGAGGGGTCGACGGTGTCGGCAGCCTTGGAGAACGCAGCGAGGAAGCCGTCGTTGTGCTCGGGTCCCGCGATCGTGACCCGGACCCCGACGTCGGCGAAGGCACGGGTCACGTAGCCGAGCTGCTCGAGGTCATCGCCGAGACGGGCCGAGGCCGCACCGGCGGGCAACCAGACGAAGTTGGCCTCGCTCCGCGGCACGGACCAACCGGACTCGCGCAACGCTCGGGTGACACGCTCGCGCTCGGCGACGACGCTCGCGACGCGCTCGTCCATCTCGGCGTCAGCGGCGAGGCTGGCAGCGGCTGCCGCCTGTCCGATCCCGTTGACGGCGAAGGGCAGGAGCGTCTTGTCGATCTCGACGGCGACGTCGGGCCGTGCGAAGCCGTAGCCGACCCGGAGCCCGGCGAGGCCGTGGGCCTTGCTGAAGGTCCGCAGGATCACCAGGTGGGGGTGCTCGGAGAGCAGCGGTACCGCATCGGGCACCGCCGGGTGGGTGACGAACTCGCGGTAGGCCTCGTCGAGCACCACGAGGCAGGTCGGCGGGCACGCCGCGAGCAGGCGGCGGACGTCGTCGAGGCCGATCGCCGTGCCGGTCGGGTTGTTGGGGTTGGCGACGAGGACGAGCTTGGTGCGCTCGGCGATCGCGTCGATCAGGCCGTCGACGGCGACGCTCTGGCGACGCAGGTCGACGGTGCGGGCGGTGGCACCGGCGAGCTGCACGAACAGCGGGTAGGCCTCGAAACTCGGCCACCCGTAGACCACCTCGTCGCCGGGGTCGAGGTAGGTCAGCGCGAGCTGTTGGAGGATCCCCGCCGATCCGCAGCCGATCATCACGCGATCGGCCTCGAGGTCGTGACGCTCGGCGAGCTGCGCCCGCAGCGCCGTCGCCCGGTGGTCGGCGTAGAGGTGGACGCCCTCGGCGGCCTCGATCATCGCCGCCCGAACCGACGGCAGCGGCCCGAAGGGCAGCTCGTTGGAGGCCAGCTTGACCGCCTCGGCGAGGCCGTGCTCGGCCGCGGCGTCCGCCGCCGAGCGACCGGGGCGGTAGCCGGGCAGCGCCTCGATCGCCGGCCTCGGGCGACCGGTCACAGGTTGCCTCGCCGGGCCTGCTCCCGCTCGATCGACTCGAACAGCGCCTTGAAGTTGCCCTCGCCGAAGCCGGCGGCGCCGCCTCGCTGGATGATCTCGACGAACACGGTCGGTCGATCCGTCAACGGCTCGGTGAAGAGCTGGAGGAGGTGGCCCTCGTCCTCGTCGTCGACGAGGATCCCGAGGCGCTGGAGCTCCTCCCACGGCAGCTGGAGGTGGTCATATCGGGAGCGTACGTCGTCGTAGTAGGCGTCGTTGGCCTCGAGGAAGCGGACACCACGCCCTCGCAGCGAGCCGATCGCGCCGACGATGTCGTCGGTCCTGAAGGCGAGGTGCTGGACACCCGGACCCTGGTAGGTGTCGAGGTACTCCTGGATCTGGCTCTTGCGCAGCCCTGCTGCCGGCTCGTTGATCGGCATGACGACGTTCGAGCCGTTCCAGACCACCGTCGACCGGAGCGCGCTGTACTCGGTGGCGATCTGCTCCTCGTCGAAGTGGCGGAGCTGGGTGAAGCCCATGACCTCCTCGTAGAAGGCCACCCACCGGTCGAGCTGCCCGGCCTCGACGTTGCCGACGACGTGATCGATGTCGAGCAGGCCGACGGGACGGCCCTCCGGCATCGGCGGGAGTCCGTCGCGCTCGAACCCGGGGCAGTAGTGCCCGCCGTAGTCGCTGCGGTCGACGAAGGTGTGCTTGGTGTCGCCGTAGGTGGCGACGGCCGCGAGGCGGAGGACGCCGTGCTCGTCGCGCAGCTCATAGGGCTCGCGGACCGACCGGGCACCGCGATCGACCGCGGCCTCGTAGGTGGCGGTCGCGTCGTCGACGACGAACGCGAGGTCGTGGGCACCGTCACCGTGTTCGCGGACGTGGTTCCAGATCTCGGAGTCGGGCGTCAGCCCGGCGGTCACGACGAGACGGATGCTCCCCTGCTCGAGGAGGTAGGACGCCCGGTCGTCGACGCCGGTCTCCGGCCCGGCGTAGGCGGTGACCGTGAAGCCGAACGAGCCGCACAGGAAGCCGGCCATCGCCCGGGCGTTGCCAACCCAGAACTCGATCGAGTCCCAGCCCGTGAGGCGGGCCGCCGGCGCGCCGGCCATCGAGGTGGACGTGGCAGCGGTCATGACGCCTCCCATGGCACAGATCGTCCAGGCCAGATGAGCGCATCACCACCGCCGCCGCAAGACTCCGCCTGGAGACTGGACACCCTGTCCAACGGGAACCAGGCGGTCCGGGACCGAGCGCGGCAACCTGCCCAGGACCGGGTCAGACCTCCGCACCCCAGCCGTCGTACTCGCCGTTGCGACGGGCAGCGAGGTCGCGCAACGTCGTCCGGTCCTCGCTCAGCAGCTCGGCGGTCAACACCACCTCGTGCCGTTCGACCTGGAGGCACCAGACCGGCACCTCGGAGTCGGTGGCATCGAGGCGGACGTCCCAGCCGGCACCGGTCGCCTCGGCAGCAGCGGCGATGGCGTCGTCCTCCACCTCGAAGTACAGGTAGTGGTCGACGTGGCGGGGCCGACGAAGGTCGGCACCGGCCTCGACGAGGAGCGTCATCACCTGCCGGTCCTCGGCGGTGAGGCCGACGAACTCCGACCGGCGGCGACGGAACAACCCCATGTCCGGCCATCGGCCACTCCGCCTCGACGGTTGAGGCCACGCCGTCACCATCCACCCCACGCACGTGGCACCCTGGCGCCGTGACGGTCGAGTCCAGACGCGCCCATCCCTGGCACGGCATCCCCGCCGGCCCCGACGCCCCCGCCTTCGTGACGACCTACATCGAGATCACGCCGCTCGACACGGTCAAGTACGAGCTCGACAAGGACAGCGGGCTGCTGAAGGTCGACCGCGTCCAGCAGACCAGCAGCTCTCCCCCGACCCTCTACGGGCTCATCCCCCGTACCTACTGCGGTGACCGGGTCGCCGCCCTCACCCCGACGACCGGCGTGGCGGACGGCGACCCGCTCGACATCTGCGTGTTCTCCGAGCGGGCGATCGACAAGCCCGACGTGCTCCTCACGGCCCGCGTCGTCGGCGGCCTGCGGATGATCGACGGCGGCGAGGCCGACGACAAGATCCTCGCCGTCCTGGCCAAGGACCCGGTGTGGGCCGACACCGTCGATCTGGCCGATTTCCCGACCAAGCTCATCGACCGGCTCGAGCACTACTTCCTCACCTACAAGCTCGTCCCGGGTCAGCCTCACGAGGTCACCATCGAGGAGCGGTACGGCCGCGAGCACGCCCACCGGGTCATCGAGGCAGCGATGGCCGACTACGACGCAGAGTTCGGCTGATCCGGCGGGTCCCGCTCAGCCCGCGGTCGGGGCGGCGATGCGGATGAGCTCGGACTCGCCGTTCGGCCCGGTGGCCATCAGGTAGAGCGCGTCGTCGCCCACGGCGAAGAGCCGCTCCTCGAGCGCCCGACCGGTGTCGATCTCGGCCACGACGGACAGGTCGCGGGCGTCGAGCGCCTGGACGATGGTCGACCCTGCCGGCGTCATCCACACGACGTCGTCGACGACGCGGTGGATGGGAACACCGGCGGGTTCGACTCGGGCGAGCTCGGCACCGTCACCGTCGAGCGTGATGATCTGGTTGGGGTCGGGATAGCCCACGACGACGCAGTCGCACGGTGCCGCGGCCTCGAAGTGCGACGGGCCGGGCCGTTCGAGGGCGCGAGGTCCGGTCGCGTCGGTGATCGCGGTGTCGCGGAAGGTGACGACGTCGGTGACGTCGTCGATGGCGAGCTGCCAGAGGAGATCGACCTCCTTGACCGCACCGGCCCAGAGGACGTCGTCGACGATCTGCACGGTCGCCGGGTCGCCACCGAGGTCGCCGGAGCGGGCGACGACCTGAACGGTCGCCTCGTCGACCACGACGACCTCCGACGCCGCTCGGACCGCCACGTAGAGCAGCCCGTCGCGGGCGGTCATCCCGAAGGGGGACGGTCCGACGTCGAGCTCCTCGACGACGGTGTTCGTCGCCGGATCGATCAGGGAGATCGTGCTGCCGTTGGCGTTGCCGGCCCACATCCCGCGGTCGGTGGCCTGGAGCCCGAGCGGTGAGGGACCGGTGAAGATCTGGGCCTCGATGTCGAGGGTCACGGGGTCGAGACGCCAGATCTCGCTGCTGTTGTGCATGGCGACCCAGACCGAGTCGAAGGCGACGGCGACGTTGATGGCGCCGTTGTCGAGCAGCACCGACGAGGCGGTGAACTGCCCGCCGGAGGCAGCCGCCTGGACGAGCGCCGATCGCACGACGGGCTCGGTCGTCGGCACCGGCGGATCGGTCGACGGCGCGATCGTCTCGTCGGGTGCCGCGGTGCCCTCGGCACCGATCGCCGTGACGTCGTCGGGGGCGTCGTCACCACCGCCTCCGGCCACCAGCACGAGCCCGATGACGACGGCGGCGACGAGCGCCGCGGCGGCGCCGACCAACACGCCCCTCGATGGTCCGCCCCCGTCCTCGGAGCCGACGACCGGTGCCGCCGTCGACGAGCCCGGGGCCGTCGACGTGGCGGCAGTCGCGGTCGTGGGCTCGACCACCGGCGGCGACGCCGGCGCCGGAGCCGACGGCGCGGCAGGAGGCGGCGCAGGCGCGGCGGGAGCCGCCGCAGGCACAGCGGGAGCCGGCGTCGTCGGGGCCGGCGACGTGGGGGCAGGCGGCGGCGCAGCAGCGGGCGGTGCGACCGTCGGCGCGCCCGAGGCGACGCCGGCCTGGTGCGCGGCACCGAGCGCGACCGAGTGCTTCGGGTGGACGTCGACCGCGACCGGTCGGCCCAGCTCGCCGGCCACCGTCTGCGCGACGAGCGGGATGCGGCTGCTCCCCCCCACGAGCAGCACCACGTCGATGTCGCCGATGTCGAGCTGCGCACCACGGACCGCCCGCCGGACCGCTCCGACGGTGTCGGTGAGGCTCGGACGGATGAGCTGCTCGAACTCCGACCGCGTCATGCGCACCTCCGTCTGGAGGTTCGGGAGCACGACCGGGATCGTCACCTGGGTATCGGTCGACAACGCCTCCTTGGCGTCGACGCAGTCGGCCCGGAGCCGTGCGACCGACGCCAGCGCCGTGGCATCGTCGGGATCGAGGCGTCCGAGCGCGCCACCGAGGTGCTGGGCGACGTGGTTGAAGATCGCCTCGTCGAAGTCGATGCCCCCGAGACGCTCGATGCCCTCCGGCCGACCGAGCAGGTCGAAGCCGTCGTCGCGCTTGCGGAGCACGGAGGCGTCGAACGTGCCACCGCCGAGATCGAACACCGCGACCACGCGGCCGGGCTCGACCCGTTCGAGGGTGGCGTAGTGGACCGCGGCGGCCTCGGGCTCGGTGAGGGTGATGACGTTGTCGAGGTCGGCCATCTGGAAGGCTTGTCGGAACAGGTCGAGCTTGTACGGACCCCAGTTCGCCGGATGGGTCACGGCGACCGTCGCGGGCGGCTCGCCCTGGCCCTCGCTGACGATCGCGATGACCTGTTGGAGGAGACGGGCCGACAGCGCCTCGGCCGAGTAGGGCGTGCCCCCGACCACGACGGGCGTCGGATCGCCGATGCGACGCTTGAACTCCCGGGCGATGCGCGCCGGGTCGGTGACGCCACGCCGGTTCGCCGCCTCGCCGACGAGGATCGAGCCGTCCTCACGCAGGAAGACCACCGAGGGGATCGTCGCCGCCCGGTTGCCGAGGTCGACCACCTCGATCACGCCATCGCGTCGGACCGCCGCTGCGGTGTAGGTGGTGCCGAGGTCGACACCGAGCTCGTAGGGCACGTGGTCTGCCTGCTCCTGATCCGTCGGGCTGCGGCGGTGTGAACCCGCTGGCAGCGGGTTGGACCGACCTCGCGTGTCGGGCTGCCGGGATGAGAACCCGGCGACGGCGGGTTCGACCGACCTCGTGTGTCGGGCTGCCGGGATTTGAACCCGGGACCTCTGGTCCCCCAGACCAGCGCGCTAACCAAGCTGCGCCACAGCCCGTTCCTGTGGCCGTCGGACGACTCGACGGACCGCCTGACGCTACACGAGGCCAGGTCCGGTCACCACCTGCCGGGTAGATCCACGGAGCGGGAAGTCGGGGCGGTGGTCGGGGGTTCACCGGGCATGTCACCGCATGACCGACGGGCCCGCTCCTTCCTGCTCGGCCCCGTGCTCCTGGCGCTGGTGCTCCTCGCCGCGGCCTGTTCGTCCGACGACGACGGCGCCGACGACGTGGCCGCAGCCGACGACGCGCCGGCGACCACGGGCGCCGGCTCGACGGCCACGACCGATGCGACCGAGGACGACCTCCCCGACATCGGGACCGACGACGTCCCGCCCGGTGCGGTCGGCGAGGCGACCGCACCGTGGGACACCGACTGGACCAACCGCACCATCGACCTGAACGAGCTCGCGGTCGGCATCCGGGCCGTCGACCCCCGCGACCGCATCCCACCGATCGACGAGCCGGTGTACGAGTCGCTCGAGGCCGCCAGTGAATGGCTGACGGCTCCGTCGCCCGGGGCGCTCGTCGAGCTCGACGGCATCCGCCGCTTCTACCCGCTCGCCATCCTCACCCAGCACGAGATCGTCAACGACGAGTTCGGCGACGTCCCCGTCGCCGTCACCTACTGCCCGCTGTGCAACACGGCGATCTCCTTCGACCGGCGAGTCGGCGGCGAAGTCCTGCGCTTCGGTGTGTCGGGCCTGCTCCGCCAGTCCGACCTGGTGATGTGGGACGACGCCACCACCTCGCT
>JBCCTY010000208.1:0-7132 GCA_039197885.1 Actinomycetota bacterium | reverse complement strand
GCGGTGTGCCAGTGGTTGATCGTGGTGTCGAACTGCATGCCCGGATCGGCGCACTCCCACGCCGACTGCGAGATCTGGCGGAACAGGTCGCGAGCCCGCATCGTCTTGACGACGTTGCCGGTGGTGACCTCGCGGAGGTGCCAGTCGGCGTCGTCCTCGACGGCCTGCATGAACTCGTCGGTCACCCGGACCGAGTTGTTGGCGTTCTGGTACTGGATCGAGATGGCGTCACGGCCGTCGAGGTCCATGTCGAAGCCGGAGTCGCGCAGCGCACGGGCCTTGCGCTCCTCGACCGCCTTGCACCAGATGAAGTCCTCGACGTCGGGGTGGTCGGCGTTGAGGATGACCATCTTGGCGGCGCGGCGGGTCTTGCCGCCCGACTTGATGGTGCCGGCCGAGGCGTCGGCGCCCCGCATGAAGCTCACCGGCCCCGAGGCCGTGCCGCCACCCTTGAGCGGCTCGACCGACGAACGGATCTTCGACAGGTTGATGCCCGAACCCGAGCCACCCTTGAAGATCGTGCCCTCCTCGACGTACCAGTTGAGGATCGAGTCCATCTCGTCGTCGACCGAGAGGATGAAGCACGCCGAGGCCTGCTGGGGGACGCCGTCGACGCCGATGTTGAACCACACCGGCGAGTTGAAGGCGGCGCGCTGGGTCACCAGCACGTGCTTGAGCTCGGCGTTGAAGGCGTCGGCCTCGGCGTCGTCGGCAAAGTAGCCGTCGCCGCGGCCCCACTCGGTCACGGTGTCGGCCACGCGATCGATGACCTGACGCAGCGACGACTCACGGGCGTCGGTACCGGGGGTGCCGCGGAAGTACTTCTGGGCGACGATGTTCGTGGCGTTCAGCGACCAGGAGGCGGGGAACTCGACACCGAGCTGCTCGAAGGCGACGGAGCCGTCCTTCCAGTTCGTGATCCGGGCGTCGCGGCGCTCCCACCCTATGCCGGCGTAGGGGTCCACCCCCGCCGTCGTGTAGTGCCGCCGGATTCCGATCGTCGCCTGCTGCGGTGCGAGGGCCATCCCCACGTCTCCTTGTTGGCTCGGTGATCCGGTGGACCACGGTGTCGAGTCGTTCGTTGTCGTCGCTGGCACCGTGCGGACCGTCCCTGGGCCGTGCGGTGGTGTTCTCGTGGCCGCGTGCGGCCGGTCGCTCGATGCGTGTGCCTGTCGGTGGTGGGTGCGGGGGGCGTCGTCGAGACTCGACACCGCGCCAGGGCTCACCGCCCCGACGCCGCCGATCCCCCCGGACCCCGGTGACACCACATGTTGTGGTCCTGATCCCTCCGAACCACGAATGACAGGAATGTAATTACACCAGTGTCGACCGGGTTTCGCAAGTGGTAATCGCGCGACCACTGGACGTGACCAACTCGACACCCACGTCGCCGGTCGTTTCGAGGGCCACCACCGCACCGTACGACGGGGGTGTTGCGGGCAACGAGAGGACGGACTGGGGATCTCGCGCCGCTGGTCGGGTGGATCCGGTGGAGGGCCTGTGGACCGACCGGACCGCCCTCACCCCGAGTGGTCAGTCACCCACCCACGAGGAGCGTTCTGCCTGGTCAGAGCGGTCGAGTTGTCCACAGACCTGTGGATGACCGGGGGACGTGCGCACCTGCGACCATCGTTCCGGCACACGTTCACCGACGGCGGCGACCCGCTCACGCGAGCACCTGATCCCTCCGCGTCATCCCCTCCCCCTCGCCCGCGGGAGCCACCCCCACGCGGATGCCCGTGAGGGCGGTGGTTCCCGAGACCGGGTCCGACGCAGCGTCGTCGGTCAGGGCGTTCGCGTTGACACCGGGCCGCGTGGCGGCCGTGGCGAGGCGGGCACCATCGACGCCGTGACCCCAGCCGTGGGGCAGGCTCACGACCCCCCGCCGCACCGCGGCGGTCACCTCGACCGGGGCCTCGACCTCGCCGACCCGGGACGTCACCGTCGCCGTCGAGCCGTCCTCCAGGCCGAGCGCGGCCGCGTCGTCGGGGTGGATCCAGAGGGTGCAGCGCTCGCGACCCGTCACCAGGACCTCGACGTTGTGCATCCAGGAGTTGTTCGACCGGAGGTGGCGCCGGCCGACGAGGAGCAGGCCATCGCCGTCGTGGGCGTCGGTCGGCGTGAGCGACGCCTCGACCCGGGCGAGATCGGCGAGGAACGGCTCGGGGGCGAGCTCGATGCGCCCCGACGGCGTCCGGAGCAGGTCGGGGACCCGCCGCTCCTGCAACGGCCCGAGATCGACGCCGTGAGGGTGATCGAGGAGGTGCTGCAGGCTGATCCCGTCGGGGTCGGCGCCGTACCCGTCGCCGAACGGGCCGGTCCGGAGCTGGTGGTCGAGGACCTTCTCGGGGCCGCGACGGCCCCCCAACATCGCGAGGAGCTCCTCGGGGTCACGTCCGTGGACGGGACCGTGCTCATCGGCGACGGCGCTGCGCACGAGATGCTCGACCATCGCGTCGACCATCGCGTCGACCTCGGCGTCCACCCCGGCGTCCCCCTGGGCGTCCCCCATCGCGTCCACCCCGGCGTCCCCCATCGCCTCCCCCATCGCGGCCCCCTGGGCGTCGCCCCGGCCCGACATCACCCGGGCCAGGCGCAGCAGCACCTCCCACTCGTCGAGCTGGTCGTCGTCGAGCGGGAGCACCGGTGGCGAGTAGTTGGCGACGTTGCGGACGGCGAAGTTGTAGAGCAACAGGTCGTAGTGCGACTTCTGCAGCGCTGACGGCGACGGCAGGATCACGTCGGCGTGCCGCGTGGTCTCGTTGACGTAGATGTCGACGGCCACCAGGAGGTCGAGCGACCCGACGGCCGCATCCAGGCGCTCGCTGTTGGGCAGCGAGCGCACCGGGTTCCCACCGACGCAGACGAGCGCCCGGATCTGACCCTCGCCCGGGGTCTCGATCTCCTCGGCGAGGACGTTGACCGGGAGCTCCCCCATGGTCTCGGGCTGACCCGAGACCCGGCTGGTCCACCGGCCGGTCCGGACCCCCCGACCGCGGCCCGGCTCGCCGCGAGTCGACGGCTGCCCCACCGCTCCGGTCGTGAACATCGCACCCCCGATCCGATCGAGGTTGCCGGTGATGGCGTTGACGACGTCGATGAGCCAGCTGCTCGTGGCGCCGAACTCCTGGGTGCAGGTGCCGATGCGGCCGTAGACGGCTGCCGTCGGCGCATCGACGAGGGCCGTGACCAGCGTCCGGATCTCGTCGGCGCCGATGCCACAGACCTCGGCGGCACGCTCCGGCGTGCAGGCCGAGACCCCGGCGAGCACCTCGTCGAGGCCGTTGACGTGGTCGGCGAGATGCCCGAGGTCGACGCCGTCGCGGGCATCGATCTCCTGGACGATCGCCGCGAGGAGGTGGGCGTCGGTCCCGGGCCGGATGGCGAGGTGGACGTCGGCCAGCTCGGCGGTCGCCGTCGCGACGGGGTCGACGACGATCACCCGTCCGCCCCGCTCCTGGATGGCACGCAGGCGACCCGGGAAGTCGGGCGCCGTGCAGAGCGAGCCGTTCGAGGCGAGCGGGTTGGCCCCGAGGATGACGACGAGATCGGTGCGATCGAGATCGGGCACCGGCACGGTCACCGATCCGAACATCAGCGCGCTCGAGAGCTCCTTCGGGCGCTGATCGACCGAGCCGGCCGAGAAGCGCCGGGTGCCGCCGATGGCCGAGATCAGGGTGCGGAGGAAGACCATCGAGCCGAGGTTGTGGGCGTTGGGGTTGCCGATGTAGACGCCGAGGGACTCACGACCGTGGTCGGCGACGATCGGTGCCAGCCGCCGACCGATCTCGGCGAACGCCTCGTCCCAGCCGACCTCGACGAGCTCGCCGTCACGGCGGACGAGCGGCCGACGGACCCGGTCGGGATCCTCGTGGAGCTGGCGCAGCGTCGAGCCCTTCGGGCAGATGAAGCCGCGGCTGAACACGTCGTCGCGGTCGCCGCGGATGCGGACGACCCGGTCTCCGTCGAGCTCGATCCGGAGGCCGCAGGTCGCCTCGCACAGCGGGCAGGTCCGGGCCACGGTCCGTCGTTCGCTCATCGCTCCCCCATCGTCGACCACGGTCAGCTTGGCAGCCGCCACCACGTCGACCCAGCCGACCAGCCCCGCTCGCTGCCGCGACGAGGACCCGGCCGACCGAGGTGCGCCGGTCGGCGCTGGGGCCTCGGTCCAGGGGCGGGTACGTTCGACGGCGATGCGACGGCTGCACCCCGACCCGATCGACCTCGACGACGACGGGGCGCTCGACGCCGCGATGCGCGCCCCGCGCCGCCACGACGACGGTCGGCCCTGGGTCTTCGGCAACATGGTGAGCTCGCTCGACGGCGCCATCTCGGTCGACGGCGTATCGGGCGGCCTGGGTGGCGAAGGCGACCGCCGCCTCTTCGACGCCATCCGGGCCCAGGCCGACGTCGTGCTCGTGGGCGCGGCGACCGTGCGGGTCGAGGAGTACGGCGCGCCGGGCGACGACGAGGCGCTCGTGGCGCGTCGGACCGCCAACGGCGTCGCCGACGTCATGCGGGTCGCGATCGTCACCCGCAGCCTCGACCTCGACCTCGACGGCGAGCTCTTCGCCCGCCCGACGAGTCGTCCGCTGGTCATCACCGTCGCGAGCTCCGACGACGACCGCCGGGCCCGGGTGGCAGCGCGGGCCGACGTCATCGTGGCCGGCGACGACCATGTGGACCTCCGTCGGGCCCTCGACGAGCTCCGAGCTCGTGGCCTGAACCGGGTGCTGTCCGAGGGCGGCCCCCGCCTCAACGGCCAGCTCTTCGAGGACGATCTGCTCGACGAGCTCAACCTCACGCTCTCACCCCACCTCGCCGGCGGCGACGGACCGACGATGGTCAGCACGCCCACGGCCGGCCTGCGCCCGTTCACACGCCACCACGTCCTCAGCCACGGCGACGAGCTCTTCCTTCGCTACCTCCGCGACCGCGTCACCTGATCGACGACCAGCTCGCCCTCCGCGACCGCATCAGCCGATCGGCGACGAGCTCCGCCTCCGCTCTCCGCGGGGCCGCGTCACCTGATCGGCGACGACTGCGGGTCTCGGTCGGGCGAGGTGAGCGACCGCTCGGCGTCGCGACCGCCGGTGGAACCGGAACCACCGTTGCGGAGGCGGCCGGCCTCACGGGCGAACTCCGCTGCGTCGTCGAAGCTCCGGTGCACGCTCGCGAACCGCAGGTAGGCCACCTCGTCGAGGGGCTCGAGTCGCTCGAGCACCAGCCGACCGACCTGGTCGGTATCGAGCTCGGGGCCCAGCTCGCGGGCAGCCCGGTCGACCTCCTCGACGATGGCCGTCACGAGGGAAGCGTCGACGGGGCGGTTCTTCACGGCGAGACGCACGCCCCGCTCGACCTTCGCCGGATCGTAGGGCTGGCGATGACCGGATCGCTTGATCACGACGAGCTCGGCCGGCTCGACCCGCTCGTAGGTCGTGAAGCGCCCGGCACACGACGGGCAGGTGCGCCGGCGACGCACGGCGGCGCCGGCATCGGCCGGGCGCGAATCGACCACGCGGGTGTCGTCGTGGTCGCAGGTCGGGCAGCGCACGGCGTCGACGCTACCCGAGCGCCGATGGCGACGATGGGTCGGTTCGTCGCCACCGGACGCGGCGACGAGCTCCCGACTCGATCCCGATCGGGTCACCCCGGATCGACGACGACGGCCTCCCCGACCTGGAGCGGAGCGCCGCCCCGTTCGGCCTCGAGGGCGGCCACGATCGGTGCGATCTCGCCGGACGGGACGGCCTGGCGCGCCACGCTCCACAGCGTGTCGCCGGCCTCGACGACCACCACCACGGCGCCGTCGGGAACCTCGGCGGGCGGTGACCACACGAGCCCGGAGAAGAACGAGACCACGGCGAACACGGCCCCGACGACCAGCGCCACGGCCGCGGCCCGCCGCGCCACCTCGGGTTCGACGATCGGTGGCGTCGTGTCGCGGTCGGGCAGGAGCCGGACCGGCGGGCGGGGCGACGTCCAGTCGGTCGCGACCAGCGCGGACGACCCGTCGACCACCAGGTTCGCCCCCGTCGGCTGCCACGCCATCGTCGCTGCCTCGCTCATGTCGGATCCTCGCTCCCTCGTGTGCCGGACCTGCCCGGACCGTGCCCGCTCGACGCCTCGCCGTCTCGACCGCTCCATGAGGTGCAGTGTGACGAGGGGGTGTGTCATCGAACGCCCGTTCCCCGATCAGCAGACCACGAACGAGCGTTCGGGTCAACCGTCGCGACCGAACGACCGTTCCCCGATCGGGCCCCGGCGATCGAACGGTCGTTCCCGAACGGATGATCGGCTGCTACGGTGACCCAAACGGATGTTCGCTCCGAGACGTCGACGACCGACGGCCCGAGGCGGAGCCTCCGACGACCCGAACCCGGGAGGGAACGTGACCACCACCGATGCGAGCGCCGACGGCCCGACGGGCGAGCGGCCGCTGTCGGACCGGCAGCGCTCGATCCTCGCCGTCATCGAGCAGCACCTCGACGAGCGGGGCTACCCACCGTCGGTTCGCGAGATCGGCGAGGCCGTCGGGCTCACGTCGCCGTCGACGGTCCACACCCACCTCGCCACGCTCCAGCGCCTCGGCTACCTGCGACGTGACCCGACCAAGCCGAGGGCGCTCGAGGTGCGCTACGACGCCGCCTCGGGTGCCACGGCGGAGCGGGCGTCGACCCGGCACGTGCCGCTGGTCGGTGAGGTTGCGGCCGGTACCGACGTGCTGGCCAACGAGCAGGTCGAGGAGCTCGTCCCCGTGCCGTCGGACCTGTGCGGTGAGGGCGAGCTCTTCATGCTGCGGGTCCGGGGCACCTCGATGATCGAGGCCGGGATCCTCGACGGTGACCTCGTCGTCGTCCGCCGTCAGCCCGACGCCCTCGACGGCGAGATCGTGGTCGCCGCCCTCCCGGGCGAGGAGGCCACGGTCAAGACCCTGCGCCACCGCGGCCCGGTCATCGTGCTCGAGCCGGCCAACCCCGACTTCGTCCCGATCGAGGTCGCGGCCGACGAGGCCCAGATCTACGGCCGGGTCGTCACCGTCCTGCGCAAGGTCTGACGGGCGCCGGGACCAGCCGGCTCAGCGACGACGGCGAGGGTCGGCGAGGCGGGCGACGAGCACGTCGAGGACCGC
>JBCCTY010000207.1:0-7187 GCA_039197885.1 Actinomycetota bacterium | reverse complement strand
GTGGTGGTCGTCGTGGCCGGTGCGGTCGTGGTGGTCGTCGTCGTGGTGGTCGTGGTGGTCGTCGTCGTGGTGGTCGTGGTCGTCGGCGGACGACTCTCGAGCGCGGAGACGACCGGGACCACCGGCGAACGGTGCGCCGCCGCACGCGTCGCCAGCTGGGCCACGTCTTGGTCCTCGACGAGCTCGATCGAGACCGTGCGACCCGGACCGCTGAACTGCGGGACGGCGTTGGACCGTCCGAAGCCGAACACGGTCATCGCGTCGTCGAGGATCGCCCGTCGATCGGCGATCGAGTCGTCGTCGTGGGAGACCAGCAGGAGGCTGCGGTCGTCGAGCCCGTCGCGGTAGGCCGCCCACTCCGGGTCGGGGAGATCGGCGTTCGACGGAGGCGACGACAACAACGTCGCCGTCCCGTCGGAGAGCACGACGTCGTCGGTGGCCGGCTCGAGCGCCCCGCCCGGCGTGCCCTCGTAGAGGAACCACCACGTCCCGACGTCGGTGGCGAGCATCTCGAACGTGGCGCTCCGGGGCCCGATCGTCCACTCCGACACCCAGGCCGCCCCGTTCGCCTCGGAGCGGATCACGGTCCGGACCGGACCGTCGACCAGCAGCGTGCTCGTCGACGTGGGGTGACCGGGGTGGAAGTAGTCGGTGCCGGGCCCGTCGAAGACGGCGTTGGGGATGCCACGGAAGATGCTCTCGGCGTTGATCTCGCCGGCGTTCTTCGGGTTCCAGGAGATCCAGTCGTCGCCGGTCAGGTCGTCGTAGCTCGAGAAGCCGCCGGCGTCCTGCACGTAGCTCAGCGCACCCGTGGCGTTCTCGACCCGCCAGACGTCCTGGCCCTCGTCGGACGTGTCGGTCGTCGTGACGAGAGCGGCTCCCGACCAGCCGGGCGCGCCATCCCCGACCTCACCGACGTAGACGTGGAAGCGCCTCGTCGCGTTCGCGGCCGTGGCGCCCGTCGCGGCGAACACGATCCGGGCGTCGTTCGGCGTCGCCACGTCCTCGACCTGGACGGGGACCTCGCCGACCACGTCACCGTCCTCGTCCACCTCGATCACGAGCACCGACGCCGGATCGAGGTCGGTCGAACCCGACGGTGTGAGGTCGACGGGCACGACGACCACCTCGTCGAGGCGGGCGGTCGCGCCGGCACCGACCTCGACGACGAGGCGGCGGGCGTGGTCGTTGCTGCGCCAGGGGTCGGGGTCACCCGACGCCGTCGCCACGGCGACCAGCGTGGCGAGGGTGCCGGCGACGATCACGAGCGCGACGGAGACCGCGCCTGACCTGGTCGTACGTCCTGGGGTGGTCCGTGGCTGCACGTCGTCCTCGAGCGGTTCGCCCGTCGGTCTCCCATCGGTCGGAGGGGCCCCGTCGGTGAGCGGTCGACCCGCGCTCCCACGACCGTACGTCCACGAGCAGGCGGTTCGAGCGCGTCCTCCCACGGTCCGTGGTGGTACGGAACCCGCGGGCGGGCATCGGCCGGGGCGCGACCCCGACGAGGTGGGCCGAGCCCCACCGTCCGGGTGCGACACCTCCCGTGTGAGCGCCCCGGTCGGCCGTCCCGCCTCGGCCGGGCGAGACTGGACCGTGCCCGCGATGACCGAGCTGCGACGACTGGTGTCGGGTCGTCCCGGCGCCGCTCGGGTCGCGATCGCCGTCGTCGTCACGGCGTCGAGCGTCCTGCCCGCCTTCCTGACGGGAGCGGTCGGGGTCCAGCTCCGAGACGACCTCGGATTCGGCGAGGGTGCGCTCGGCCTCGCGATCGGTGCCTTCTTCCTGGCGGCCGCGATCGGTTCGGCGCCCGGCGGTCGCCTGGTCCAACGGCTGGGGGCGAAGCGCTCGATCCTGGTCGCGCTGTCGGCGACCATCGTCGCCGACCTGTGGATCGCTGCCGGGGCGCGGTCGTGGAGCTCGCTCGCCGTCGGGCTCGCCGTGGGCGGTCTCGGCAACGCCCTGACCCAGCCGGCAGCGAACCTCTTGCTCGCCGACTCGGTGCCCGCCCACCGGCTCGGCCTGGCCGTGTCGCTCAAGCAGGCCGGCATGCCGACGGCGACCCTGCTCGGTGGGCTGGCGGTCCCCGCGCTCGCGCTCACGGTCGGGTGGCGGTGGGCCTACGTTGCCGCTGCCGGGCTCGCCGTGGTCGCGGTGGCGGCGATGCTGCGCCTGAGCGACGAGGGCCGGCGTCCCGCACCGGGCACCGATGCTCCGCCGAGGCGCCCCGACTCAGCGGTGTCGACCCTCGTCGTGGCGGCGTCGGGCATGGTCTTCGGCGCCGCGACCGCTGGCGCGATCGGTGCGTGGGTGGTGAGCTCGGCCGAGGCGTCGGGCGTCGCATCGGGGTCGGCCGGCCTGCTGCTCACGCTCGGCAGCGCGATCGGCATCTGCTCGCGGGTGATCGTGGGTTGGCGCGCCGACCGAACACGCCGTGCACCACTGCGGACCGTGTCGACGATGCTGGCCATCGGTGCGATCGGGGTCGCGGCACTCTCGAGCGGCGACCTCGCCGTGCTCCTGCCGGCGGTGGCGATCGCCTTCGGCGCGGGCTGGGCATGGCCGGGGTTGTTCAACTTCGCGATCGTCCGTGCCAACCCGTCCGGCCCGGCGGCCGCGACGGGGATCACCCAGGTCGGTACCTATCTCGGTGCCGTCGTCGGGCCGGTCGTGTTCGGCCTCGTCGTCGACGCCGCCGACTACCGGACCGCGTGGCTCATGACCGCCGGGTGGGCCGTCGTCGCCGCCGTCGTGATGCGGGTCACCGATCGGCGGCTCGGTCAGCCCTCGGCGTAGCGATCGGGCACGAATGACTGGTCCTCGACGGGCGGCCGCACGTACGACGCCACCTGCAGGGGTGGCAGCTCCAGCTCGTGTGAGGTCAGGTCGGTGTAGTCGAACTGATCGAGGAGGTGCCGGATGCAGTTCAGCCGCGCTCGACGCTTGTCGTCGGCGTCGACGACCCACCACGGTGACTGCTTGGTGTCGGTGTGGGCGAACATCACGTCCTTGGCGACGGAGTAGTCGACCCACCGACGGCGGCTCTCGAGGTCCATCTCACTGAGCTTCCAGCGCTTCTCTGGGTGGTCGATGCGTTCCTGGAAGCGACGCTCCTGCTCGGCGTCGCTGACCGAGAACCAGTACTTCACGAGGTGGATCCCGGACCGGAGGAGCATCCGCTCGAACTCCGGGGCCGAGCGGAGGAACTCCTCGTACTCGTCGTCGGTGCAGAAGCCCATGACCTTCTCGACGCCGGCTCGGTTGTACCAGGACCGGTCGAAGAGGACCATCTCGCCGCCGGCGGGCAAGTGCTCGACGTAGCGCTGGAAGTACCACTGGGTCGTCTGGCGGTCGGTCGGCGTCCCGAGCGCCACGACCCGGACCGTGCGCGGGTTGGTGCGCTGGACGATGCGTTTGATGACCCCGCCCTTCCCCGCGGCGTCGCGCCCCTCGAACAGGACGCACACCTTGAGCCGGTTCGCCTCGACCCACGCCTGCAGCTTCACCAGCTCTCGCTGGAGCCGCTCGAGCTCGTCCTCGTAGTACCGCTTGTCGATCCAGTGCTTCTTCGGGTTGCTCATCCACCGGCCCTTCCGCCAGGGACGAGTGTGCCGAATCGGCGGTCGCCGTGTCGGACGGTGCGGCGGATCAGTCGGACCGGTGGCGGGCCTGCCAGCGGTCGAGCGCATCGGAGGCCCGGTCGCGGTGCTCGAGGTGCCAGTCGCCGTCGACCTCGTGGAGGTGGGTCCAGCGGGCCTCGAGCAGCTCGTGTTCGGCGAGGGCGATCTCGCCGTGCTCGACGGTGCCCAGGTACAGCACGCTGACGAGCGAGTGCGGGCCCCAGTCGCCGGCGGGCCGGTGGTAGACGTCGACGAGCTCGTCGATGCGGACCGTGAGGCCGAGTTCCTCGGCCGCCTCGCGTGCGGCGCCCTCCGAGGGGTGCTCGTTCGGATCGAGGTACCCGCTGACGATGGCCCAACGGCCGTCGTCGGCTCGCCGTACCACGAGCAGGCGGCCGTCGTCGTCGACGAGGGCGAGCTCGACGCCGACCTTCGCGGTCACGTAGCCGATCTCACGGGCGAAGCGCTCCCGCAGCTCGACCGGATCGACGTCGGTCAGCGTGGCGTAGGCCTCGGTGGTGAGCGCCAGGAGGCGCTCGAAGCGCTCGCGGTCGAACACCGTCGGGGAGTAGTGCAGACCGGTGCGAGCGATCGACTGCACCTCGTCGAGATACGCGGGGAGCTCCACGACGGCGACCGTAGCGAGCCCCGTCGTCGGTCAGGTCGCGGCGCGGGCGGCCTCGACGTAGCCGTCGAGGTAACGGTCGATCGAGCGGCGCTGGAGGCGACGACCGATCGGACCGAGCAACCGTGTCGGCAGCGTCGCGGGCCGGGAGAACGCGACGATCTCGAAGACCACGGTCCCGTCGTCGCGGCGGTGGACGAGGAACGCCTCCTCACCCCGCTCCGGGTGGTGGGGGAGCGTGCCGTAGGCGAAGCCGAACGAGACGTCGGTGTCGACCACGCGCACGATCCGGCAGGCACCGCTCACCCACGCACCGGCGAGCGGCAGCGCGAAGGCCATCGTCGAGCCCTCGTCGAGCGTCGGAGTCGACGGCGCGAGCAACATCGACATCGCCCGGTGGGCGGCCCAGTCGCGGATGGCGTCGGCGCCGCGCCCGAAGTCTCCGGCGTCGGCGCCGAGGGTGCGCTCGGCGCGGAGGTGGTGGTAGCCGGCGGGCGGCGGTCCGAGGGTGGCACCCACCTCCGCGTAGGTGACGTCGAGCCCGTCCTGTTCGCTCAGCAGCTGCTCCAACTGCTCGGTCGACGGCCGGCGGAGGTGCACGTTGGTGAGACCCAGCCTCGCGAGCAGCTCGGTGAGCGCGCTCATGTCCCGGCTCCGGCGAGGGCGTGGACGGTCGCTCGAACGACATCGGCGATGTCGTGGTCGTCGACGGCCGACTCCTCCGGGTGCACGACCAACCAGGCGAGCTCCGCCAAGACGGCGTTGATCGTCCGGGCGGCGAGGTCGACCCGGTCCGGGGCGAAGCGGCCGGCAGCGACCGCGGCGCCGATGCCGAGTCGGAGCACCCTGAGCGAGTGGGCGTCCTCGATGCGTCGGCAACGTTCCCACCCCAGGGCGGAGGGACCGATCTCGAACATCACGGTGGCGACAGCCGGGTCGGCGACCTGGTCGATCCACCGGAGGCACGCCGCGACGAGCCCGTCGAGCGGGTCGGTCTCGCCGTCGGTAGCGCGTGACGCGGCGTCGATCGCCGCTCTGGAGGTCTCGGCGAAGAGCGTCTCGGCGACGGCCTCCTTGGAGGCGAAGTGGTGGTAGAGCGCGCCCTTGCTCACCTCGGCCGACAGGAGCAGGTCGCCGACCGTGGTGGCGTCGAACCCCCGATCGGCGAAGAGCTCCCGGGCGGCGTCGAGGATGCGGGCTCTCGTCGTCGCCGTCCGCTCGGCCTGGGTCGCCATGGGGCCAGCGTAGCGACCTCTGTACAAACCGACGGTCGGTTTGTAGGTTGCCCGCAATGACCGAACTGCCTGCCGCCCTGCGCACCTACCTCCGCATGTGGAACGAGCGCGACCTCGACCGCGCTCGCGAACTGCTCCGCGAGGCGGTCACCGACGACATCGTCTTCGCCGACCCGCAGGACTTCCACGAGGGTCGCGAGGCCATGGAACGCAACGTCGAGCGCTTCAACCGTGCCTTCCCCGGTGCGGTGCTGACCCTCGCCAGCGGTGTCGACGGCCAGCACGACCGCTACCGGTACGCCTGGAACATCCACGTCGACGGCGAGCTCCTGATCGAGGGCTTCGACGTGAGCACGTTGGCGGCCGACGGCCGCATCGAGCGGGTCGACGGCTTCTTCGGCCCGCTCCCGGCACTCGCCGAGTGAGCGGGTTCAGGCCCGCGAGGGCGGGTGGAGCGCGTCACCGCAGCGGTGGTTGATGGCCCGGACGACGCGATCCTCGCGATGGTGCCCCAGCAGGCTGACCGTCGCCGTGGCCAACGCGAACCGGCGGCCCTCGACGGGACGCAGACCGCACCAGCGTGCGATCAGCACGGCGAGGAGGTGGCCGTGGGCGAACACGGCGACGTTGCCGTCGAGGCCGTCGATCCGACCGAGGAACGCGTCGACCCGGTCCCCGACGTCCTCCACCGACTCGCCGCCGGTGATCGGATGGGTCCAGACCGACCAGTCGGGGGTCGACCGTCGGGTGTCGACGGTGCGCTCACCCTCGAAGTCGCCGTAGTCCCACTCGACGAGATCGTGGTCGATGACGATCGGTGGCTCGAGACCCACCAGCTCCGCGGTCTCGCGGGCCCGGGCCAGGGGGCTCGCCGCCACGTGGTCGATCCGCCAGTCGAGCAGCGTCCGGGCGGCGTCGCGAGCCTCGTCGCGCCCTCGGTCGGTGAGCGGCAGGTCGGTCCGGCCGGTGTGACGTCCGGTGCGAGACCACTCGGTCTCACCGTGGCGGATGACGAGCAGCTGATCGGGCATCGTCAGGCGGCCAGGCGTCGGGCGATCGAGACCGTCTCGTGGCGGATCTCGCCCAGGTCGGCCGTCGTCAGCGCACCATCGGCCACCACCTGCCGGCCGCCGACCCAGACGTCGGTGACGTGCCGGCTCGAACCGGAGTACACGAGATGGGTGAGGAGGTCCTCGGGCAGACCGGGGGTGAAGGCCGGCTGGTCGAGATCGATCCGCACCAGGTCGGCTCGCGCCCCCGGGCTCAGGTGGCCGAGGTCGGGCTGTCCGATCGCCTCTCCGCCGGTGCGGGTGCCCCAGGCGAGCACGTCGGCCGGTCGGGCGACGGTCGGGTCGTGGGTGCTGCCGCGGGCGAGCAGTCCGGCCAGGCGGAGCTCGTCCCAGAGGTCGAGCCGGTCGTTGGAGGCCGGCCCGTCCGTGCCGAGCGCGACGGTCACGCCCCGTTCCCGCATGGCGGCGATCGGGGCGATGCCGGAGCCGAGCTTGAGGTTCGAGCTCGGGCAGTGGACCACCGACGCGCCGTGCTCGCGGAGCAGGTCCTGGTCCGACGCCGAGAGCCACACCCCGTGCGCGCAGACCGGGCGGGCGGCGAGGAAGCCGACCTCGGCGAGGGTCTCGGTGGCGGGTCGCCCGTCGCGTTCGATCACGACGTCGCGCTCGGCGGTGGTCTCCTCGAGGTGGATGGTCACCG
>JBCCTY010000206.1:0-7214 GCA_039197885.1 Actinomycetota bacterium | reverse complement strand
CGCGTTCCCGATCGGCTTCGAGGTCAGCGACATCGAGAACGACCCGCTGTGGCAGGCGGTCCCCGCCGTCGGGGACGGCCGCTCGATCGTGGTCGGTGGCGATCTGTCGAACGCCTACTCGCTCAACTCGACCATGTCAGCGGTCTTCGCGCTGGAGCAGATGGTGCCACTCGTCGAGACCGCACTGGGCTGAGCGTCAGCTGCCTCGGCTGCGTCGCAGGAGCCTCAGCTCTGAGGACCGGCTGGCCCACTCCACCGCCCAACGGGGCGGCAGCGGCGACGCGTCGCACCGTCGTGGATGCGCCGCTCGGCCCCCAACCCCTCGAAGCGTGCAGCGAGGTCACCGAGACGATTGCCGCAGCGGTGCCGAACGAGCCAGCAGGCCGAGCGTCCGACTACTGCGCGGATGCGCCGGTCGGTTCGGTCAATGCTGCGAAGCCGGTGAGCAACACGTCGAGCCCGAAGCTGAACACCCGGTCGTAGCTCGCTTCTGCCATGGATTCGAGACTCTGTTGGAGCGTGGGAAGGCCTGCTGTGGCGGCACGGACGCTCTCGACGTAGGCCTCGTGCTCGTCCGGCGACATGGTGCCGCGACCGGTCGCCTCGCTGGTCCAGCGAGTTTCGATGATCACCTGTTGGCACACGTGACTGCTGATCAGTGACCATGCGCAGGCCGCGTCCAGCACGCTGAGGCCCTCGGCGACCAGGATCGACTGCACCAGGTCGGGGATCCAGAGCACGTCGGCGTTGAGCGGCGGGCCGTGCGACAACATGCGGTCGGCGGTGCCCGGATGCGCAGCGAAGGTGTCGCGCAAGTCGTTCGCGATGGTGCGGATCTGGTCCTGCCACGGCAGCTCTGCCGGCGGGGCCTCGACGCCGGCCAGGACGGTGCCGACCACGAGGTCGCAGATCACCTCCCGGCCGCCGCCGGCATGGTGGTAGACGGTCCTCGGCCACACGTCGAGCGCGTCTGCCAGCTTGCGCATCGTCAGCCCCGGGAGACCATCGCGGCGCACGATCGCGGCTGCTTCCCGAGCCACGTCGGCCCGGGTGAGGCCGAGTCGCCGAGACGTGTCGGGCATGGCCGAACTGTAGCGACGTCACGGTGAGCGACGAGCGCCTGCCGAGCCAGGACACCATCAGTGCTGGGGTTGTTCAGCACCCTCAACAGGCCTGATCTTGCCGTCCTTAGTTCCACAGTGTGTAAGTTACTGGCACGGCGTATCAGTGTGCTTCCGAGGAGATGTCATGAGGGCCCGATCACATCGCGTGCTGGCAGTCGCCCTGTGCGGCCCGCTCGTCGTGGCGACCGCCTGCGGTTCCGACTCCGACGACACATCGTCGAGCGAACCCGCGGCGGCGACCGCCGCCGAGACGACGGTCCCATCATCCGCTGCGACCACCGCACCGACGGCGACCACGCCGACGCCCGACGAGACGGTTGCCGACGCCTCGGGCTCGGCCGAGACGGTGGAGGTCAGCGACGTGCTCGGCACCCGAGAGGTGCCGGTGACCGACGACGGTCTGTTCGCGCTCGACGAGTACGCAGGACTGACGCTGCTCGCGCTCGGCGCGCCGGCCGACGAGGTCAACGCGTTCCTCGGCGACGGCGCTGCGGTGGCGGTCTTGGAGAACGCCGGTGTGACGGTGAACCAGATCGGTCGAGCCGAGCTATCGGTCGAGGCCATCGCCGCAACCCGACCGGAGATGATCGTCGGTGTCGGCCATCCGAACAGCGTCAACGTCGCCGACCCGCTCCGGGAGATCTCACCCGTGGTGCTCACCGACTTCCAGCGGTCATGGGATGAGCAGATGCGTGTGCTCGCAGCCGCGACCGGCACCGAGGGACGCGCCCAGGAGTTGATCGACATCATCGACGCCAAGGTGGAACAGACTGCCGAGGCGGTCCGAGCCGCCGGCAGGGAGGGCATGACGATCTCGATCATCGTCGACTACGGCGGCGGTCAGATCGTGGCCTTCGGCCCCGACTCCCTGGCCGGCACCCTCGTGGAACAAGTGGGCCTGGCACGCCCCGACGCCGAGGGCGCGGAGGCGTCCGCCGCGCAGGATGCGAGCTCGGGGCCGTTCATCCTGGTGGCCGAGGAGACGTTGGCCGACCACGACGCCGACATCGTCGTCGGGCCCGTGGGCACGTTCGCACCGGTGTCGATCAACGAGAACAGCCTGCGCGACGCCGGCGGCGAGGCCGTTGCTGCCATCCCGGATGCGGACGTCTGGAACGCCAACACGCCGCTCGCCGCTTACTGGATCCTGACCGACCTGGAACGCATCGTCAGCGGCGCCGCTGAGGACCCCCTGACCGCGGACGAGGTCATCACGGTCTGGGAGGAGCTCACGCGATGACATCGCAGACCCGCCCGGGTGCTCGTCGACCACCCGTTCAGCGGGTGCTGGTGATCGGAGGTGGCATTGCGGGCCCGACGGTCGCCTATTGGCTCGCCCGCGACGGCGTCGAGGTCGACGTCGTGGAGCGAAGCCCCGATGCGCCACGTCGCGGCTACGTGGTGAATGCCTTCGGTCAGTGCCTCGACGTGCTCCGCACGATGGGGCTCGGCGAGGCCATCGACGAGGCCCGCCTCCGCGTCGACACCACGATCGGTCTCGACGCTGACGGGACTCGTCTCTACCAGCGAGACCTGCGGAGCGTGACCGATGGTTCGCGGGGGATCGCCGCCTACCGGAGCGATCTCGCATCGATGGTCGAGTCGGCGGCAGCGGCGTGCGCTGGCGTCCGGTTCGAGCGGGGCTGTTCGGTGCGCGATCTCGTGTTCGACGACGACAGGGTCTCAGCCACGCTGACCAACGGCAGGGAAGCCGAGTACGACTTGGTCATCGGCGCAGACGGCGTGCACTCGTCGACTCGTCGCCGCTACGTGGCCGACGACGCCGAGCATCAGCTGCCGGTTGCCTTTGTCGGAGCGACGACGACCGACACGGTCGGGCTCGATCCCGGTACCCGGCTCGAGCACTGCAGCGTCGGAGCGAACGGGGTCCTCGCCCCGTCGGGCAGCGGTGACGCCACGTTGGTGATCTTCGCACGTCGCGATGCGTTGCCCGGCGACTCGCGCGACGCGCCACTCCTGGCGCTCCGGGAGATCACTGCGTCGTGGCCGGAGCCGTTCCACGCAGTGGCCGACGCCGTGAACGAAGACGACGAGGTGTTCAGCGATGGGCTCGTCCTGGTGCAGGCACCGACCTGGTCGCTTCCGCGGCTGGTGTTGTTGGGCGACGCGGCCGCATGCATGTCGCCGCTCTCGGGACGCGGCGTGGACGGCGCCGTGACGGGCGCGTTCGTCCTGGCCCAGGCGCTCGGCTCGACCTCCGGCGGCGTGCCTGCCGCGCTGCACTCCTACGAACAGCAGCTCCGGCCGGAGATCGAGCGATTGCAGTCGGCTGCCGCTCGGCGGGTGAGCATGTCGGCGCCGCGAAGTCGCTTCCAGGTCGCAGCCCTGCGCGCCGCCTTGAGGTACACGCCTGACGCGCTGTTCCGTCGAATGATCGAACGCGAGTTCACCAGCCCGCTCCTGCCCGGGCTCAGGCCCGAGGAGATCCGCAGGGGTTCGACTCCGTGAGCCCGACGCTGGCAGCCCGGAACGCGACCGACGAGCTGGCAGCATCGCCGGACAGCGAAGCGCTCGAGCGGTCCGAACCGAGCGTCTGGAGCGTGATCGCCCCGGTGGGCCGCGAGATCCGTCTCGGCATGGTCGTGTCCGTGGTGGGTCTGGCGGTGTGGTTGGGCTCGATCATGATGTTCCTGCCGATCGTGGGCGAGCTCGTCGCCGATGACCGCGACTCGCAGCGACTGGTCACGCTGCTCGCGATGAGCTTCGGTCTCGTTGTCGTGTCGCTCGTGTGCCGCACCATTGCGTTCCGCATCTCGCACCTCGCCGCGTTCCGACTCGAGCAGGTCCTTCGCACCGAGCTGACCACGCACCTGGCGAAGGTGCCGTACGGGAAGGTGCTGAGCGCTGGTTCGGGGGCGATCAAGAAGGTCATCGTCGACGACGTTCGTGCGCTCCACGTCTTCGTGGCCGACTCGACCCCCACGTATGCGCGGGTGTTCGCCGCGCCGTTGGTCACGATCGTGCTGATGTTCGTGCTGGATTGGCGACTTGCGCTGGTGTCGCTCGTCGTGCTGTTCGTCGGGCTCGTTGCGATGTCGTTCGCGTTCCGAGACGCGGACACCGTGCGCCGTGAACTCGACGACGCGAACGAGCGGGTCAGCGGCGTGATCAACGAGTACGTCCAGGGCATGCAGGTGGTGCGCACGTTCGACGACGGCTCGGGCTCGTTCGAGCGGTACCGAACCGCGCTGCGCGAGATGACGGAGGTCCTGCGGGAGTGGACTGGCCGCTCCCGCTTCGGGGGCTACGTCGCGAAGACGGTGTTCGCGGCCCTGCCGATGGTGATCACGCTGATCGTGGTCGGCGTGCCGATGTACCGCAACGGATCGATCGACCTGCAGACGCTGGTCGTGATGTTGATGCTCGCCCCCACGCTCACCGAGTCGATGGTGCCCATCGTCTGGCTGCAGCAGGCGATCGTCGACGCAGCAGCGTCGGTGAAGCGGATCGAACGCTGGAGGGCGGTCGAGGTCCTGCCGGAGGTCACCGTCGGCGTCGCCCCGCTCGATGCGTCGGTCGAGCTCCGCAACGTGACGTTCCGGTACGAGGGTCGTCGCGACGACGCCCTCACCGGCGTCAGTCTGCAGGCGCCGGCGGGCACGGTCACCGCGCTCGTCGGCCCATCCGGTTCGGGCAAGAGCACCGCCGCACAGCTGTTGCTCCGGTTCTGGGACCCCGACGACGGACAGGTGCTGATCGGCGGGGTCGACCTGCGCGACATGACCAGCGAGCAGCTCAGCCGGACCGTGGGTTTCGTGTTCCAGACGCCGTTCCTCCTCGCGGACACGATCACCAACAACATCCGACTGGCTCGCCCCGACGCCAGCGACGACGACGTCGAACGGGCGGCCCGGGCAGCGCACGCCCACGACTTCATCGTCGATGAGCTGCCCGACGGCTACGACACGGTGGTCGGTGAGCGCGGCGCGAGCCTCTCGGGAGGTCAGCGCCAACGGATCACGATCGCGCGCACGATCCTGCAGGACGCGCCCGTGATCGTGCTCGACGAGGCAACGGCCTTCGCCGATCCGGACAATGAGGCGAAGATCCACCTCGCCCTCGCCGCGCTGGCACAAGGCAAGACGCTCATCGTCGTCGCTCATCGACTGTCGACGGTGAGGGACGCGCACCAGATCGTGGTCCTCGACGACGGCCGAGTCAGCGAGTCCGGCACACACGCGGAACTGGTCGCGGCCGGCGGTCGGTACGCCCGGCTGTGGTCGAGCTTCAACCGCGCACGGGATTGGGGCGTACGCACCCACGGCGACGGCCCATCGGATCGGTCGACGACAACGGCGAGGGGCTGATGCTGACCACGTTCCGCATCATGATGGAGGCGTCCGGCTCGAAGGCGTTCCTGATGCGGCGGGCGATCGCCTTCTCGTTCGTCTCTGCGACGCTCCAGGGCCTCGCGTACGCGACGCTGTTCCCGCTGTTGTCGTCACTGATCGACGGTTCCGACGACGTGTGGCTCTACGTTGCGACGGCGGCCGCACTGATCGTGCTCGATGCGATGGTGCGGTACGCATCGGTACCGACCGGGTGGCGGATCGCTCTCGAGGTTGCCGACGAGACCCGGGTCGAGCTCGGCGAACAGCTCAGGCGCATCCCGCTGCAAGAGCTCGCACGCCGACGCACAGGCGAGCTCAACAACGTGATCACCGACAACGTCAACGTCGTCGTGGCGATCTCGAGCGGCCTCTTCGGCATCGTGATCATGACCATCGTCACGCCGGTGGTGACCGTGGTCGCGACGCTCTTCGTCGATTGGCGTCTGGCGGTGGCGATGGCGGTGCTCTTCCCGATGGCCGCACCGCTCTATCGGGTGATTCGCGCCAACGGTCACCACCAGACGCGGGCGTCGTTGTCGGCCCATGCGGACGTCGCGTCGCAGGTCGTGGAGTACGCCCAGGGCCTCTCGGTGTTGCGCTCGGCCGGGCAGGTCGGACCGCAGTCGCGCCGGCTGCAGGACTCGCTCGAACGTCTCCGCGCCGTGCAATCCGCCGGGCAACGGTCGGCGACTCGACCGGTTCTGGCCGTCGCCGCAATCGTCCAGATCGGGATTCTCGCGGTGACGGCGCTCGGGGTTCTGCTCGTGGTCGACGGATCGCTCGATGTCGCGGCGGTCGCCGCTGTGGCGGTCGTCGCGGTGCGTTTCAGCGAGCCGCTGTCGCTCTACGCGACCTTCTCGATCATGTTCGATGCGGTCGAAGCCGCCGTGGAGCGAATTGGTGAGCTGTTCGCGATCGAGGAGTTGCCCACGCTCGACGCCGGCACCCCTCCCACCTCAGCGCGGGTGGTCTTCGACGATGTCTCGTTCGCCTACGCCGATGGCGGCGATGACGCCGTCCGTGAGCTGTCATTCACCGCCGACGAGCGTGACCTGACGGCGTTCGTCGGGACTTCGGGAAGCGGCAAGACGACGATCGCCCGCCTGCTGACCCGGTTCGCCGACCCACGACACGGCACGATCACGATCGGTGGTGTCGACGTACGATCGCTCAGCCAGTCCGAACTGATGCGTCAGTTCTCGGTGGTGTTCCAGGATGTCCATCTGTTCGACGACTCGATTCGAGCCAACATCGCGATCGCTCGACCAGGCGCAGCCGACGATGAGATCGTCGCCGCAGCGACCGCCGCCAACTGCCACGAGTTCATCTCGGCACTACCTGACGGCTACGAGACCGGTGTCGGCGAGATCGGCGGTGCGCTCTCTGGCGGTGAGCGTCAGCGCATCTCGATCGCCCGGGCGATCCTGAAGGACGCACCGATCGTCATCCTCGACGAGCCGACCTCGGCGCTCGACACGGAGAGCGAACTCGCCGTGCAATCGGCGATCGACACCCTGGTGCACGACAAGACGGTCATCGTGATCGCACACCGGCTGACGACCATCGCCGGGGCCGACCAGATCATCGTGCTGGAAGCCGGCGAGATCGTCGAACGCGGCACCCACACCGAGCTGATCGACAGCGACGGCCGCTACGCCCACATGTGGCGCGCCCAGCGCGCCGAACGACACTGGCAGCTCATCACCTGACTCCCACCCTCCGGCCATCCAGGGGGTGG
>JBCCTY010000205.1:0-7292 GCA_039197885.1 Actinomycetota bacterium | reverse complement strand
GTCGGTGTGCGACGATCCGGGGCGTGGAGACCGTGAGGGTCCCGGGCATCGGGTCGAGCGTGTGGCGCCAGCTGGCCGCCCACCTGCCGCTGCGCGTCGTTCGCCGGCTCCCCGTCGGCGCTCGGATCCCGATCCTCGCCTGGCGCGCCGGGCCGCGGGCGGGCACGGCGGGGCACCGCACGATCGAGCTGCAGGATCCGCTCACCCTCCACGCCTACTGGCTGCGTTCGTCGCACGGGACGAGCGGTCCGGCTGCGTCGGTCCACCTCGGCATCGAGGAGCTCCTGCGCATCGACGGGCTGCGCGGTGAGTGCCACGTCCACTACGACCTCGCGGCGTCCCGCGCCCGTCGCACCCCCGGGATCGCGGCCCGCCGGCCGGTCGCCGACGACGACATCGCGGCCTGGGCCGCCGGTGAGCTCCGTCACAACCTGCGCTACGCGCTCTCGCAGGATCGCCGCCGGGCCGTGCGCCGGCTCGAGCTCGACGACGCCCGGTTGACCGCGGCGGGCGACGAGCTCGTCGAGGCCTTCGAGGCGCTCCTCGAGCGATTCGGCGACGAGACCTCCGACGCGTGACCGAGATCGAGCGCGTCGTCTCCACCTTCGCGAGCGACGACGCCGGTCGGCGCCGCCTCGACGAGCTGTTCGCCCCGGCGACCGTGCTCCACGTCGATCGCCGTGACCGCCGCGCCGTCGAGCGCCACCTGGACGAGGTCGACGTGGCCGTGCTCCGGGGCGACGCCTGGCCGGCGTTCCTCGACCGGCCCCGCCTGCGCTGGGTGCACTGCGGCCACGCCGGCCTCGATGGCTACGCGCCGAGATCGCTCATCGAACAGGTTGCCCTCACCTCCTCGGCGGGACGTTCGGCGCGCGCCCTCGCCGAGCACGCCGTCATGTTCCTGCTCGTGCTCGGTGCCGAGCTGCCCCGCCACCAGCGGGCCCAACGTTGGCGAGCCTGGGGCGTCGGTCGGTCCGGGGCGGTCCGCGGTCTCGGAGCCCGATCGGTCCTCGTCGTCGGGGCCGGTCACACGGGTCGGGCGACCGCCGAGCTGCTCGGCGCGTTCGGCTGCCGGGTCGTGGGGTTCCGACGACGGGACGAACCGGTCGACGGGTTCGAGGAGATGCGCTCGGTCGAGGCCGGCGATCGACTCGTCGAGGTGGTGCCCGAGGTCGACGCCGTCGTGCTCGCCGCGTCGTTGAACGACTCGAGTCGGCACCTGGTCGATCGGGACGTGGTGGCCGCCATGCGGTCCGACGCGCTGCTCGTCAACGTGGCGCGGGGCGGGCTCCTCGACGAGGCCGCCCTGGTCGATCTCCTCGGCCACGGTCACCTCGGGGGCGTGGGCCTCGACGTGACCTCGGTCGAGCCGCTCCCGGCGGGCAGCCCGCTGTGGCGGGCGCCCCGGACGGTGATCACGCCGCACGTCACGGCGCCGGTCACCGATCGTGAGGAGGCGACGTTCGAGATCCTCGCCGAGAACGTGCGCCGCCACCGAGTCGGTACCCCGCTCCTGAACCGGCTCGGACCGGACGACGCGCTCGATCATCCGAGGATGCAGCGCCCGAGCCCCGGCCCGCTCGCCCGCGTGCACCGTCGCGTCGCCCGCCGGCTCCTGTCGAGGAGATGACCGAACGTTGACGGGCCGGCTCTGTGGCAGCGTCCCGCGCAGCACGTAGCGTGGCCGCTTCGCACTGTGACCGTACGGAAACACGCCAGTAGTGTGTGCCGCAGCCGGGTGGGCGCGTGGGGAACGGGCTCGATCGAACGAGACGCACGCGAGGAGGTCCGCCGATGGAGGAGACACCGGTGAAGAAGCCCGGCTGGCGCCAGTCCGACTCCGTGCTCCGCCTCGCCTTCCGCAACCGCGACCGGTTGACCGTCGTCGCCGACGCCCTCTCCTGGATCATCGCGGTCGTCGTCGCATCGGGCGCTCGCTTCGAGTACGAGGCCTTCCAGGTCGACTCCGCCGGCCTCCTGCGCTACCTCGTCGTGGTCGTCGTCCTCCAGCTCGGCGTCGGCTACGGCTTCGGTCTCTACCGAGGGCGGTGGCGCGTCGCCGCCTTCGACGAGACGCTGGCGCTGTTCGTCACGGCGGCACTCGTCACCGTCCTCGGCGCGGCCGCCGACGTGCTCCTCCTCGACCGGGCCGTACCCGTCAGCGTGGCGCTCGGCGCCGGTCCGATGTCGCTCGTCCTCATGGCCGCCGCTCGGATCGGCTGGCGCCTCTACATCGAGCACCGCCGCCGCCCCGACCCCGAGGCCGACGGTCGCACCCGCCTCGTCGTGTTCGGTGCCGGCGACGGCGGCATGCAGGTCGTCAACTCGATGCTCGGCGATCCCGACAGCCGCTACGTGCCGGTGGCCTTCGTCGACGACGACCGCCGCGTCGCGGCGCGTCGGATCCGCGGCCTGCGGGTCGAGGGCACCTTCGGTGATCTCGCCCGGGTCGCCGAGCAGAACCGGGCCGACGGCGTGCTGATCGCCATCCCCTCGGCCACGACCGAGGTCGTCCGCTCCGCGTCGGCGCGCGCCGCCGACCTCGGGCTCAAGGTGTGGGTCCTCCCGCCGGTGTCACAGATCCTCGACGGTCGGATCGACGTCTCCGACATCCAGGAGGTCAGCTACGCCGACCTACTGGGCCGCCGCGAGGTCCGCACCGACCTCGAGGTCATCAGCGGGTACCTCACCGGTCGGCGGGTCCTCGTCACCGGCGCCGGTGGCTCGATCGGCTCCGAGCTCTGCCGCCAGCTCTTCCGGCTCGCGCCCTCGGAGCTCGTCATGCTCGATCGTGACGAGTCGGCGCTCCACGCCGTGCAGCTCGACCTCGAGGGTCGCGCCATGCTCGACAGCCGCAACCTCGTGGTCGCCGACATCCGCGACGCCGAGCGCATGGTCGAGGTGTTCGCCGAACACCGCCCCGATGTCGTCTTCCACGCCGCGGCGCTCAAGCACCTCCCACTGCTCGAGATGCACCCGCACGAGGCCGTGAAGACCAACATCCGCGGCACCGGCAACGTGCTCGCCGCTGCCGAGCGGTCCGGGGTCGACCGCTTCGTCAACGTCTCGACCGACAAGGCCGCCGATCCCACGAGCGTGCTCGGGTTCACCAAGCGGATCGCCGAGCGGCTCACCGCCGACACCGGCGGTCGGGCCGACGGCACCTGGGTGTCGGTGCGCTTCGGCAACGTCCTGGGCTCGCGGGGGTCGGTGCTCACCGCCTTCCGTCGCCAGATCGCCGACGGCGGGCCGGTCACCGTCACGCACCCCGACGCCACGCGGTACTTCATGACCGTCGAGGAGGCCGTCCAGCTGGTCATCCAGGCGGGTGCGGTCGGACGCGACGCCGAGGCGCTGGTGCTCGACATGGGCGAGCCGGTGCGCATCGACGAGGTCGCCCGCCGCCTCATCGCCGAGGCCGACCGCCCGGTCGAGATCTCCTACACCGGTCTGCGGAGTGGCGAGAAGCTCGACGAGATCCTCCTCGGCGAGGGCGAGGTCGACGATCGCCCGAGCCATCCGCTGATCTCGCACACGGCCGTCCCGCCGCTCGACCTCGCCGACCTCGACGGCATCGACGCGCTCACCGACCCGGTCGACTTCCTCATCGAGCGCTGCGCCAACGGCGCGGCCCGCTGGACCCCCCTCGACGACGCGATCGACCTCCGGGAGCCATCCCAGGAGCCGCCGCCGGTGGCGATCCGCCTGGCCCGCCCCGATGTCGGTGAGCCCGAGGTCGAGCTGATCCGCGAGGTGTTCGCCTCCGGGCAACTCACCACCGGACCGATGACCCGACGCTTCGAGGACGCCTTCGCCGAGCGGCACGAGGCCGAGCACGCCGTCGCCCTCGCCAACGGCACGATCGCCCTGGTCGCCATGTACACGGCGCTCGACATCGGTCCCGGCGACGAGATCATCGTGCCGTCGATGACCTTCATCTCGACCGCGACCTCGGTCCGCCACGTGGGCGCGACGCCGGTGTTCGCCGAGATCCGACCCGACACGTTCAACCTCGATCCGGCCGACGTGGCCCGGCGTATCACGCCTCGAACCAAGGCCGTCGTCGCGGTCCACTACGCCGGCCAGGCCGCTGACCTCGACGAGCTGGCCGCGATCTGCGACGACGCCGGGTGCGTGTTGCTGGAGGACGCCGCCGAGGCCCACGGCGCCGAGTTGCGGGGCCGGCCCGTGGGGGCGATCGGTCGTGCGGGCATGTTCAGCTTCACGCCGACCAAGAACATCACCACCGGCGAGGGCGGGATCGTCACCACCAACGACGGCGACCTCGCCGAGCAGCTCCGGTTGCTCCGCAACCACGGGATGACGGCGCCGTACCGCCACGAGCTCCTCGGCCACAACTGGCGGATGAGCGACGTGACGGCGGCCGTCGGCGTGGCCCAGCTGGCCAAGCTCGACGGGATCCTGGAGCGCAAGGCAGCGCGCGCCGCCTGGATGTCCGAGCAGCTCGGTGCGGTCGAGGGGATCACGCCGCCGGTGACCCTCGGCGACCGGACCCACGTCCACATGCTCTACACGACCCTGGTCGACGGTGCGGGTCGTCGTGACGCCGTCGCCGACGCCCTGCGCTGGGCGGGGATCGAGTCGCGCGTCTACTTCCCGCCGGCCCACCTCCAGCCCGTGTTCGGTGGCTCTGCGGGTGACCTGCCCGTCACCGAAGAGCTGTGGAGCCGGATGTTGTCGCTGCCGATCCACAGCCGCCTGACGTCGGTCGAGCAGCGCCAGATCGTCGACGCCGTCCGCTCGGCGCTGGTCACCGACGCCAGCTCCGTGGCCCGCAGCTGACGCACCGCGTGGCTCGGCCCGCCGCTCTCCTCCGGTCCGCCGCGCGCTCGGCCCGTGATGTCGGCGCCCCGTTCCTCGGCCCGGTCCACGCCGCCGAGCGCCGGGTGCGAGCGCGCGCCGGCCTCCATGGTCGCCTCCGGCTCCCTGACGTGCTCGGGATCGGGATGCCCCAGGGTGGGACCAGCTGGCTGTACCGCGCCCTCGACGAGCATCCCGACGTCTTCATGTCGCGTCGCAAGGAGCTGCGCTACTGGGATCGCAACCTCCACCGGAGCATCCGGTCCTACGCGGCGAACTTCGTCGAGGCGCCCGCCGACGCCGTGTGCGGCGAGATCACACCGGGGTACTCCTCGCTGCCCGACCCTCGGCTGCGGGAGCTCGTCCGGACCCTTCCCGATGTCCGGGCGATCTACCTCCTCAGGAACCCCATCGAGCGAGACTGGTCGGCCGTACGTCGACAGCTGGGCCGGCTGCACGGCTCCGACGCCGTTGCCGAGCTCCCCGAGTCGGTCGTCCACCGGCACCTCGACGGGCGCCGGATGCCGGTCGGAGCGAGCCTGCCCACCCGCAACCTCGCCCGGTGGCGGCGTCACGTCCCCGATGACCGGATCCTCGTCCTCGTCCACGACGACCTCCGTGCCGATCCCCGCGCACTGATGCGACGCACCTTCGACTTCATCGGCGTCGATCCCGGCCACCGACTCCCCGACGAGCTGACCGGGTCGCTGGTCAACGCGAACCCGGTGCGCCCGATGCCGGGGTCGGTCGCGGCCCGCCTCGGTGAGGTCTACGGGCCCGAGATCGACCGCATCGAGGCCGAGCTCGACCGCGACCTGTCCGAGTGGCGTCGCCCCGCCACCGACGCCGCCGGGGCCTGAGGTCGTGATCGACGGCGTGATCGACGTCAGCGTGATCATCCCGGCTCGCGATCCCGACCCCGAGCACCTGACGCAGCAGCTCGCAGCGCTCGCCGCGCAGGAGGACCCACCGGCGTTCGAGGTGGTCGTCGTCGACAACGGTTCCCGTCGACCGCTGCGGGAGCAGGTTCCCGATCGCGTCGGCTCCGCTCCCGTCCGGGTGGTGGAGGCTCCGTACGCCGCGGGGATCAACGTCGCTCGCGTCGCTGGCGTCCGGGCCGCCCGAGCCGACCTGATGGTGTGCTGCGACTCCGACGATGTCGTCGCCCCGCGCTGGCTCGCCGCTGCCCACCGCGAGCTCGTCACCGGCGACGTGCTCGTCGGTGGGCCGGTGCGCGGCTTCCGCGAGGTGATCGGCGACTCCGGGCCGGCCCATCCCGCCGACTCGCTGGCCGAGGTCGCCGGGCGTCCGTTCGCGAGCGGGTGCAACGTCGGCTTCACCCGCGGCGTGATCGAACGGACGGGCGGGTTCGACGAGTCCTGGCCGGCCGACGGCAGCGCCGAGGACCTCGACTTCTCGTGGCGATGCGCCGAGGCGGGCCTCGAGGCCCGCTTCGCACCGGAGATGGTCGTCGAGTACCGCCTCCGCACCGACCTCCGTGGGGTGTTCCGTCAGCGCCGCTTCTACGGCCGCGGTGACATCTGCTTCTCCGACCGGCACGGTTGGCCCCGGGGCCGGAGCGGCTGTCGCCGACGGGTGCTCGGCCAGCTCAAGGGCATCGTGTGGTTCCTGCCGAGGGCGGTCACCGAACCTCGGGGGTCGTGGCACCTCGCTCGTCGGGTCGGCCTCGTGGTCGGACACCTCGAGGGGCTCCTCCGGCCGGTCGACCGGCGTCCGGTCCGCGGCGTGTCCCTCGATCTCCGGGACCCGACGGCCACGGTCGTCCTGGGGCCGGTCCGCAGCCGGCACGATCTCGAGTCGGCGATGGCGGTGCTCGCTCACCGCTACCCGCGGGTCGAGGTCGTCGCCATCGTCGACGCCACGGCCGGCGCGTCGAGCTGGTCGGGCGGGCGTCCGTTGCCGATCCGGACCGTGGACGGAGGTGGTCGGACGGTGGCGGAGTCGCGCAACCGAGCTGTCGCCACCGTCGACCGGGACCTGATCGTGTTCCTCGATCCCGACGCCGTCGACCTCGCTGCGCTCGACCGACACCTCGACGTGCTCGAGAGGTTCGAGGTCAGCGCCGGTCGATCGGCGTCCTGGGTGACGACGCGCCGATCGGGTCGTCGGCTCGTGCCCGACACCGGCGCGCTCGGCATCCGGCGGAGCGCCTTCCAGGAGCTCGGCGGGTTCGCGGAGGACGCCGATGGCACCGCCGTCGCACGGGCCTTCGGCGACGGCGCCGGGGCCGCCGGCTTCCGGGTGGCGGATCTCACCTCGATGGAGCGGGAGCAGACCGATGCCTGAGCCGTGGATCCCCCCTGCGCCGGACTCGCCGCGCCCGGACTTCATCGTCATCGGCGCGATGCGGGCCGGGACCAGCGCGCTCTGGATCTGGCTCCGCGACCACCCCGGGACGAACCTGTCGACGGCCAAGGAGCCCAACCTGTTCCTCCCGGAGATCGAGATGC
>JBCCTY010000204.1:0-7312 GCA_039197885.1 Actinomycetota bacterium | reverse complement strand
GAGGTGGTCCAGCTCTCCCACGGGGCGGGGATGACCCACGCCGAGATCGCCGAGCGCCTCGGCATCCCGCCGGGCACGGTGAAGAGCCGATCCAACCGGGCGCATCGACGCCTCGCCGCCGCGCTGGGCCATCTCGGACCGGATGCCGCGTGATGTCCGCGAACCGTTCCGGCATCCGTACCGTAGAGGCGGGCGGAGACGAATCACGATGAGCACCACCGACGACCACCTCGACGACGAACTCGACCCCGACGACCTCGCCGCGCTCGAGGACCTCCTCGGGCACGAGGCCGTCTGGGCCGAGCCGCCCGACGGTCTCGAGGACGCGATCGTCGCCGCGATCAGCGCCGAGGCGCAGGTCGCGGCCGCGGCGCCGACCATCGCGCCTCCTCCGCCTCCGCCCCCGGCGCCGTCGAGCGGCGGGGCCGAGGTGATCCCGTTCCGCCGCCGCCTGGTCCCCCTGGTCGGCGCTGCTGCGGCGGTGGTGCTCGCCGTGTTCGGCCTGTCGGTCGCCTTCGGCACCGACGACGAGGACGGCGTCCTCGTGGCGCTGGCGGCCACCGACCTCGCCCCCGGGGCGAGCGGTGAGGCCGACGTCATCGACACCCCCAACGGGGTCAAGATCCTGCTCGACGTGACCGGCCTGCCCCCGGCGGCCGAGGGGACCTACTACCAGGCCTGGGTCCGCAACGCCGACGGCGGCGTCAGCGCCGGCACCTTCCACCTGCGAGGTGGCGGCGGCGAGATCGAGCTCTGGAGCGGTGTGCCGATCGAGGACTACCCCATCATCACCGTCACGCTCCAGACCGAGGGCGAGGGTCCGGCGTCGTCGGGCATGGTCGTCCTCCGGGGCGAGCTCAGCGCCGACTGAGCGCCTGCTCGAGGTCGGCGAGGAGGTCCTCACGGGCCTCGATCCCGGTCGAGAGGCGGAGCAGGTCGGGTGCGGTCGTCGAGGTCGGGCCCTCGACCGGCGCCCGGTGCTCGATGAGCGACTCCACACCGCCGAGCGAGGTCGCCCGCCGCCAGAGCCGCGTCGCCCGGGCGACCCGCGCCGCCTCGTCGTGGCCGCCGGTGACCCGGATCGACCACATGGCCCCGAACCCGCCCGTCATCTGTCGGCGAGCGATCTCGTGGCCCGGGTGGCCCGGTCGACTCGGGTGGAGCACCTCGGCGACGGCGGGATGCTCCTCGAGTCGACCCACCAACCAGCCGGCGGTGTCGGAGGCGGTCCGCACCCGCAGGTGCAGCGTCCGCATGCCCCGGAGGAGCAACCACGCCTCGAAGGGACCCAGCACGGCGCCCTGCCGGGCCCGCCAGCGCAGCAACCGCTCCCACGCCTCGTCGGCGGCAGCCGTCACGACGGCACCGGCGAGGACGTCGCTGTGACCGTTCAGGAACTTCGTCGCGGCGTGCACGACGAGATCGGCGCCGTGCTCGATGGGCCTCGACAGCACGGGTGTGGCAGCGGTCGAGTCGACCGCGAGCCGGGCACCGGCGTCGTGGGCCAGGTCGGCCACCGCGGCGATGTCGACGATCTCCCAGGTCGGGTTGGCGGGAGTCTCGATCCACACCAACTTCGTGCGCCCGGGGCGGAGCGCCCGACCGAGCGCATCGAGGTCGGTCACGTCGACGAGCTCGACGTCGAGGCCCCAGTCCTCGGCGAAGTCGAGGAGCCAACCACGGAGGACGAAGTACATCGTCCGGGCGACCACCACGTGGTCGCCGGTGCGCAGCGAGCAGAAGACCGCCGTGGCTGCCGCCTGGCCCGAGGCGAACGTGGCGGCGTCCGCGCCGCCCTCCAGCCGGGCCAGGAGCTGCTCGGCGGGACGGGGCGTCGGGTTGTCGGGGCGGGTGTAGACGAGGCCGGCGGCGTCGGGCACGTAGGTCGTCGACGGATGGATGGCCGGCACCACGGCCCCCGTGGCCGGATCGGGTCCGAGCCCACCGTGGGCGGCGAGCGTCTCGGGGGCGAGGGCGTCGTCGTCGAGCATGGGCGGAGGGTACGGGGATGCAGCCCGCGACCCGGCGTCTGACGCGAACGCACCAGACCGAGCTCCACCAGCTGGTCCCGGCGGTTCCGTCCGCCGTCAGATGTGGCGCTGCGGTCCCATGACCGACGATGGGACGGTGAGCAACGAACCCTCCATCGAGCTCGTCGGCGTGACCAAGACCTACGGCGAGCGCACCGTGTTGGACATCGACCTCCGGGTCGAGCCCGGCGAGACCCTCGCGCTGCTCGGCCCGAACGGCGCCGGCAAGTCGACCGCAACCGAGATCTGCGAGGGCTATCGCGCCCCGACCTCCGGACGGGTCCGTGTGCTCGGTGAGGACCCCGCGACCGCGGGCGCCACGTGGCGGAGCCGGCTCGGGATCGTGACCCAGGAGACCGGAGCCTTCGACCGGCTCCGGGTCGACGAGGCCGTGGCCCACCTGGCCGGGTTCTACCCCGACCCGCTCGGGATCGACGAGGTCCTGGAACTGGTGGAGCTCGGCCCCCAGCGGGGCCAGTACGTCGACGAGCTCTCCGGTGGGCAACGTCGACGGGTCGATCTCGCCTGCGGCCTGGTCGGCCGACCCGAGGTGCTCTTCCTCGACGAGCCGACGACGGGCCTCGACCCCGAGATCCGTCGTCGCCTGTGGGACGTGATCGCCGACCTCCGGAGCCGGGGCGTCACGATCATGCTGACGACGCACTACCTCGACGAGGCCGAAGCGCTCGCCGACCGCATCGCGGTGATCGACGGCGGCCGCCTCGTCGCGCTCGACACCCCGACGGCGCTCGGGGGACGCTCCGGTGCGCGGGCGGCGGTGCGCTTCCGGGCCGACACGCCGGCCGCCATCGAGACCACGACCGCACTCGGCGGGACGACCTCCGACACCGGCATCGCCGAGATCCTCACCGACGAACCGGCCCTGCTCGTCGTGAGGCTGGTCACCGACCTGGGCGGCGAGCTCCCCGAACTGACCGTCACCCGCCCGAGCCTCGAGGACGTCTACCTCCGGCTCGTCGACCACTCGGAGGCATCGTGACCGCCACCACCGATCCACCCGCACCCGTCGGGCTGCTCGTCGCGTCGGCCCGTCGGGTTCGCATCGAGTTGCTCCGCTTCCGTCGCACCCGGGAGCAGGTCATCTTCACCTTCGCCCTACCGGTCGTGCTCTACATCCTCCTGGCGACCGTCCTCGACGACGAGATCGGGCAGACCGGCATCGAGTTCAACCAGTACCTCCTGGCCGGCCTCGTCGCCTCCGTCGCCCTGAACGTCGGCGTCGCCGATCTCGCACCGATGCTGGCGTTGGAGAAGTCCGACGGCACGACGAAGCGCCTGGCGGGGACCCCGATGCCTCCGGCTGCGTACGTGATCGGCAAGCTCGGCTACGTGCTGGTGCTCGCCACCGTCCAGACCGCCGTGCTGATCGTCCTGGGAGTGGCGGCCTTCGGGACGGACCTGCCCGACGCCGAGGGTTGGTTCACGCTCGGCTGGGTGCTCGTGCTCGGTCTGACCTCGGCGTTCCTGCTCGGCATCGCGATCTCGACGCTCATCTCGAACCCGAAGTCGGCCAGCTCGGTCGTGAACTTCCCCTTCATCATCCTGCAGTTCATCTCGGGGATCTGGTTCATCTTCGGCGAACTGCCGGGTTGGCTCCAGGGCGTGGCCTCGCTCTTCCCCCTCCGGTGGATGGCGCTCGGCATGCGCTCGGCCTTCCTCCCGGACTCCTTCGCCATGGTGGAGCCGGGTGGGACCTGGCAGCTCGGTAACGTCGCCCTCGTGCTGGGGATCTGGACCTTGGGCGGGTTGGCGGTCGTCATGACCAGGTTCCGGCTCCGCACCGAGCGATGACGTCGGTCGAGCTGCCGGCCGACCTCCTGGAGGACCGATTCGCGGTGCGGGGCTTCCACCTCGCCCACGCGGCGATGCTCACCCTCCTCGTCTCGGTCCACGTGGCCGGCGACGGCGGTCGACCGGGGCTCGCCGTCGCGCTCGCCGTCGCCAGCGCTGCCTGGTCGCTCGCGGCAGATCGCCTCGGCTGGCTCGCTGACGAGGGTCTCCGATCCAGCATCGTGGTCTGGGTGGGCCTGCTCGTGCCGTGGATCGCGCTGGTCCAGCTCGAGACGTTCTACCTCCAGGCGCTGTTCACGGTCTTCCCCCTGACGTTCGCGACCCTGCCCGGCTGGTGGTCCTTCCCGGCCGCCGCGATCCCCTGCACGACGTGGTCCGTGGCCGAGTGGCGCGCCGACGGCGGCGTCGTCGAGTGGTTCGTCCTCCCCCTGGTGATCTGGCTGCTCAGCTGTGCCTTCGCGCTGTGGATCGCCCGCGTCATCGATCAGAGCGAGGAGCGTGCCCAGCTCCTCGCCGACCTGGCGTCCACGCGGGCCGAGCTGGCGGAGGTCGAGCGGGAGGAGGCCGTCCGCAGCGAGCGGGAGCGGATGGCGCGCGAGATCCACGACACGCTCGCCCAGGGGTTCACGAGCATCGTCCTGCACAGTCGCGCCACGCTCGGCCGGATCGAGGCCGACCACCCGGCTGCGGCGACGCTTCGCCTCGTCGAGGGCGTCGCCTCCGAGCACCTCGCCGAGGCCCGCCGCCTCGTGCACGCGGGCCCCCGCGACACCCTGGGTGGGCAGTCGCTGGTCGACGCGCTCCGCCGGGTCGCCGAGTCCGAACCCCCGGTCGCCCACCTCCACCTCGACGGAGAGCTGTCGGGACTCGGGGGCGCGGTCGATGTCGCCGTCCTCCGCATCAGCCAGGAGGCGGTCGCCAACGCGCGCAAGCACGCCGCCGCCGGCCGGATCGACGTCACCGTGTCGCGCACCGGCGACCAGCTGCTCCTGGACGTCGTCGACGACGGGCGCGGCTTCCTGCCCGGCGACGAACCGACCGACGTCGCCGGTTCGGTCGGTGGGCACGGGCTCGGTGGCATGCGACGTCGCGTGGAGGAGCTGGGCGGCGAGCTGGTCGTCGACACCGCTCCGGGGACCGGCACCTCGATCTCGGTCGCGCTCCCGATCGTGTCGACCACGGCCGAGCTGCCGTCGGCGGGCGCGCCGTCGTGATCACGGTCCTCCTCGTCGACGATCATCCGATCGTCCGGGCGGGCATCCGCCAGGTGGTCGAGGCCGACGGAGACATCGACGTCGTCGCGGAGGCCGGCGACGGTGACGAGGCCCTGGTCACCGCTCGGCGCTCGCGTCCCGACGTGGTGCTCATGGACCTGCGCATGCACGGGCTCGACGGGGTCAGCGCCACCCGGGAGGTCCGCCGCGAGCTCCCCGACACCCAGGTCCTCGTGCTGACGACCTACGAGACCGACGACCTGATCGTCGGCGCGGTCGAGGCCGGCGCCGTCGGCTACCTGCTCAAGGACACCGAGCCGACCGATCTCCGCGACGCCGTGCGCCGTGCGGCGACGGGCGAGACCGTGCTGAGCCCGCCGGTCGCGGCCCGTCTCGTCCGACGCCTCCGGGGGCCGGATCCCACGATGCTGACGCCCCGGGAGCTGGAGATCCTTGGGCACGTCGCCGAGGGCCTCACCAACGCGCAGATCGCCGAGGAGCTCCACGTCGGTCGCGCGACGGTGAAGACCCACCTCCTGCACATCTTCGACAAGCTCGACGTCAACGACCGCACCGCGGCGGTGGCCACCGCCTTTCGACGCGGGATCCTGACGCCCCCGTCCCCGCACTGACTTCCTTGAAAATCGAGCACTCTACGCTCGTTTTTCAATGATAACCTCGCCCGAGATGTGGATCGACCGTCCGGATGTGCAGGCTCGACTCGAGCAGGGGCTGAGCAACGCACCCGTGGTCCTGTTGACCGGACCCCGCCAGGCCGGGAAGTCATCGCTCGCCCGGCGCGTGGTCGAGACCGACCCGGCGTCGCACTTCGATCTCGAGGACCCGCGCGACCTGGCACGACTCGCCGAGCCCACCCTGGCCCTCGGCGGTCGCCGCGGCACGGTCGTGATCGACGAGGCGCAGCTGCGGCCCGACCTCTTCCCGATCCTTCGGGTGCTGGTCGACGAGGACCGTCGCCCGGGTCGTTTCCTCGTGCTCGGGAGCGCCTCGCCCGAGCTCGTCGGCCTCGGCTCCGAGAGCCTGGCCGGTCGCGTGGCGTTCGTCGAGCTGGGAGGCTTCGGGCTCGGCGACGTCGGCGCCGAGCACCTCGACGAGCTGTGGTGGCGGGGCGGACTGCCCGACGCCTACCTGGCCCCCGACGACGAGGCGGCGAACCGATGGCTCGATGCCTACATCACGACGTTCCTCGGCCGCGACCTCGCCTCACTCGGGTTCGGCATGCCGGCCACGACCATGCGGCGCTTCTGGTCGATGCTCGCCCACTACCACGGACAGACCTGGAACGGCGCCGAGCTGGCCCGCTCGATCGACGTCTCGGCCACGACGGTCCGGCGCTACGTCGACGCGCTGACCGACGCACTCGTCGTCCGACAGCTCCCGCCGTGGCACGCCAACATCGCCAAGCGGCAGGTCAGGTCGCCGCGCGTCTTCCTCCGCGACAGCGGCCTGCTCCACCGCCTGCTCGGCATCGACACCCGCGTCGACCTCGCCCGGCACCCCAAGGTCGGCGCGAGCTGGGAGGGACTCGTCGTCGAGCACCTCGCGACGAGGGGCGACGTGCGTGACCCGGCCTTCTGGTCGACCCACAGCGGGGCGGAGGTCGACCTCCGTCTCTCGCTCGGCGGCCGGACCTACGGCGTCGAGGTCAAGCGGACCGACGCACCGCGCACGTCGAAGTCGATGCACGCTGCCATCGAGTCGCTCGAGCTCGACCACCTGTTCGTCGTCCACGCCGGCCGCCACCGCTTCGCCCTCACCGAGACGATCACCGCGGTCCCCGCGGTCGAGGTGCTCGTGGCCGACACCGCAGCCGGCGGCCTCGCCCTCTGAACCGGACCTCAGCCCGGCCAGACCTCTCGATCTGCCGGGCGCCAGGTGTGCACGGCGACGACTGCCTCCGCGGTGAGCGGGCCGTGGACGTGGGGGAAGCGCTGCCCGGGATACACCTCGGGCCAGCGGACGTCGGCGTCGAGGCGCTCGACGTCGAGCTCGACGAGGACGAGATCATCGACGTCGGCCATCCACCGCTGCGTCGTCGCCACGACCTGCTCGGCCGTCGAGCAGTGCGCGAACCCCTCCGTCGCGAGCGACGGAGGCTCCAGCCTGCCCGTCTCCAGGAGGCGCTCCGCCTCGTCCGGCGACGTGATGTGGAAGATGCGGCCCATGACACCAGTGTGGCGGGCCCTACCCTGGGGCTCGTGGCCGTGAACGTGTACGTGAGCGATCCGGGGGTCG
>JBCCTY010000203.1:0-7332 GCA_039197885.1 Actinomycetota bacterium | reverse complement strand
CCGCTCGGGTCGGGTGCGTCACGTCGGCGATCTGTACTCGCTCACCGTCGACGAGCTGCTGGGCTACGAGGGCTTCGCCCAGCTGTCGGCCGAGAACCTGATCTCGGCCATCGATGTCAGCCGATCACGGCCGCTGCCCCGACTGCTGTTCGGGCTCGGCATCGAGCACCTCGGACCGACCGGCGCCGAGCTCCTGGCCAACCGGTTCCGCACCCTCGACGGCATCGCTGCGGCGACCGAGGAGGACGTCGCCGCGATCGACGGGGTGGGTCCCGCCATCGCGGCCAGCGTCGCCCGCTGGTTCGCCGACGACGACCACCGTGCGACGGTGTCCGGGCTCGTCGAGGGCGGGGTCCGCACCGACATCGTCGAGACCGACGAGGTCGAACCGGTCCTCGCCGGCATGTCGATCGTCGTCACCGGTGCGCTCGAGGGGTTCAGCCGCGACGGTGCCGCCACGGCGATCAAGGCCCGCGGCGGCAAGGCGCCCGGCAGCGTGTCGAAGAAGACGACGGCCGTGGTGGTGGGCGACGCACCCGGGGCGGCCAAGGTCACGAAGGCCGAGGAGGTCGGCGTGCCGATCATCGACGAGGCGGCCTTCGTGAGACTGCTCGAGTCCGGGGAGCTCCCGGCGAGCGCCGAACGCGCGACCGACTGAGGGCCGCGACCGGAGTCAGGTCAGGTGGCGGTGAAGCACCAGCTCTCGATGCCCCGCTCGCCGGTGTCGTCGAGCTTGGTCAGGAAGGCGGTGACGCACACCTGGCCCTGCGGGAAGATGTCGAAGACCTTGCCGGGGCCCGGGTCGTAGATCACCCGGAACAGGGGATCGTCGACCCGTTGGAGCGTCGGGTTGAAGCTCTCGAGCTGATCGAGTGGGATCCGCTCGCGATTGATCTCGAACTCGGCGGTCCAGCCCTCCTCGAGGTCGATCTCGATGCGGGTCTGCCGGACGGCCTGGTCACCCTGCTCGGGTGTGATGCCCTCGACGGCGGGGTGTCGGGCGCCGCCGGAGCCGTCGGTGTTGGCGACGTAGCCCGCGATCCCGAAGATCGCGACGATCAACGCGCCCGCCCCGAACACGACGAGTCGCTGCTGGTTCGACCACTTCGGTGCCGTCGGGAACTTGGCCACGACTCCATCCTGCCAGGGGGTGGCGCCGAAGCCACACCCGACACGCGACGCGTCGTCGGAGGTCTCGGGGTGCCGCGATCGGACGGGTCCCGAGCGCTAGCGTCGATGGTGATGCTCACCCAGCGCGGCGATGATCGGGTCGGGCGGGTGCTCGGTGACCGGTACCGCCTGCACGCGCTCGTCGGAGTCGGCGGGCAGGCCCGCGTCTACCTCGCCGACGACGTGCGCCTCCGCCGTCAGGTGGCGGTCAAGATGCTCCACGCCGGGTTGGCTCGGAACTCGGTCTTCCTGCGTCGCTTCACCGCCGAGGCCCGCGCCGCCGCCGCGCTCAGCCACCCCAACCTGCTCGCCGTCTTCGACCACGGCGAGGAGGACGACGGCCCGTTCCTCGTCACCGAGTTCCTGGGTGGGGGTTCGCTGCGCAGCCTCCTCGACGAGCACGGTCCGCTGTCGCCGTCGCAGTCGCTCAAGGTGGCGATGCAGTCGGCCGCCGGGCTCCACGCCGCCCACGCCCGGGGGATGGTCCACCGCGACATCAAGCCCGCCAACCTGCTCTTCGGCGACGAGGCCCGGCTCCGCATCGCCGACTTCGGCCTGGTCCGGGCCCTGCACGAGGCGGCCCTGACCGAGCCCGACGGGAGCGTGCAGGGCACGGCTCGCTACCTGCCACCCGAGGCCGGCTCGGTGCGTCCGCTCGACGAGCGCTCCGACGTCTACTCCCTGGCGCTCACCATCGTCGAGGCCGCGACGGGCGAGGTGCCCCTGGCCGGTGGATCCGTCGACGAGGTGCTGGCCCGTCGACGTTCGGTGGGCCGGATCGAGCTCCCGGAGCGGCTCGGACCGGGCGCGGCGGCGCTCAGCCAGGCACTCCGGCGAGACCCCGACGATCGACCGACCGCGCTCGAGCTGGGCAAGGCACTCATCGAGGCCGCGCCCGCCTACCGGCCACCCGACCCCCTCCCGCTCGTGCGCACCGTCACGGGGCCGGTCGACACCGATCGAACGGCGCTGGTCACCCCGGGTGAGGTCGACCTCGACGAGGCCGACGACGAGCCGGTCCGCGAGGTCCGGTCCCGGGTGGAGCGCCCGGGTGACCGCCGTCGTCGACGACGCACCGAGGCGGCCCGCCCCACCGGTCGGGCCGGCACCGTCGACGCCCAGGTGATGCCGCCACGGCGTCGGCTGCGATTCCTGCGCAACGTCGTGCTCGGTGTGGTGGTCGTCGCGGCCGCGGCCTGGGTGGCGTCGATCATGCTCGCCGAGGAGCCGGTCCTCACCGAGCTCGGCGACTGGCAGGGGCGGCCCGTCGAGGCGCTCGAGGGCTTCGCCGCCGGGTCCGGCTGGGAGCTCGACGTCGCCCGCGAGTTCGACGACACCCTCGACGCCGGGCTGGTGGTCTCGACCGATCCCACGCCGGGGGTCGAGCTGGAGGAGGGAGCGACCGTCGCGGTGGTCGTGTCCGACGGGCCTCGCCCGGTCGACCTCGACGACCTCGCCGGACTCGACCTCAACGACGCGATCGACCGGATCACCGAGCTCGGCCTGATCGAGGGCGGCACGCCCCGCGAGAACGACGAGGACATCGAGGCCGGGATCGTGCTCCGAACCGAGGTCGACGGAGAGATCGTCACCGACACGCGGTCGGTCGCGCCCGGCACCGCGGTGACGCTCGTCGTGTCGGCCGGACCCGTCGACCGGGTCGTGCCCGAGGTGCGTGGCGCCTCGGTCGAGGACGCCACGAACCGGTTGGCCGAGGAGGCGCTGGGCATCGCCGAGACCGAGCCGGCGTTCTCCGAGACCGTCGAGGCGGGGCGGATCATCGATCAGCTGCCGCTGCCCGGGGCCCAGCTCGAGCGCGACGGCACGGTGACGGTGACGGTCTCGAAGGGGCCCGACCGACGCCAGGTCCCCGAGCTCGAGAACCTCACGATCGATCAGGCTCGCGCCGCGCTCGAGGAGGTCGGTCTCGGCCTGGGCCAGGTCTTCGGGCCGCCCGAGGCCGAGGTCATCGTCGGCTACGCCAGCGGTCAGGGGCCGGGCTCCTCGCACGCTCCCGGCACCGCCATCGACGTCGTGGCCGGGTTCTGACGACGAATCCCGCAATACCTGATCGGATTGGTAGGGTATTGGCGTGGTGCATCCCGCCGACCGCCCGGACCCGATCGACCCTCGTGGTCCCCGCCTCAACCAGGCGGTCCTGACCGTCGGCCTCGTGATCGGCGGCGCCGCCGATCAGCGCTGGGTGGTGCCGCTCTTCGCCGCCGTCCTGGCCGTCGGAGCGGCCTTCGGACCTCGCTTCGGGCCGGTGCTGCGGTTCTACGCGACGGTGGTGCGTCCCCGGCTCGGTCCCCCCGAGGAGTGGGAGGACCCCCGCCCGCCTCGCTTCGCCGCTGCGGTCGGGACCGGGTTCCTGGCTGCCGCCACGGTCGCGTTCGCGGTCGGTCTCGCGACGGTGGCCTGGGCGCTCGCCGCCGTCGTGGCCGTCCTCGCCGGTGTCGCTGCGGTGACCGGCCTCTGCATCGGTTGTGAGGTCTGGACCGCGTGGGCGGCGTGGGCGGTCCGTCCCGACGCGCCGCTCGACGGGCCGACGCCGGTCGTACCCGATCGCCCGACCGATGTCGTCTTCACCACGCCGTGGTGCGCCAACTGCGATCCGGTGGTGGCGGCGCTGTCGGCGATCGACGACGGTCGCGAGATCGTGGTCGTCGACGCGACCCAACGACCCGACCTCGCCGCCGACCACCGGGTCCGCTCCGCCCCGACGGTCGTCCGCTTCGACGCCGACGGCGTGGCGACGGGACGACTCGTCGGTCTCCGGGCCGTCCGCGAGGCCACCGCCCCGGCCGTCTGAGACCGGCGCCGGTCGACGCGGGCTGGCCGCCGGCCGGTCCTACGATCGTCGTCCGTGGTGGAGCGGACCGACGTCGACGATCGACGCAGCGAGCTCCCCGTCAACGCCGCTGGTGTCCATCCGGTCCCCACCGTCCCGTGGCCGTTGCTCCTGCGCCGTCGAGTGCAGGAGCACATCGGCGAGCGTGACTCGTTCCGCTGGTGGGTGCTCGCCGTCTCGCTGGGCGGCATGTTCGCCACCGGCTTCACGATCACGATCCTCGCGGTCGCCGTGCCCGGCATCGCCGACGAGTTCGACTCCGACACCGCCACGATCTCGTGGATCGTCACGGCCCCCATCCTGGTCTTCGGGCTCGTCGGCCCGACCCTGGGCCGAGCCGGCGACATCTTCGGCCACCGCCGCCTGTACCTCGGCGGGCTCGCGCTCGCCGCCGTGTTCGCCGGGCTCACCTCCCTGGCCTGGGATCCCGCGAGCCTGATCGCCTTCCGCACCCTGGCCGCCGCCGTGGGCGCTGCCACGGGTCCGTCGGCGATGGCGATGATCAACCGCGTGTTCCCGGCCGAGCAACGGGTCACGGCCATGGGCTACTGGGCACTGGTCGGAGCGGGCGGACCGGTCCTCGGTGTCGTCGTCGGTGGCCCCGCCGTCGAGCAGTACGGGTGGCGCGCCATCTTCGTCTTCCAGGCGCCGGTCACCCTCCTCGCCGTGATCATCGCGGCGATGGTGCTGCCGTCGACCCCCAGGCGACCCGGCACGCGACTCGACCTGGCCGGTGCCGCGACCCTGGCGGGTGCGACGCTGTCGATCCTCCTCGCGATCAACCGGGGCCCGTCCGCCGGGTGGACGGCGTGGTGGGTCATCGGCCTCGCCGCCCTGTCGCCGCTGATGCTCTGGTGGTTCGTCCGCATCCAGCGGCGCGTCACCGACCCGCTGATCCCGCTGCGCTCCTTCGGGCAGCGCAACGTGTCGGTCCCGCTGGTGGTCCTCGCGTTCGTGCAGTTCGCCTACATGGGCGGGTTCATCCTGACGCCCCTGCTGCTCGATGCCGTCTACTTCTACGGCGAGACCCGCATCGGCCTGCTCTCGATCTCGCGGCCGCTCGCCTTCGCCATCACGGGCCCGTTGGTCGGCTTCGTCGCCGTGAAGGTGGGGGAGCGGGTGACCGCGGTCGCCGGCACCGCGCTGGTCGCCGCGTCGATGTTCGTCCTCGCGGCGGCGGCGACATCGCCGTCGGACACCCTCGTCGTCGGCGCGCTGGTGCTGTCGGGCATCGGCCTGGGCAGCGCGTCCCCGTCACTCGCGGCCGCGGTGGCGAACTCGGTGGACGAGGAGGACTTCGGCGTGGCCGGAGCCATGCAGCTGATGGTCTCGCAGATCGGGGTCGTGATCGGCATCCAGGTGATGCAGGCGGTGCAGGCGGGCGCAGCGCCCTCGTGCAGCCCGTTGTGCATCGGCGGGGCGGCGATCGCCGACATCGGCGAGAGCTTCCGGCTGGCCTACCTGGTGGGCGGAGGTGCCGCTGCCGTGAGCGCGATCGTCGCGCTCGGGATCCGCTCGGCGCCGAGGGCGGAGCGCGCGCCGACGGACTGAACGGGTGGGCGGATGACGTCCAGGCGCAACCGACCGGTCATCCGGCCGACGTCGGACGGTCGCCGGCCGCTCATCCCGGAGTGGTGGGATCCGCTCCCATGACGGCCACGACCCTCGACGGCCTCGCCGCCGTCGCCGCCCTCTTCGACCGCACGGCGCCTCGGCCGATCGCACCTGCGACGCTCGGCAGCTACCGGGCCCGGAGCGACGCACGACTCCTGACCGACGGGCCCGACTCCGCTCCGCGTGCCGCGGTCGCGTTGCGATCACGGCCCGATCTCGCGACGGGGCGCCGGGTGGCCGTGGTCGACGCGGTCGCCATCGGACCGAGGGGCGACGACGGCGCCGTCATGGCGGCGGTCGAGGCAGCAGCCGCCGAGCTGGGGTGCGCCACCGTCGAGGGCGCGATCGAGCTGACGGTCGGTCCCGGTGCATCCTCGATCGAGCGGTTCGTGCGCGCCGCCTGCGTCGCCGCCGAGGACATCGTCGGGCTCGTCGAGGGCCTCCGCGGTCGCCCCGACGTCGGCGTCGGGGCCGACGGCGCAGCGACCAAGGCTGCCGACCGGGCGGCCGAGACCAGCGCACTCGGCCATCTCGGGCGCCTGGGGATCCCGATCTGCTCGGAGGAGCGAGGTCACGTCGGCGGGCGGCCCGACGCACGTGCTCGCTGGATCGCCGTCGACCCGATCGACGGGACCAGGAACTACCTGCGGTCGCTCCCGCCGTACGGGTTCGCCGCCGGGCTCGTCGATGCCGGTCGACCCGTGGCCGGCGTCGTCGTCGACCTCACCTCCGGACGCCGCTGGATCGGCCGGCAGGGCGAGGGAGCGACCGTGGACGGCCGGCCGTGCGTTCCGAGAGCGGGCGGACCGGTCGCCGTGCCCAGCGTCGCCCCCGGCGACGACGTCGGCCCGCTGCCCTCGGGTCACTCGAGGGTCCGGATGAGCGGCTCCACGACGATCGACCTGTGTCGGGTGGCCGACGGCTCGCTGGGCGCGTTCGTCGATCTGCGTCGCCGGGTGGTGCACGTCCACGACCTCGCTGGGCCGCTGGCGGTCCTCGTCGAGGCGGGTGTCCCGGTGACCACCGGCGACGGGTCGCCGCCGGAGCTGCCTCCGGATCCGCGTTGGACCACGAGCCTCCTCGTGGGCACGGCAGCCCGCTCCGTGGCGGTCCCGTGACGGGTCATCGCCGGAAGTTCACCTCGCCGCGACCGGAACGTGGTTGTCATGACAACCACGCGCGATTGGCTCGTGACGTGCCCACCTACCTGGAGCTCGCCGACGCCCTCGAGGCCGACGTGCTGCGGGCCCGACCCGACGACCGGGTGGCCTCCGAGCACGAGATCGTCGAGCAGCACGACGTGTCGCGGGTGACCGCCCGCTCCGCCCTGCAGGAGTTGGAGCGCCGTCACCTCGTCCGCCGGGTGCGGGGCCGTGGCACGTTCGTGGCCCGCCGGCTGGAGTACGTCGTCGGCCCGGCGATGGCACCCAGCTGGAGCGCGACCGTGCGAGCCGCCGGCGCCCTGCCCGGCGGTGAGCTGCTCGGCGTGTGCGACTGCCCGGCCGACGAGGACTCGGCCCGAGCGCTCGCCATCGACCCCGGCGACCCGGTCGTCGAGCTGCGACGGCGGGGGACCGTGGACGGCCTCGTCGCAACCGCCGCGATCTCGGTCGTCCCGCGCCGATGGGCCGACGCCGTCGAGGAGGCCGCGGAGGGCGGCTCGTTGTTCGCGGGATTCGCCCGACTCGGGCTCGATG
>JBCCTY010000202.1:0-7357 GCA_039197885.1 Actinomycetota bacterium | reverse complement strand
TGGTGGAGCGACCAGCTCTCGACGATCGCGCTCGAGGCCGATCGGCAGCCGGAGCAGGCCGGCCTCTAGCCGGTCCCGTCGCGTCGAACGCTAGAGCTCGCCGAGCGCGGGCAGGACGCGCTCGCCCAACAGGTCGATCTGCTCGAGATCGGCCAGATCCTGGAACTGCAGGTAGACGCGGGTCGCCCCCGCCTCAGCGTACTCCTGCACGGAGGCGATGACCTCCTCCGGCGTCCCCGCTGCCCCGTTCTCGCGGAGCTCGTCGGGCTCGCGGCCGAGCCGGTCGGCGCGCCGGCTCATCTCGGCCTCGTCGGTCGCGCAGCACACGACGAGCGCCACCGACATGACGATCGAGTCGGGATCCCGCCCGAGCTCCTCGCACGCGGCACGGACGCGGTCGCGCTGCTCGACGAACCGGTGCACGGGGTTGAACGGCAGGTTGTACTCGTCGCCGTAGGCCGCGGCGAGACGGGGCGTCCGCTTCGGTCCGCCGCCACCGATCACGATCGGCGGCCGGGGACGCTGGACTGGCTTGGGGAGCGCGGGCGAGTCCTTCACCGTGAGCACCGTTCCCCGGTGGTCGAAGGTCGCACCGACCGGCGTGTCCCACATGCCCGTGATGACGGCGAGCTGGTCCTCGAGGAGGTCGAAGCGGTCGCCGAGGTCGGGGAAGGGGATGCCGTAGGCGTCGTGCTCGGCCTCGAACCAGCCGGCGCCGAGCCCCAGCTCGACCCGTCCTCCGCTCATCTCGTCGACCTGCGCCACCGTGATGCCGAGCACCCCGCCGTGGCGGAACGTCGCCGAGGTCACCAGCGTGCCCAGGCGGATCGTCGAGGTCTCCCGGGCGAGACCTGCCAGGGTGACCCAGGCATCGGTCGGCCCCGGCAGCCCGCTGACGTCGCCCATCTTGAGGAAGTGGTCGCTGCGGAACCAGGCCGAGAAGCCGGTGGCCTCGGCCGCCCTCGCGACGGCGAGCTGCTCGCCGTACGTCGCGCCCTGCTGCGGTTCGGTGAAGATGCGTACGTCCACGGCCGCCGAAGCTACCGCCCTGGTGTCAGGGGCCCGTCCCGATGTCGGCGGTGTCCGCGGCGAGGCGACGGTCGAGGCGTCCGACGGCGTCGACGAGGCCCTCGACGAGCAGCCCCCGCTGCACTCGTTGCTCGGGAGCCAGGTGGCGGGCCCACTCGGGCAGCCGCATGCGGAGTCGGGGCGGGAGCTCGAGCTGGACGCCGCCGTGGGAGGTCACGTTGACCGGGTTGGCGTCGTGCAGGCCGCGCAGGACCCGCGGGATGTCGTCGAGACGGTGGAGCACCTCGTAGCCGTGGAGCCGCTTGATGAGCGGCACGGCGACGATCTCGGCGACCGACCGGTCCTGACCCCCCAACAGGATCGAGCGCATGAGGTGGGGCCGCCCGTAGCCGTGGACGGCGATGACGGTGTCGACGTGACCGAGGAACGACGCGAGGCGAGCCGAGGCCTCGGCGACGACCCGGTGCGACGACACGTGCCACTGCAGGTCCTCGGGCTGCTCGGCGACGTAGAGCGATGCCCCGGAGCGTTCGGCGGCCTCGCTGGCGATCGCCCCGGTGCCTTCCTCGAGCCCGGCGTGGAACGCCATGAGGCCGACCCGCCCGGCGAGCTCGGAGCGCTCGATCACCTCGGGGTGGGCGAGGAACTCCTCGAAGGTCCCGTCGGTGCGCACTCGACGACGGTACCGGCTGAGCTGACCGCGAGGGCTACCGCCCAGCGGGCTCGCCGGTGCGGTCGGCGATCTGCTCGGCGGCCCGGCGGCGGTCGGCCCGTTCGGCGGCGGCGAGGGCGATCAGGATCGCCCCGGCCAGCACGATCGCCAACAGCAGGCCGACGCGCAGGCCGCCCGTGCGGTCGACCCATCGCTGGAGGGCGAACGACTGCTCCTCGACCCAGCGGATCGGTCCCGGTTGGCGGCCGTTCTCGGCGGTGAGGTCGTTGATCCAGAACCAGATCGTGTAGATCCCGGTGAGCACCAACAGGCCGCCGGAGATCCGCTCGATGTGCGGCATCACCCGGCGGAGGTTGGCGAGGACCGTCGAGCGGGCGAGGGCCATCGACACCGTGAGCGCCGTGATGGTCAGGGTCATGCCGAGGGCGTAGGCGAGGACCGACACCGTGCCCGACGCGAACCCGTCGGGTCGGGTGACGACGGCGACGAGGAAGAGCGGCAGCGTGCACCCGAGCGAGGCGGTGGCGTAGCTCGCTCCGAACAGGACCATCGACCAGGCGCTGCGGTCGCCGCCCCCGTGCTGGAAGCGGGGCAGGTTGATCACGAGCTCCCGCCCGAGCAACAGCCAGGCACCCAGGACCACCATGGCGATGCCGATGACGATCACGACCCACGGGAGGACGTCGCGGATGCCCGACACCCCGGCGTTGAACAGCGAGCCGACGATCACGAACACGACGATGAAGCCGACCGCGAGGCTCAACGACGTCACGATGGCCCGCACGATGGCGGCGCCGGTGTCGCGGTCCTCGCTGTCCTCGCGGCCCAGGAAGAACGCCAGGTAGGCCGGCAGCATCGCGAACCCGCAGGGGTTGACCGCAGCGACGAGTCCGGCCGTGAAGGCGAAGGCGAGCGGCGCGTCGATCACTTGATGAGCGCCTCGGTGCGCTCGGCCAGGTCCTCGGCCGTGAGGATCCCGGCGTGGACCTCGACGATCGTGCCGTCGGCAGCGACGAACACCGTCGTCGGCATCACGGCCGCCTCGTAGGCCTCGAAGATCGCCGTGTCGGTGTCGATGCCCCACTCGTAGGTGATGCCGGTGTCCTCGACGATCTCGATGGCGTCGTTGGTCCGGTCGTTCACGGCGAGACCGATGAAGCGCACCTCGTCACCCAGCTGCTGGTGGACGTCCTCGAAGTCGGGCATCTCGGCACGGCACGGGCCACACCACGAGGCGAAGAAGTTCACGACCAGCGGTTCGCCAGCGAAGTCCGACAGCGCCACCGGCTGGCCGTCGACCACCTCGTAGGCGATGTCGAGGTGACCCTCGCCGCCGGTGGCGTCGCTCCCGGCGCCGACGACCACGAACGCCACCGCCGCGACCACGATGAACGCGCCCAGCCCCGCCATCAGCAGCTGGCGACCCCGTCCCGGGGTGGGATCGGTGGGATCGATCTCGCTGGGTCGGGGGGTGTCGGCCGTCTCGAAGTCGTCGGTCATGGTCGGGCCTCGCTCGTCGGGGGGCGCCAGTGGTCTCGGCGTGCGGTGCTGGAACCGTGGGAACGCCTCGTGCGGTTCCCGTTCTTCCATTCTCGCCCGATTCGCCGATTCGGCGCGGGTCGACCCGGGTCCGAGCGGGAGGAACGCTCGGACCCGGGCCGCACGTCAGCCGGTGTGCGGGTGATGGCTCACCACCCGGCTCGCGGGCACGAGGCCCGCGAGCCGACCGGTCACCCGGAACGGGGCTCGCCTCGGCGTCACCCCGGACCGGTTCCCGGCCGACCCGACCGTCGATGGCCCCTGGCGTCGACCCGGCCCGGTCACGACGCCCTCGACGCCACCCGGGGCGGGGGCAGCGGCACCTCGTCGACCACCAACGGCGGTCGAGGGTTCTTGGGCGGGCGCCCGCGCGGTCGCTTGTTGACGACGATGCGGCCGTTCTCGAGCAGCTCGCCGCCCCACACGCCCCAGGGCTCCTTGCGGGTGAGGGCCGACTCGAGGCACTCCTCGCTCACGGCGCAGCGCGAGCAGATGGCCTTGGCCCGAGCGATGTCGACCAGGTCATCGGAGAAGAAGAGCCCCGTCATGGTGCCCGCCAGATCACGGCAGCGTGCGGCCTGACGCCAGGCGTCGTCGTCGGTGGCCAACAGCACGCCCATGATCTCGGCGGGCGGTGAACTGTCGGGCTGCAGGTGTTCGATGGTGGTCATGATTCCCCTCGGATTCGGTGGTGATCGGTGCTGCGGAGTGCGGACTGGGACGGAAAAACGGCGGAGGCCGCCGGACCTTTCGGTACCGGCGGCCTCCGAGGAGTTTCGCTTCGAGTGTGGGGTGCTCTACCCCGTACTCGGAGCCTCCGGAGGCCGCCGGGAGTGGTTCACGGTCGTGATGCCGAACGTCGAGAGGACGTACAGACCGACCATGGCCATCCACGGCTTGCGTGCGGCGAAGGTCGCGAGGGCGCGGCCAGCCACGGTGGCGGTGGCATCGGTGATGCATCGCTGCGTCTGCTCCATGGCTGCGCTCCTTCCTCGCTCGAGTTCTTCCGCCGTCCGCCCGAGGGCGATCGACGCCGGGGTCGCTCCCCGAACGGACTCCACGGAACCAGGGTCCTGCGAGCCGGTCAAGGGATTATTCGCGGTCCGCTCCGAACCACCCGATCCGGCGAGCGCGGCACGGTGCTCCTGCGACCCCGTGACCAGGATCGACACGAAGCAGCTGACCACCACCGACCAGGTGCCGGGCTCCGCGATCCATGAGGTCGGGGGCGTCGACGGGGGCACGTCACGGGCGCCCGGATCGCCGGCGGTGCCGCCGAGGTCCTCGCCGACGGCACGGCCGTGACCCTCCGGCGAACCCGACCGGGGTCCGGCGGGGGCCGGGCGCGCCCTACGATCGCCGCCCGTGCCCCACGACGCCGCGACCGAGCTCGTCGACGAACCGCACGAGGGACGAGTCTTCACCTCGGCGGGGCGCGTCCGGCTCGGCGACGTCACGCCGAGCGGCTCGTTGCGTCTCGACGCCGTCGCCCGCCGTCTCCAGGACGTCGCCAACGACGACGCCATCGACGCCGCCCTGCCGGGGGCGATGTTCTGGGTGGTGCGTCGGGCGTTGGTCGAGGTGCGCCGCCCCCTGCGCCTCCGGGAGCGCTTCGAGCTCCGCACGTTCTGCGGAGGGATCGGCAGCCGCTGGGCCGAGCGCCGGACCTCGCTGGTCGGTGAGCACGGCGGCAGCGTCGAGGCGGCCGTCCTGTGGGTCTGCGTCGACGAGGCGACGATGCGCCCGGCCCGGGTGCCGCCGCAGTTCGCGCTCCACTACGGCGCGGCCGCCCGCGACCGGAAGGTCCGGGCCCGTCTGCTGCTCGACGACCCGCCCGGCGACCTGACCGGGCGGCCGTGGCCGCTGCGCGCCGTCGACCTCGACGTGCTGGGTCACGTCAACAACGCCGCCTACTGGGCGCCGGTCGAGGAGGAGATCGCGTCGCGCGGCCTCGGGCGTCGCCTGCGAGCCGAGCTCGAGTACCTGACGGGCATCGACGCCGGCGAGGAGGTCACGATGCTCACGGCCGAGGACGACGAGGGCTTCCGGTTGTGGCTCCGGTCCGGTGACTCGATCGAGGCCAGGGCGCGGGTGCGGCCACTCGGGTGAGGCCCGGGTGCCCGCCCGATGTCGCCGGTGACGTCAGTCGACGCGCTCGGGGGTGGGGAGGACGAAGAAGGCGTCGCGGTAGTGGCGCAGCTCGTCGATGCTCTCGCGGATGTCGTCGAGCGCCCGGTGGGCGACCTTCTTGTCGGGCGACCCGTCGAGGATGCCGGGGTTCCAGCGGCGAGCGAGCTCCTTGACCGAGGACACGTCGACGCTGCGGTAGTGGAGGTGGTCCTCGATCTCGGGCAGGTAGGTGGCGAGGAAGCGCCGGTCGGTGCCGATCGAGTTGCCGCACAGGGGGACCGTGCGCCGGTCGGGGATGTGTTCCTTGAGGAAGGCGAGCGTCAGCGTGCCGGCCTCGTCGAGCGAGAGCGTCGAGGCGCGGATCGACTCGAGCAGCCCGCTGCGGGTGTGCATGTCGACGACCACCGGGTCCATGGCCCCCAGCTGCTCCTCGGTGGCGTGGACGACGAGGTCGGGGCCCTCCGCGACGATCGTGAGGTCGTCGTCGGTGATGATCGTGGCGATCTCGACGATGACGTGACGGTCCGGCTCGAGACCGGTCATCTCCAGATCCATCCAGGCCAACATCTGCGCAGACCGTACCAGCGACCCGTGTCTCGGCTCGGCCGACCGACATCGGAGGGTGGCCGGGCGGACTCGGTTGCGGCGGGATCCGACCGGCTGGTCGGCCTCTAGGGTTCGATCGTGACACCGGTGAAGATCGTGCGACTCCACCCCGATGCCCGCCTCCCCGAGCGGGCTCGCGAGGGTGACGCCGGCGCCGACCTGTGCTCGGTGGCCGAGGTCCATCTGCCCGCCGGCGGTGGACGTGGGCTGGTCCCGACGGGCCTGGCCATGGAGCTGCCCCCGTCGACGGTGGCCTACGTCATGCCCCGCAGCGGGCTCGCCCTCCGCCACGGTGTCACCTGTCTCAACGCGCCGGGCGTGATCGACGCCGGGTACCGCGGCGAGCTCGGCGTCGTGCTCGTCAACACCGACCCGGCCGACGACTTCGTGGTCCGGCCGGGGGACCGGGTGGCACAGCTGGTCGTGGCCGAGCTGGTCCCGACCCGCTTCGACGTGGTCGAGGAGCTCGACCCGTCGGAGCGGGGCACGGGTGGGTTCGGGCACACCGGGATCGCGGGCAGCGACGCGTCGTGACCCTCGTCCGTCTGCACAACGACGACTGGGGCTACGAGACCAACTGCTTCGTCTGCGAGCAGCGCAACGAGCGCGGGCTGCGCATCCCGTTCTTCCACGACCTCGAGGCCGGGCTCGTAGTGGCCGAGCTCGAGCTGGGGCACGCCTACTCCGGCGCCCCGACCCTCCTGCACGGTGGGATCGTGCTCGCCGTGCTCGACGAGGCGATGGCGTGGGCCACCATCGCGCTGGCCGGCCGATGGGCGCTCACCGCGGAGACCAGCTGCCGGTTCGTGGCGCCGGTGGCGGTCGACGTGGCCCACCGGATCGAGGCCGAGGTGGTGGCCGACGACGGTGACCGACTCGGATGTGCGGCCCGGGTGCTGACCGCAGGGGGCGACCTGTGCACCGAGGCGACGGCGTCGTTCGTGGTCGTCGGCGAGGCCACCGCCGTCCGGCTCGCCGGCGACGAGATCGCCGACGAGCACCGGGGCTACCTGTCGGACGACGCGTAGGTGGCCGGCTCGGGCGGTGCTCCGCTCGAACGGGCGAGGGCGTCGGCGGGCGGGACGGTCGGGCCGACCGCGACCGGATGTCGAACGCCTCGGTGGCGAGGTGGCGAGGTGGCGAGGTGGCGAGGTGGCGAGGTGGCGGGCCCCGGGGCCGGTGGCGGTGTGGCTGCTGCAGCCGACCGGCAGGTCGTCACCGACACCTGGCCCGAGCGCGTGGCCCTGAGGCCGTGACCAGGGCGTCGGCCGCACTCGGACCGGGCATCCGCGAGCGTGGCACACCCCCTCGGTAAGACTTTTCCCATGGACCGGCCGACCCTCTTCGATGCCGACGGCGAACCGACGGCATCGAAGAGGG
>JBCCTY010000201.1:0-7361 GCA_039197885.1 Actinomycetota bacterium | reverse complement strand
CTCAGACCCCGGTCGTCAGCAGCTCGTCGAGGGCGAGGTAGACGGTCTCGAGCTGGGTCCGGTCGACCCACTCCCCCTGGGTGTGGGCCAGGTGGGCGTGTGCCGGGCCCAGGTTGACCGCCGGGATGCCCAGCTCGGAGAAGCGGGCCACGTCGGTCCACCCGAGCTTGGCCCGCACCGGGAGCCCGGCACGGTCGCGCAGCGAGCCGAGGAGCGGGTGGGCGAGTCCGGGCACCGCCGCCGAGGCGAGGTCGGTCAACTCCCAGGCGTCGCAGTCACCGAGCACCTCGATCACATGGGCGACGGCCTCGTCGTTCGACCGGTCGGGCGCGAAGCGATGGTTGACGAGCAGCGAGGCCTCATCGGGGACGACGTTGCCGGCGACGCCCCCCTCGACCCCGACGGCCTGCATGGCTTCGCGGTACTCGCACCCGTCGAGCACGGGCCGACGACCGTCGTAGGCCTCGAGACGTTCCAGCGCGGCCGACAGCCGGTGGATGGCGTTGCGTCCCATCCAGGGCCGGGCGGTGTGGGCCCGCTCACCACGCCACGTCGCCCGGACTCGCAGGGTGCCCTGGCAGCCGGCCTCGAGCTCGGCGGAGGTCGGCTCGCCAAGGATGGCGGCGTCGCCCTCGACGAGGTCCGGACGCTCCCGGATGAGCGCCGCCAGGCCGTTGTGCTCCGCCGCGACCTCCTCGGTGGCGTAGAAGATCCACGTCACGTCGACCGCGAGGTCGCGCACGTGCTCGGCCAGCGCGAGGAAGACGGCGAGCCCACCCTTCATGTCGGCGGCGCCGAGACCGGACACGACGTCGCCGTCGAAGCTCGCCCGCTCGTTGTCGTTCGCGGGCACCGTGTCGGTGTGGCCCACCAGCAGCAGCCGGTGCTCGTGCCCGAGATCGGTGCGAGCCACGACGTTGTCGCCGACCCGCTCGACGGACAGGTGATCGAGCCGGCCGAGCCGGTCGAGGAGCAGCTCGATCAGCGGCTCCTCGTGAAAGCTCTCGGAGGGGACGTCGATCAGCTCACCGGTGAGGGCGAGCAGGTCGACCGGGACGGTGGTGACGCTCACGTCGAGAGGCCGTGATCTCGCAGGACGTCGTTGAGGGCGGCCTTCTCGTGGCGCTCTCCCTCGGCGAGGCGCTTGATGACGAGCACGCACGGCATCCCGAACTCGCCGCCGGCGAAGGTCCGGGGCCGGGTGGCCGACACCGCGACCGACCAGGGCGGCACGACGCCGCGGGACAGCTCGTCGCCGGTCTCGGCGTCGATGACCGGCACCGACGCGGTCAGCACGCACCCGGCGCCGAGGACGCTCCCCTCGCCGACCCGGGCACCCTCGGCGACGACGCACCGGCTGCCGATCAGGCACTCGTCGCCGATGATCACCGGCGTGGCGTTGGGTGGCTCGAGCACGCCGCCGATGCCCACACCGCCCGAGAGGTGGACGTTCCGCCCGATCTGGGCGCAGGAGCCGACGGTCGCCCAGGTGTCGACCATCGTGCCGCTCCCCACCCACGCGCCGATGTTGACGTAGCTCGGCATCATCACGACGCCCCGCTCGAGATGCGCTCCCCACCGGGCCGAGGCACCGGGGACGACCCGAACGCCCTTGGCCTCGTACTGGGTCTGGAGGGGGATCTTGTCGGCGTACTCGAAGGGCCCGAGCTCGATGGTCTCCATCCACGACAGCTTGAACAGCAACAGGATGGCGAGCTTGGTCCACTCGTGGACGATGACGTCGTCGCCGTCGAGCTCCGCCACACGGGCCTCACCGGCGGTCAGGGCATTGATCGCCTCCTTGACCGTCGCGAAGGCGTCCTGGTCGCCCGCGGTGAGGTCGTCGCGACGGTCCCAGAGCTCTTCGATGCGGGCAGCGAGATCGGCCATGGGCGTCGAGGCTAGCGAGTGGTCCGAGCGACCACGGAGCCCGTCGGTGGCGTGCCGGTCCGCCCCGCAGCCCAGTAGCGTCGGAGGTCATGGCGCTCGGGAACAAGACCCTCGTGAAGGCCCAGCGGCTCGTCGGCGAGCCGATCCAGGGCTACTTCATCGCCGCCCGGGTGCACCCCCTCGCCGCGTTCCTGCCGACGTTCATCCTGATGTTCGCCTTCCTCACCCAGCAGTTCGTCCTGCAGCTGGCGGCGACGGTGCTGATGGTGGCGGCGTTGTTCCTCACGCTCGGCCGGTCGGTGGCGATCACCGCGTCCGAGATCGTCATCATGCAGGGCCGCCCCCCGCTGTGGCGACCGAGCAAGGTCGTCAAGCGCCTGCCCCGCACCCTCGTCCCCGTCGAGAAGAAGCGCCTCTACTGGAAGGTGAACATCGAGGGCGAGGACCTGTGGGCCAACCGAGCCTTCACCGACCAGATCAACATCATCTCCGACACGCCGCTCGATGGCGCGAGCACGACGCCCGGCGACGGCGCCGGCGGCCCGTCGAAGTCCGATCAGGCATCACGGCCCGACGTCGAGCGACGCGAGCGCCAGGTCGTGCGCTCGACCAAGCGGGTCACGCCGAAGGGCACCCGCAACCGCAAGCCCCACAAGTACCGCTGAACCCGGCGATCTGCGTCACCGATCGATCAGGCCGGCCCGACGCGCCGCAGCCGCGGCCTCGGTGCGGTTCTCGACCCCGAGCTTGTGAAGGATCCGCGAGACGTGGACGCTCGCGGTCTTCGGGCTGATGAAGAGCCGGTCGCCGATCTGACGGTTCGTTCGCCCCTCGGCCACGAGCACCAGGACGTCGCGCTCGCGGGCGGTGAGCAGCTCGGCCGACCCGGACTCACCGACGGAACCGAGCCCGGCGTGGTCGAGGAGACGCTGGGCCGCGGCGCCGGTCAACGTGGGTCCGAGCGCCGACGCCGCCTCCACGACGGAGCGCAGCGTTCCTTCCGCACCAGCGCGATCACCGGCACGGAGGCGGGCCTCGCCCAGGCGGAGGCGGCATCGGTGCTCCCGGACCAGGCAGGCGCTCGCCTCCCAGTGCCCGACGGCCTCGAGCCAGTGCTCGACCGGATCGGTACCGACGAGCTCGGCGCGGTGCGCCGCGGCCTCGGCCGACAGCGCCAGGACGCGGTGGGCGCCGGTGTCGTCGGGGTCGAACCGCTCCTCGATCAGCCGTTCGACGGCGTCGAGGTGGGTGGCGACCGCGGCGGCGTCGTCGGCCGCCATCTCCGCCTCGACGGCGTGGAGCCGGAGCTCGAGCTCCTGGGGCAGCGTGACGACGACGGCGAGGCCTCGCTCCAGTGCGTCGCGTGCCGCCGAGGTGTCGCCGCGCTCGATCGCGACGGCCGCCCGCCGGGCCCAGTGCATCGGCACGAGCTGCGGCTCGACGTACCACCCCTCGGAGGGCTCCGAACCGTCCAGCGCCCGGGCCGCGCCGTCGAGGTCACCACTCCAGAACGCCCGGTCCGACGACGAGTGGGCGAGCCACAGGTGTGGGAGGTGGCCCTCCGGTCGCCGCAGCGTGTCGGAGACCGCGGCGGCCTCGTCCCACCGCCCCCGTTCGGTGAGGACGAAGACGAGGTTCGCCCCGATGAAGAAGCTCTCGTGGCCGAGCTCGGCCGCCTCCCGGAGTCCCTCCACGGCATACCGCTCGGCGGCGGCCAGATCACCGACGTCGACGAGTCCGCTCACGACGTTGACGTAGGTCCGGAGGAGCTCACCGTGAGCACCCTCGGCGCGGGCGATCTCGGCCGCCTCCCGGAGCAGGCCGTGGCCCAGGGCGGCACGACCCTCGTGGAGGTACATCGAGCCGAGCGAGGTCAGCGCGTGCCCCTCGATGCGGCGATCGCCGATCCGGCGGGCGACCTCGATCGCCTCCTCCAGGGCCACGACGGCCTCCGCGTGGCGCAGCGTGAGCATGAGCTGTTGGCCGTAGCCGGCGAGGACCACCGCCCGTTCACGACTCGTCGGTTCGGTGACGAGTTCGACGGCGCTCTCGTACTCGACGATCGCGTCGTCGGCCCGTCCCGCCGCCTGGAGGAAGCGTCCGAGTCGCTCGTGCAGCAGGCCGCGTTGGGCGGGTGGGGCGTCGGCGAGCGCCGCGATCGCCGATCGCTGGTAGATCACCGCCTGGGGTGAGTCGCCGACGTCGTGGGCCAGGTCAGCGGCCCAGCGCAGGACATCGGCGTGCGCCATCGCCGCTCGCTGCTCGGCGTCGTCGACATCGTCCCACAGTTCCAGCAGCGAGCGTACGTGCTCCAACGCCTCGGAGAAGGCGGGGACGGCAGCGGCAGCACGGGCCGCATCGACCGAGGCCTCGAGCGCCGCCGCCAGATCTCGGGCCTCACGGTGGTGCCAGGCGAGCTCGGCGCTCGCCCCGAGCGATGACGAGGCCAGATCGGGACGCAGGGCGAGCACGTCGGCGAAGCGGCGATGGATGGCACGCCGCTCGCGCGGCAGCGTGCCCTGGTGCACGGCCTCCTGCATGAGGGCGTGCCGGAAGCGCATGCGTCCGTCGTCACCGACCACCAGCAGGCGCTGCTCGACGACCTCCCCGAGCGCATCGAGCACGTCGTCGGCGTCGGGTTCGAGCACGAGCTCGAGCAGCTCGTCTCGGACCGACTCGCCCGCCACCGCCACGAGTCGAAGCAACCGCTGCGCGTCGGGCGACGCCGCATCCACCCGTGCCAGGAGGAGATCGGCGAGCTCGGGCCGGACGGACCGGTGGCCGTCGCGCATCGCATCGAGCAGCTCGGCGGCGTAGAAGACGTTCCCGCTCGATCGGTCGGCGAGGTCGTCGACGAGGCGGGCCGACGGCGCACCACCCAGGCGAGAGGCGGCGAACCGAGCCAGCTCGGTGTCGTCGAAGGGCCGCAGCGTCACGTGCCTGACCCGACGGCTGCGATCGAGCTCGGCGAGGACGGGTCGGAGCGGATGGGTTCGGCACAGATCGTCGCTGCGGTACGTCCCGATCAACGAGAACCCGTCGCCGATCCCGCGCTCGACGAGGAAGGTCAGCAGATCGCGGGTCGACGGGTCGGCCCAGTGCAGGTCCTCGAGGACCAGGCACACCGGTCGGTGAGCTGCCAGGGAGCTGAGCACGGCACGGACCGCATCGAAGAGCCGATAGGTCGTTCGCTCGTCGTCACGGAGCGCCCGGCCGGCCGAGCCGCCGGGCACCAGCTCCGGGACGAGCGCGCCGAGCTCGGCGACCGCATGTCCGGGCAGCTCGGCGACCACCGGGCCGATCTCGGGTCGCAGCGAGCGGAGCGCCTCGGTCACGGCGACGAGCGGGAGCGAGCCGTGCGCGGTGTGGATGCAGGCACCGACGGCGAGGACCACCTCGTCGGGGACCCTGCGGTGGAGCTCCTCCACGAGGCGGGTCTTGCCCATCCCGGCGTCGCCGCCGAGCAGCACCGCCGATCGGTCGGCGCGCCCCGCGGCGACGTCGATCAACAGGGCGAGTTCCGCCTCGCGACCGATCAGCGGCTCGGCATCGCTCACCGGGCGAGTCTCGCGAACCGGCAGCGCCGAACGCGTCGGTCGGCGACGGGATCAGCGAGCGAGTCGGGGATCGGGCGCCACGAGGCGAGCGGCCCCATTCCGACATCGGGCACCTCGCTACTCTCCTGCGGTCTGCCCGAGCCGCTCCTCGACCAGGTCGTAGGCCTCGTCGGGCCGAACGACGGCGACCCGGACCCGGCTCGCGCCGGCCTCGCCGTAGAACTCCCCTGGGCTCACCAGCACGCCGAGACGACGGGCGAGCAGCTCGGCGAACGCCCAGGCATCGCCGTCGGGGGCCTCGGGGAACAGGTAGAAGCCGCCGGACGGGAGGTCGGCGTCGACACCGACCTCGGCCAGGAGGTCCCGCATCCGCCGCAGTCGACCCAGGTAGCGGTCGCGTTGGACGTCGACGTGGGCCTGGTCGTCGAACGCGGCCACGGCAGCCGCCTGCGACGGACCGGGGCACATGAACCCGGCGTGCTTGCGCACCTCGGAGACGAATCGCACGATGTCGGCGTCGCCGGCGTAGACGCCGACTCGCACCCCGGCCAGGTTCGATCGCTTCGACAGGGAGTGCAGCGCGAGCACGCCCTCGGTGCCCGACGACAGGATCGTGCGGGGCGGACCGTCCCACGTGAACTCGGCGTAGCACTCGTCGCTGGCCACCACCACCTCGTTGGCCCGACCCCAGGCCGCAGCCGCGTCGAGGTCGTCGAGCCCACCCCCGGGGTTGCTCGGGGTGTTCACCCACAGGCAGAGGGCTCGCCGAGCGTCGGCCGGGTCGACGGCCGAGAGGTCGATGGTGCCGTCGGCGGCGGCGGTCACGGGCACGGCCCGACAGCCGGCCAGCGCGGCACCCATGGCGTAGGACGGGTAGGACACGGCCGGGTAGAGCACGGTGTCGCGCTCGGGGGTGCGCAGCCGGAGCCAGTGGGGCAGCCCGGCGACGAACTCCTTCGATCCGATCGTCGCGGCGATCGCGCCGGCATCGACCTCGACGCCGAAGCGGCGACGGAGCCAGCGCTGTGCCGCGGCGCGGAGCGACGGCGTGCCGACCGACGGCGGGTAGCCGCGCTCGGCGTCGCTGGCGGCGATCGCATCGAGCACGGCCTGCGGGGGCGGATCGGTCGGCGTCCCGACCGACAGGTCGACGATGCCGCCGTCGTGGGCCGCGGCGATCGCCTTCAGCGGATCGAGGCGGTCATAGGGGTAGGGCGGGAGGACGAAACCGCTCACCGACCGAGCCGCTCGTCGGGGCACTGCGGGGGGACGAAACCGCTCACCGACCGAGCCGCTCGTCGGGGCACTGCGGGAGGACGAAACCGCTCACCGACCGAGCCGCTCGGTCGAGAACTCGGTGAAGCGCGCTGCCCCGGCCTCGTCGACCCGCACGGTGATGACGGTGCCGCCCTCGTCGTGGCGGGTCGAGAGCACCTCACCCTCGCGATGGGCGGCGGCGAGCACGTCGCCCCGCTCGTAGGGGACGACCAGCTCGACGACCCGGTTCTTGGCACGAAGGCGGGCACCGAGGGTGTCGAGGAGCTCGGGGACCCCCGCACCGGTCAGGGCCGAGACCGCCAGGCTGTCGGGCACCGAGGCCAGGAGGCGGTCGACCGTGCCTGGTCCGGTGGCGTCGATCTTGTTGAAGACCACCTGCTCGGGGACCTCACCGGCACCGATCTCGGCCAGCACCGACCGCACCGCCACCATCTGCCCCTCGACGTCGGCGGCCGAGCCGTCGACCACGTGCACGAGCAGGTCGACCTCGCCGACCTCCTCGAGGGTCGACCGGAAGGACTCGACCAGCTGGTGGGGCAGCTTCTTGATGAAGCCGACCGTGTCCGAGAGCAGGACCTGCTCACCGCCGGGCAGCGCGAGCCGACGGGTGGCGGCGTCGAGGGTGGCGAAGAGCCG
>JBCCTY010000200.1:0-7378 GCA_039197885.1 Actinomycetota bacterium | reverse complement strand
TGCCGGTACCAGCGCCCGTGGGCTGCGGCGAGCTCCTCCGCCGACGGCGGCCCGCTCTCGTGCCAGGCGAACCCGTTGTCGGGCATGGCGAGACCTCCGAGCTTGGCGACGACGTTCGGACAGCCAGCGGCGTCGCGGATGTCGTCGCACCAGGTGGCGAAGATCTCGTCGTGCCGCCCGGCGTAGGGGCCCACACCGAGGGGCGTGCCGAAGTGGTCGAGGATCATCGTGGTGCCCGGCACCGCCCGGGCGAGCTCGACGAACTCCGGCATCTGGTGGTGGTAGTGCCAGGTGTCGTAGGTCAGGCCCCGCTCGCCGAGGTGGGCGACGCCGCGCCGGAAGTCCGGGTCGTGCGCGAGCCCGGCGGGCGCACGGCCCGGGATCAGGAGGAAGCTGGGGTCGGGAGCGGAGGAGAGCGCGTGGCGGATGCCCCGGAACCGGCCACCGGCCGCAGCTTCGTGCGCGTCGAGGACCTCGTCGAGCTGGTCGAGCGGGAGTCGGAGGTCGGCACTCGCGACGATCCCCGCGATGACCGCGCCGCCGTCCTCCTCGCTGAGCGCGGCCTGTTCGGCGACGAGCTCGGTCTCGCCGACCGGGCGGAGGTGCTCGGGGCCGTCGGCCCGGTACCCGGCACCGCACTCCACGAACACGGTCTGCACGATGCGGTGCCCCGACCCGAGATCGGCGCGCAGGTCGGGCAGGAGGTAGTCCCCGGCGCCGTGGTCGGCATCCCGCCAGAGGTGGTGGTGGGGGTCGACGATCTCTCGGCCCGGGTCGACGATGGACTCGCTCATGGCCGGACGTTAGGCGGACGACCGTCTGCCTGCCCGGCTGCCGGCTCGGGTCAGTCGACGACGCGACCGTCGCGCAGCAGCGGCGAGAAGTGATGCACGGGAGAGGGCGCCCCGCCCCAGGCCTCGATGCCGTGGTCGACGGTGCCCGCCGGGCAGCAGTGGAAGACCATCGCCGCCCGGATCCCGTCCGACTCGTTGTCGGTCGAGCGGTGCATGAGGTGGCTGTCGAAGACGAGCAGGTCCCCCGGCGACATGAGGACGGGTTCGGCGCCGGACATGTCGTGGTCGACGATCTCGACGTAGCCGTGGTTGGCGCCGGGGCGGGCGTCGGGGACGTGCTCGTGCACCGGCTCGACGTGGCTGGCCGGGAGCACGTGGAGGCATCCGTTCTCCAGGGTGGCCTCCGTGACGGCCAACCACAGCCCGACGATCGGCCGGGCCGGCTCGAACGGGAAGTAGAAGCTGTCCTGGTGCCACGGCTGACCCCAGGCCCGCGGGTTCTTGAAGATGAACTGCGACAGGAAGCAGTCGACGTCGGGCCCGATCAGGGTCTGCAGGAGGCCCGTGATCCGGTCGTCGCGGAGGAACGCGGCGAAGGTGGGGCGCTCGTGCAGGGTGAACACCTTCGAGATGAGGTCCTCCGGCTCGACCCCGGCGAAGCCGTCCTGGGACTCGGGCGCGATCAGCACGCCGTCCGGAGCGGTACCGGTCTCGTGGGCCGTGCGGACGAGGTCGACGACATCGACCTGCATCGCCCCGCCGACCTCCGCCCGGGCGAACCCGTCGAGTCGGACGAAGCCGTGCCGTTCGTACGCCGTCAGGTCGAGTGTCGCGGCGAGGGTCATGCCGACAGTCTCGTCGCGACCGGTGGCGAAGGCGAGCGTCAGAACATGGTCTGGCAGAAGGGTGGGAGGGCAGTCGGGAACACCCGATCCGCCCGCCGCACGGCGTCGACGTCACCCTGGAGCCGTCCGATCGTGGCGAGCGCGGACGGACGCACCCCACCGAGGAGGAGGGAGCCGAGCGTCGACGCCGGGCAGACGAGGTCGGGCTCCTCGGTGGTGATCGAGCACGAGGCCTCGACACCGGCGTCGAGCGCCACCGTCGTGACCTCCTCGCGGTCGTGCACCTCGATCACGAGGCGGTCCTCGTGCTCGTAGCTCCGGGCGGCGAGCGCTGCGGCCGGGTCCAGCACCCGCACCCACAACCAGTCGCCGCGGGCGACGGTGCGATAGGCCCGGGCGTCGGTCAGGGCGAACGGCGTCGGATCACCGAGGTCGGCCCGATCCAGGCGCACCGAGGTGGTGAGGTCGATCGTCAGGAGATGGCCGTGGAGCCGTACCCGGGCGGCGTCGGTCGTGGCGATGAGCTCCACGACGACCACGGTGCCGCCGGGTTGGTTCATCGCCCAGTCCGGCTTGAGCCGCCAGAGCGCGACCCCGTCCACGACGCCGTCGGCGTCGTGGGACACCGAGACCTCGAGGGGACCGGCGCCGTCGCGGTCGCTCTCGCGGTCGGCGAGGAGGCGCTCGGCCCATCCGACCGACCGGGTGACCTGGCCCGGACGCGCACGCCGGGCCCGATCGAACACGTCGAGCACGAGGGACTCGGCCTCGGCCGCCTCGACGAGCTCGACCCGGCCGTGGGGGACCTCGGGGAGCGCCGTGCGGGCGGACTCGAGCACGACCGACCGGTACTCCGTGCCGATGCCGTAACCGAAGCGCCCGTAGATCCCGGCCTCGGACGCCAGCAGCGCGGCGGTCGGCTCACCCCGTTCCCGTGCGTCGGCGTGGAGGCGATCCATCATCGTCGTGAGGATGCCGCGACGGCGATGGGTCGGCCGCACCCCGACCGCGGTCACGCCGGCGTTGCCGACGAGCGCGCCACCGGGCACGGTGAGCTCCTGGGTCCGCGCACCCGAGGTGGCGACCCACCGGTCGCCCTCGCAGGCGATGAGCGTCCGGTCGAGCTCGACGGTCGGGGCATACCGCTCGACGTCCTCGTCGCTCATCGACTCGCCGAAGGCGCGCTCGATCTCGCGCAGGTAGCGGCCGACCTCGTCGGCCTCGATGGGGCGGAGCGTGATGTCCATGGCCCGAAGTCTGCACTGCGCCGGTCGTCGGCGTGTCGGGTTTTCGGAGCCGCCGCGCCATCCTGGACGGATGCCTCTCGTGACCTCCGACGGCGAGATCGACGTCCCCGGCAGCCTGTTGGTCGTCGTCGCCCACCCCGACGACATCGACTTCGGCTTCGCCGGCACCGTGGCGACGCTCACCGCTGCGGGCTGCCGGGTCTCGTACTGCCTCGTGACCAGCGGTGATGCCGGCGGATTCGACGACGGCATCCCCCGCGAGGAGATGCCGCTGATGCGCGAGGCCGAGCAGCGGGAGGCGGCCAAGCGTGTCGGCGTCAGCGACCTGCACTTCCTCCGCTTCCCGGACGGCCGGGTCGAACCGAGCCTGGAGCTCCGGAAGGCGATCTCCCGCGTGATCCGCCAGGTCCGGCCCGACGTCGTGGCCTGCCAATCGCCCGAGCGAGGGTGGGACTCGGTCTACCGCAGCCACCCCGACCACCTCGCCACGGGGGAGGCCACGATCCGAGCGGTCTACCCCGATGCCCGGAACCCGTACGCCTTTCCCGAGCTCAGGGAGGAGGAGGGCCTGGAGGCCCACACCGTGCCGGAGGTGTGGGTGCTGGGTCTCGGCCCGGCCCGCTACATCGACGTCACCGAGTCGTTCGGGGCGAAGGTCGAGGCGCTGCGCGCCCACGTCTCGCAGACCGGTCACATGGAGGACCTGGACGGCCGCATCCGCGAGTGGATGACGAACACCGCGGCCGATGCGGGGTTCCCCGAGGGTCGGCTCGCCGAGGCCCACCGCCGCATCGACACCGCGTAGTCCACGGCCGACCTCGCGCCCGGACGCGACACCGCCCCGCAGACCGACGGGCCTGCGGGGCGGGACCGACCAGCGGAGCGTGATCAGCCGATGATGTCGACGATCGTGCCGGTGGGCGCGTCGCCGTCGATGACGGTGGCCGCCCCGAAGGCCAGGACCTGGCCGTCGGCCGTGGTCAGCCAGTAGCCGTCACCGGCTTCGGTCGAGAGCAGACCGGTGACCGGCGAGGTCACGCCGTTGTCGACGCCCGAGCCGTGGAACGAGGCGTCGCCGTAGGCGAACACGCCGCCATCGGCGGCCACCATCCAGTAGCCGTTGCCGGAGGGGGTGACGGCGATGTCGACGATCGGCGAGTTCAGCGTGGTGCCGCCGAGCGACCCGAAGAAGGTCGCGTCGCCGTAGGCGAACACACCACCGTCGGAGGCCACGAGCCAGTAGCCGTTGCCCGACGCCGTGGCAGCGATGTCGACGACCGGCTGGTTCAGCGGCTGACCGCCCTGCGACCCGAAGAAGGTCGCGCTGCCGTAGGCGAACACGCCGCCATCGGCGGCAGCGAGCCAGTAGCCCTGATCGTCGGGAGCGGCATCGATGCCGACCACCGGGGAGTTCAGCGGGATCGAGCCGGCCGAGCCGAAGAAGCCGGCGTCGCCGAGGGCGAACACGCCGCCGTCCGGGGCAGCGAGCCAGGCGCCGGAGTCGACCGAGGTCGACACCGCATCGACGACCGGTGCGTTGAGGGGCACCCCGACGCCGTCGAACACGCCGTAGGTGCCGGCTGCCTCGATGGCGCCGGTGTCGGAGACGAGGGCGTAGCCGCCGTCGCCCGAGCCGGCCGGGGTCAGCGAGATGGTCTCGGGGATGAGCTGGAACGTGTTGGTGCCGAAGGTGCCGACGGCGTAGACGACCAGCATCTCGTTCGCTGCGATCTCGATGTCGGCGGGGCCGAAGAGCAGCATGTCGTCGTCACCGAGCCCGGCCTGGTACTGGCCGGGGGTGAGGTCGACCTTGGCGATCTGCTCACCGCTCGAGATCGACAGGCCCGTCGGCGCAGCGGCGGGCGCGCCCAGCCACGCCTGGACCGTCGGGGCCTCCGCGGCGTGACGCACCGAGAGCCGGCCCCGCGTGGTCGGCGAGGTCGCCCCCACGTCGTTGGCGAAGATCGATGCCGTGGGGTTGCCGTCGGCGTCGAGGTGCGCGGCGATCGACACGTCCTGGCCGGCGGTCACGGCGACGTCGTCGGCCGTGATGACCGCAGCCTCGGAGCACGGGGTCATGGCGTTGGCCGGGCTGATCTCGATGTCGTAGGTGTCGGGCTCGAGGGCCAGCACCTGGACCGAGGCGAACTCGAAGCCGGGCAGCACGCAGATGCCGCCCACCTCGACGTCGACGTCGAGGCCAGGGACGCCGTGCACGACGCGCACGGTGGCGGGCAGCGGGAAGCTGTCGGTGATCAGCTGGAACGAGTCCTCGCCGAACACGCCGACGGCGTACACGACGGTCACCTGGTTCGCGGTGACCGGCAGGTCGGCCGGACCGAAGAGGAGCGTCTCGGACGTGCCGAGACCGGCCTGGTAGGTGCCGGCGGCGAGCTCGACGCGGGCGACCTGCTCGGTGTTGGCGATCGTGAGCCCGGACGGCGCGGCCTCGTCTGCGCCGAGCCAGACCTCGACGGCCGGCGCTGCCGCGGTGTGGCGGACCGTGGCGACGCCGAGCCCCGGGGGCGCGGTGGCGGCCGTGGCGTCGGAGAAGACCGAGGCCGTCGGGGCGCCGTCGACGTCGAGGTGAGCGACGATCGACACGCTCTCGCCGGCGGGCATCGGCACGTCATCGGCCGAGATGACCGGGGCGTTCGAGCACGGCGTCGTCGCGTTCGCCAGGCTGATGCGCAGGTCGACGTCACCGGTGAGCTCGATCGGGCCGACCACGTCGCCGAACTCGAGGTCGGTGATGGCGCAGGTGCCGTCGACCTCGACGTCGACGGGCAGCGCCTCGGCGGCGGCGAGCGCCGTGCCCGGGATGGCGTGGACGACACGAACGGTCGCGCCGGTCCGGACGTCGGCACCGGCCGGCGTGCCGGTGACGGCGAGGGCGGTGAGCGACATCACCAGGGCGATGCCGCAGAGCAGGAACCTTCGCATGGGTTCTCCCGTCGAGTTGGGGGGGGTCTCGACGGTGTTTCGCGGGCAGGACGGCCCGCGGATGCAGATCCGGTTCAGTCCCACCAGTCCAGGGTGGTCCTCATGGCTGCCTCGAACTCCTCGAAGGTGCCCTGGGCCTTCACGGCGGCGATCATCTCGGCGTCACCACCGACGAGCGTCCGGAAGGGTGCCGCGGGGTCGAGCGCGACCCGCACGATGACGTCGGCGACCTCCTGGGCGTCGGCCGGCTCACCGGTGTCGGGGACGAGGCCCCGGATCGCGACGTCGAGGCGATCCGACATGGCGCGGTCGTCGGTCCCGGGATCGAAGGCCTCGGCGTAGCGGGTGTTCGACCCGAGCGCGGTGGGGAACTGACCCGGCTGGATCAGGTGGACCCGCACCCCCTGGCGACCGACCTCGAAGCGCAGCGCCTCGCTCAACCCCTCGAGCGCGTGCTTGCTCGCGGCGTAGAAGCCGGCGAAGGGGCGACCGACGAGGCCGGCGATCGATCCGACGTTGACCACGACGCCCGACCCGCGCTCCCGCATGCCGGGGACCACCGCCCGCAGCATCCGAGCGACGCCGAAGACGTTCGCGTCGAACTGCCACAGCATCTCGTCGTCAGCGGCGGCCGTGACCGGGGACTTGAGCTCGACGCCGGCGTTGTTGACCAGCACGTCGGGCACGCCGACCGTGGCGACGGCTGCTTCGATCGATGCGGTGTCGGTGACGTCGAGCGCCACGACCCGCAACGACCAGCCGTGCTCGGCGGCGTCGTCGAGCAACGCGTCGCCCTTCGCCGGCGTGCGCATCGTGGCGATGACGTCATGTCCGAGCTCCGCGAAGGAGCGGGCCGCGAGCGCACCGAACCCGGTGGAGGAGCCGGTGATGAGCACGGTGGTCATGGAGCGCACGCTCGTCCGTCACGGAGTGTTCGTCAACCGGTCGACGGCTCGTCGCCCGACGGCAAGGCTGGGGAGCGAGTCTCGCAGGCCGTGGCCGGACGGCACCGGCCGACGAAGGGGGAACCCAGATGCGACGGACGACGACCATCGGGCTGCTGCTCGCGGCGCTCGGCCTGCTGGCGGTGACGCTGGCACCGAGTGCCGGTGCGGCGAGGACGGACCGGCCGGAACCGGTTCGCTTCGCGACGTTCAACGTCTCCATGAACCGGGCGAACCTCGGTGACCTCGCCGCCGAGCTCGCCGAGCCGGGCAGCGCCCAGCCCGCCGCCGTCGCCGAGATCATCCAGCGCAACCGGCCCGAGGTCCTCCTCCTCAACGAGTTCGACTTCGACCCCGTGGCGCTAGAGCTGTTCCAGGAGAACTACCTGGGCGTGTCGCAGAACGGTGAGGAACCGATCCACTACGACCACACCTTCATCGCGACGTCCAACACCGGCGAGCCGAGTGGTGTCGACCTGGACGGCGACGGCGAGGTCGGCGGTCCGAACGATGCCTTCGGCTTCGGGTTCTTCCCCGGCCAGTTCGGCATGGCGGTGCTCTCCCAGCACCGCATCGTCGAGCACAAGGTCCGCACCTTCCAGGAC
>JBCCTY010000199.1:0-7411 GCA_039197885.1 Actinomycetota bacterium | reverse complement strand
GTCACCGACCTGGAAGGAGTCGTTCCTCCACCCGGCCACCAGCACCGGCATCGTGGTGCAGGTCGCCCAGGAGGGACCGAAGGACGACGACCCCGAGCCGACCGACCTCGCGCCCGCGCCGCGACACGGCGCCACGGCCGACCTCCTGCGCATCGTGCACCTGGTCCCCGATCTCGACGCCGCGCTCCGCCTGTTCGCCGGTCCGCTCGACGGGCAGGTGGTCGACGAGGGCGACGACGGCGGACCGTGGATCGAGCTGCGCTGGCCGGGACCGGGGCGGCTCCGCCTCCGGCAACCCAGCGATGAGGCCGGTCGGGCGTGGCTGGGCGAGCGGCCGGGGCGGCTCCACCACGTCGCCTTCGCGCACCCGACTCCGGAGCGGATCGACGGAGTCGGGGCCGACGGTGATCGGTGGGTCGTCGAGCCCTCGGCCGGTCACGGCGTCCGGTGGTACCTGTCTCGGACCTGACGTCGGGCCACTGCCGACTCAAGCCCATCCCGGGACGTCCGATGGAGGACCAGCATCCCGTGGACGAAAGACCGTGTCGTGCGAACCATCGTCAGCCTCGCCCTGAGCTCGCTGCTCCTCCTCGCCGCCTGTGGTGGCGAGTCCGCATCGTCGTCGCCGGCCGAGGACGCCACCCCCGAGACCGTCACCGCACCGCCCCCGCCGCCCGCCGATGACGGTGGCTACCCGGAGCAGGCCGTCGAGGACTTCCTCGGCGGCTGCATCCCCCAGGCCGGCGAGGACATCTGCGTCTGCGCGATGGACGTGCTCCAGGCCGAGGTCCCGTACGAGGAGTTCGACGCCATGAGCGGCGAGATGGAGGCCACCGCATCGCTGCCGGAGGACCTGCTCTCACTCGTGGTCCAGAACTGCGTCTGAGCGCTGGACCGCCTGGCGGCTCGCCGCTACTCGTCGGTGACGAAGACGGGCGGGGCCTCGTCGGTCAGGCACAGGGCGGTGTCGCCCCCAGGGATGACGTAACGGCGGCCCTCCCCGCACGCGCGAGCCAGCGACACCTCGGCGAGGATGTAGCCGTCGTGGTCGCCGGCGCACGGCACGGGTGCCGGGATGCCCGACGCCGGGATGTCCACACACGTCGGCTCGTCGGGTTGGCGCGCTGACGGCGTGTCGTCACCTCCGGCGAACGCCGTCACCACGAAGATCCCCAGCCCGAGGGCTGCCAACAGCACGTAGGGTGCCGCGCCGGCGATGGCCGCCGCCCAGGCCGACGGCGTGCGGCCACCGACCGGTTGCGGCGGCACCCCGTCGACCGGTCGGCGAGGCGGGCGTGGCGGACGAGGTGGCGGCGCCGGTCGCGAGGCCGAGGTCGCACGCGGCGTCGGCCGGGTCGGCCCGGCGCTCCCCCGGTCGTAGCGGGCCCGCTCCCTGGTGTCGCCCAGCACGCGCCACGCCTCGTTGACGTCCTGCATGGCCCGCTCGGCCCGGCGACGGTCGGCCTCGGGCCGGTCGGTCCAGCGGTCGGGGTGCAGCGCACGGGCCCGCTTCAGGTAGGCGGCGCGGATCTCGGCCGCGCTCGCCCCGGGGGCGACGTCGAGCACCTGGTAGAGATCCGCCACGGTGACCCAGCGTAGGGAGGACTCGGCCGGGACCGGAATCGACCGCGATCAGTACCCGAGCTCGGGGTCGACCGGCCCGACCAACTCCTCACCGTCGGCGTACCGACGGACGTTGTCGGCGATCCGGGCGAACAGCAGCGGCGCTCCCATCTCGGGCGTGTTGGCGACGTGCGGCGTGATGATGCAACGGGGCTCGTCCCAGAGCGGGTGGCCATCGGGCAACGGCTCGGGGTCGGTGACGTCGAGCGCCGCACCGCCGATCGAACCGGCCCGCAGCGCGTCGAGCAGGGCGTCGGGGTCGACATGGCGGCCACGGGCCACGTTGACGATCCACGCGTGCTCCGGGAGCAACGCCAGCTCGGTCGCACCCACGATGCCCACCGTCTCGGGGGTCAGCGCGAGCGCGACCACGAGGAGATCGGTCGTCGGGAGCAGTTCGTGGAGATCGGCGACGGCCCGCACGGTCGCTCCGGGCATCGGAGCGTCGGCGTGCCGCCGGACGACCGTGACCTCGCAACGGAACGGCGCGAGCAGCTCGACCAGCGACGCTGTGATGCCACCCCCTCCGAGCACCGTCACCCGGGCATCGAGCAGGTTCCTGCCCTCGGGCGCCTGCCAGGTCATGGCGGGGACGTAGGTGGTGAGGCCACGGAAGCCGGCGAGCGCGAGCGCGACGACGTGCTCGGCGACCGGCTCGGCGTAGACGCCCTTGCCGCAGGTCCAGCGGCGCTCGGCGTCGATCACGTCGGCGAAGGGCTCGACGCCGGCGAAGGGCAGCTGCACCCAGTCGATCCGGTCGTGGGCGCCGAGCACCTCACCGAGCGAGTCCGGGCCGTGGGGATCGACCCACACGAGACCCGTTGCCTCGGCGACGTCGACGAGCTCTGCTCCACCGCGGGTCACGGCGGCAACGGCACCCTCCGCCAGGCGGTGATCTGCCGGCAGGACGGCGATGCGGGGAGCAGCCACGTCGGCGCAGGCTAACGGCGTCGCCTCGCCGTGGACGATGATGGAGCATCGACATCGGAGGGGATCCATGAAGCTCGCAACCGGCGCCGGCTACTGGTCGGCGGGCCCGCCCAAGGGAGCACTCGAGACGCTCCAGGCCGCCGAGGAGCTCGGCTACGACTCGTTCTGGACCGCGGAGGCCTACGGGTCCGACGCCCTCACCCCGCTCGCCTGGTGGGGCGCGCACACCGAGCGCATCAAGCTGGGCACCTCGATCGTGCAGATCTCGGCCCGCACCCCGGCCGCCACGGCCATGGCGGCGATCACGATGGACCACCTCTCCGGCGGCCGGTTCATCCTCGGCCTCGGCGTCTCGGGCCCCCAGGTGGTGGAGGGTTGGTACGGCCAGCCGTACCCGAAGCCGCTGGCGCGGACCCGGGAGTACATCGAGATCATCCGCCGCATCATCGCCCGCGAGGAGCCGGTGGCGTTCGAGGGCGAGCACTACCAGCTCCCGCACCCGGGCGGCCTCGAGCTCGGCAAGCCGCTCAAGTCGACCGTCCACCCGCTCCGCACCGACCTGCCGATCTACCTGGCGGCCGAGGGCCCGAAGAACGTCGCCCTCTCCGCCGAGATCAGCGACGGCTGGCTCCCGCTGTTCTTCTCCCCCAACGACGACGACATGTACCGGGCCCAGCTGACCGAGGGCTTCTCACGCGAGGGTGCCCGGCGGAGCTTCGACGACTTCGAGGTGATCGTCCCGGTGTCGGTGATCCCCGGCGACGACGTCGACGGCTGCGCCGACCTCGTCCGCCCGATGCTCGCCCTCTACATGGGTGGCATGGGCGCCCGGGGCGCCAACTTCCACTTCGACGTGTTCGTGCGCATGGGCTACGAGGACGTCGCGGTGAAGGTGCAGGACCTCTATCTCGACGGCCGCAAGGACGAGGCCGCCCAGGCCATCCCGCTCGAGCTGGTCGAGAGCGTCGCCCTCGTCGGGCCGCCCGACAAGATCAAGGAGGAGCTCGAGGTCTGGGAGCGCACGGTCGTCACCACGCTCCTCGTCTCGGGCCCGCCCCAGGCCCTGAAGCTCATCGCGGACGTCGTCAACGGCTGACGACGAGCTCGATCGTCCTGTCCGGCGCGACGGTCACCCGGAGCTCTCGGAGGTCGGCCACGGTGGTGGTCGCCCCGGCAGCCACCAGGGTGTCGTGGGTGTCAGCGGTCCGGACGCCCACGACCACGCACCCGGCGCCGGCGCCGGCCCGGACCCCGGTCGTGGAGTCCTCGAGCACCACACACCGGACGGGGTCGACGTCGAGCGCCTCGGCGGCCCGCAGGTAGGGCTGGGGATCGGGCTTGCCCCGGTCGACGAGGTCGGCGCCGATCACCACCTCAGGGACGGGCAGACCCGCTGCGTCGAGGCGGGCCACCGCCAACCGGACCGAGGCCGACGTGGCGACGGCCCACGGCGCCCCGGCCAACGCGCCGAGCAGCTCGGCCGAGCCGGGGATCGCCGTCGTGTCGATCAGCTCCTCGAGCTCGACCCGCTCCAACCAGGCGTCCTCGGCAGCGAGGTCGCGGCCCGGCGTGAGCTCGGCGATCGACTCGCTCGCCCGACGACCGTGGATGCGGTTCGCGACGAACGACCAGTCGAGCCCGACCCGGGCCGACCAGCGCTCCCAGGCGCGGTCGACCGCCGGCTGGGAGTCGACGAGCGTGCCGTCGTTGTCGCAGAGGACCGCGTCGACGTGGAACCGGGTCATCGGATCGGCCACAGGACGGGGTTCAGGTCGCTCGCGGCGAGGCCACCGACCCCGACCCCGGGCAACCACTGCTCGGCGTCGTGACGGCGCTCGGGCGAGTCGGGTTCGACCAGGCGGGCCCCGTCGGCGAACCAGATGACCGTCATCGCCGCCCGGACGCCGGTCCCGAGGTTCGGCCCGGCACCGTGGACCGTCCAGCCGAGGTGGAACGAGGCGTCGCCCGGGCGGAGAGGCGGGTTGTCGCTCACCTCGCCGGCCGTGCGATCGATCAGCTCGGCGAAGGTCTCCTCCGACTCATCGGAGATGATCGTCGATGCCAGCGGGCTCCGGGTGTGGGACCCCGACACGAAGCGCAGGCCACCGACATCGACGCCCACATCATCGAGGGCCAGCCACATCGTGATCGTCCGGTCCGTGTCGAGCGGCCAGTAGAGCTGGTCCTGGTGCCACGGCGTCGGACCGCCGCCCGGCTCCTTCCAGAGCGCCTGGTCGTGGTAGAGCCGGACGGCGTCGACTCCCAGGAGATCTGCCGCCAACGCCGCGAGCCGGGGTGCAAGCACCACTCGGGCGACGGTCTCGTCGAGGCGCCACAGGTTCATCGCCTGGAGGAACGCCTTGCCGTAGGTGCTGCGCTGCTCGAGGGGGCGACGATCGAGGGCGTGCTCGCTCACGAGCCCGGCCAGCGCATCGCGTAGGGCCGCCGCCGAGGTCTCGTCGAGCACGTCGCGGACGATCACGTGACCGTCCCGCCGCAGGGCTTCGACGGTCGGAGCGGGGAGATCCAGGCGGGCGCCGAGGTCGGTCACACGAACCGGAGCTCGGTGCCGCAGATGCGTCGGCTCGTGCCGGCGAGTGACCGATCGGTCGCGCGGAGGTCGAGCGCCTCCACGCCCTCACCTCGCTCACCCGCCTCGACGAAGCGGATGGCACCGGTCCCGAGGCGGAGCTCGCGGGGTCGGCGGAACGGCAGGCCCACCAGGCCCGCCCACCGGTCGGCGAGCGCGTCGGGCTCCTCGGCGGCCACGTCGACCGCGACCAGATCGGCGACCCGGTCGATGGCGGCATGGTCACGCCAGGTCGGGCCGGCCCACAGCCACTCGGCCGGGTCGTCGCAGCGGTCGAGCGAGAGGATCGCCCCGCCGGCGTCGCGCGGGTGGAGGTGGAGGCCGGTGACGCCCGGCCCCTCGGCCGTGTAGACGATCCGGACGTCGTGCGCCTCGACCCGTCGCCGGGCGCCGTCGAGGTCGTCGGTCTGCAGGATGACCATGTAGCCCGAGTCGCCGCCCCGACGCTCGAGGTAGCGACCCGCGGTCGTGTCGCCCTGCGTCGGTGAGACGACCTCGAGGAAGGTGTCGCCGATGGCCCAGAGCGCGTTGCGCAGACCGAACGTGGCGACCCCCGGGTCGCGGTAGCAGACATCGAGCCCGAGCAGCTCACCGAGCTCGGCCTCGGCGGCGTCCAGGTCGGCGGCCACGAGCGCCACCTGACGGAGCCGCCACCACGGAACGCTGCTCTGCATGGGTTCGAACCTAGGCTCGATCGGCGATGCCCGTCACGCCCGACGATCACCTCGCCCAGTCGGGCTTCGACGTCCGTGTGGAGTGGGGCCCGAACGGCCTCCGGCGGCTGGCCCCGCACTGCCACACCGTCGTCATCGTGGACGTCCTGTCCTTCACGACCTGCGTGGACGTCGCCCTCGGCCGGGGAGCGACGGTCCTCCCCTACCGGTGGCACGACGGCGCCGAGGCCGACCATGCGTCGACCCACGACGCCGAGGTCGCGGTCCCACGCGACCGGGTCGACGAGGACCACCCGTGGTCGCTGTCACCCGCCTCGCTGGCCACGATCCCGACCGGCACCCGACTCGTGCTGCCGTCGCCCAACGGCGCGGCGCTCGCGTTCGGTGCCGCCGAGGCCGGGGCGACGGCGGTCCTGGCCGGCTGCCTCCGCAACGCCACCGCGATCGGTGACCTGCTCGCGGACGGCGACGGGCCGATCGGTCTCGTGCCCGCCGGCGAGCGCTGGCGGGGCGAGACCGGGCCCCTCCGACCGTGCCTCGCCGACCTGCTCGGCGCCGGAGCCGTGCTCTCCCACCTCGCCGAGCACGGCCGACAGCTCTCGCCGGAGGCACGAGCGGCGGCCGCAGCCTGGCGGGACGCCCGTCCGGACGTCGCAGCGCTGGTGACGGCATCGGTCAGCGGCCGGGAGCTCATCGAGCGCGGCTGGGCCCGCGACGTCGAGCTCGCCGTCGAGCTGGATGCCTCACGGGTCGTGCCGGCGCTCCGCGGCGAGGCGTTCGTCGACGCAGCCGGCTGAGACGGTCAACCCCCGAGCGAGTCCGCGGCTCGTCCACGCAGCAGCTTGCCCGTGGCGTTGCGGGGCAGCTCGTCGACGAACGCGACGTCACGGGGCACCTTGTGCCGGGCCAGGCGACCGGACACGAAGGCCTTCACCGCATCGAGGTCCAGCTCGGCCCCGGCCCGCAGCACGATCATCGCCGCCAGGCGCTGCCCGAAGTCGTCGTCGGGCACGCCGACGACGACGGCGTCCTCGACGTCCGGATGGGTGAGCAGCAGCTCCTCGATCTCGGCGGGGAAGACGTTCTCTCCGCCGCTCACGATCATGTCGTCGGCTCGCCCGGTCACGAACAGGCGACCGTCCTCGTCGAGGTAGCCGACGTCGCCCGACGACATCAGCCCGCGGACCCGGTCCTTGGTGCCCCCGCCGGTGTACTCGGTGAACTGGGCCGCGTTGCCGACCATGATGCGACCCTCGGTCCCGGCCGGCAGCGGCCGACCGCCCTCGTCGATGATCTCCACCGTGCTCCCGGGGATCACCCGCCCGGCCGTCCCCGGCGCGGACCGCAGGTCGACCGGGTCGGCGATGGTCGCCTGCCCGACCTCGGTCGACCCGTAGAGGTTGTAGAGGTGATCGCCGAAGCGGTCCATCCAGCGGAGCGCCACGGCGGCCGGGAGCGCCGAACCACTCGACGCCACGACCCGGAGCGACGAGAGATCCCAGCGAACGAGGTCGTCGAGGGCCAGCATCCGCTGGATCATGACGGGCACGACCGCGAGCACGGTCGCCCGGTGGCGGTCGACGGCGTCGAGCGT
>JBCCTY010000198.1:0-7515 GCA_039197885.1 Actinomycetota bacterium | reverse complement strand
GGCTTCGGCGACGGCCTCGACGTGAGCGTCATCGACTCGACGGTCGACGGCGTGCCCGTCGGCGTGACCGAGGCCCCCGTCGGTGGCGCCGAGGAGCCCACGCCGACCACCGAGGCCCCGGCCCCGACCGAGCCGCCGACCACCGAGCCGCCGACGACCGAGGCGCCCGAGCCCACCTTCGACGGCGAGCTGCAGTGGTCGGTGTCTCGTGACCGGTCGGCCCCCGCAGCCCTCGAGGGCGCCACCGTCCCGGACGAGATCCGGGTCTTCCTGACGACGCCCGCGACCGACATCGAGTACGTCGCCTGGTACCTCGATGGCGAGCTCGTCCGCGACGACGACCTCGCCGCCCCGTGGGACCTCGCCCCCGGTGCCAACGGCAACAGCGGCCCGGTCGACATCGCGGCCCTCGACGGCAACGAGCACCTCGCCACCGCTCTCGTGCACCTGACCGACGGCACCCAGCAGACGGTCAACGCCCGCTTCGTGACCGAGCAGGCCGCGGTGGCCGGGGCCGACGAGTCGTCGGCGCCGCCCGTGACCGAGGCGCCCGCTCCGGTCGCTCCGGCCTTCCCCGACGCCTCGACCACCGGCGTCCAGGACGGGGTGACCCTGCGGCCCTCGGGCTCGATCACCGTCACCCAGGACGGCGCCGTCATCGAGAACCTCGACGTCAACGGTCGGATCCTGGTGCGAGCCGATGACGTGACGATCCGCAACGTCCGGGTCTCGAGCGACGCCGCCCACCTCATCCGGAACCACGGCAAGAACCTGCTCGTCGAGGACGTCACCCTCGTCGGCCAGCAGCCGTGCTCCGCCGGCATCGCCTTCAACAACTACACCGCTCGCCGGGTCGACATGTCGGGCTGCGCCGACGGCTTCAAGGCGAACGGCAACGTCGTCATCGAGGACAACTACATCCACGACCTGCGCAAGTGGGCCGGGACCCACAACGACGGGATCCAGTCGACCGGCGGCTCGAACATGGTGATCCGCAACAACACCATCGAGGGCGCCTACCGCCAGTCGGTGTCGGCCATCAAGTTCACCTCCGAGTTCAACCACCTCAGCGACGTGGTCATCGAGGGCAACCAGTTCTTCGGGGGCAACTACGCCATCTACCTGACCAAGAAGCCCGGCATGCGGGCGCCGACCGACATCCGCATCGCCGACAACGTGTTCGTCGAGGGCTCCTCGCAGTGGGGTTGGCTCTACAACGACAACCACAGCAGCCAGGTCTTCGAGAACAACGTCTGGGACGACGGGACGCCGGTCGGCTGACCGACCCCGACCCCGACGCCGTCCTCGCCCACCCACCCGCTCGATCCGAGCGGGTGGGTGCGGCGCGTCCGGGAGGTGGTCCGCGGGCCTCCGACCCCGGCGCCCACTCACCGAGCGGAGTGGTCTGACCCTCCGGCCACCACGGAGCGTTCGTGCTGGTACGACTTGTGTAAACGGATGGCCAAGAGTGGTGAAAGGGGCCGCGATTGCGACGGTCGACCCCTGGTCGTAATGTGTTTGCAATGGTTGTCATGTTCGGACGAGATCTCGGGGCGTGCGTCGCGGTCCCCCGCCGTGGCTATCGCCTCCCGGTCCTCGGTCGACGAGATCTCACATGCGGGCCGTGACTCAGGGAGCCACCGTGTCGAACCCCCCCACCAGCGTGCTGGCCGCGCCGAGCGAGCCGACCTGCGTGTCGAGCCCGCTGTTCTCCGTCCCCGGCGACGAGCCCCAGAGCGGACCGATCCGCCGCCGTCGCCTCGCCGCCGTGCTCGTCGCCGTCGCCGGACTCGTGGCGGCGCTCCTCGTCGTGGTCGGTGGTGGCGTCGACGCCAACACCGATGCGACCGTCGGCGGCGCCGTGCTCGGCGACGACGGCATCGTCACGGTGACCGCCGGCGGCGACATCATCGCCAACGGCGCGGTTGCCTTCGCCGGCCAGGGCCTGGGCGGCACGACCGCCGCCGTCGCCTCCCAGCGCGGGGGCAGCGGCTACTGGGTCGTCAACACCGAGGGCCGGGTGCGTGCCTTCGGCCAGGCTCGGAGCTACGGCGATGCCTCCGAGCTGCCGCTCCAGCGTCCCATCGTCGGGATGACGTCGTCCGAGACCGGCAACGGCTACTGGCTCGTGGCCAGTGACGGTGGTGTGTTCGCCTACGGCGATGCGGCGTTCCACGGCTCGGCCGGCTCGATCCCGCTCAACCAGCCGATCGTCGGGATGACGGCCACGGCATCGGGCCAGGGCTACTGGCTCGTGGCCAGCGATGGTGGTGTGTTCGCCTACGGCGATGCGGTCTTCCACGGCTCGGCCGGCTCGCTGCCCCTCGTCTCCGATGTCGTCGGCATCGCGATGGCCCCCGGCGGCGGTGGCTACTGGCTGGCCGGTGCCGATGGTGGCGTGTTCGCCTACGGCAGCGCCGCGTTCCTCGGGTCCGCCGTCGGTGAGGGCGACCTCGTCGTCGACATCGACCGCACCCGGAACGGGTACGTCCTCACCGCCGCCGACGGCAGCACGGCGCAGTTCCGGGCCGGCGGGCAGGTCAGCCGCACCCCGCCGACCCGTGCCCCGAGCAGCTCCGACGGCGGATCGTCGGGCGGCGGATCGTCTGGCGGTGGCTCCTCGGGCGGTGGCTCGTCGTCGGGTGGTGGCTCGAGCGCCCCGGCCGGCTCCGGCTCGGTCGGCGTGACCAACGCCGGTGCGCTCCAACGGTCGGGCTCGGTCACCGTCACCCGGGATGGCGCCGTCGTCCAGAACCTCGACGTGAGTGGCTCGATCACGGTCCGGGCGAACAACGTGACCATCCGCAACGTGCGGGTCCGGGGCAGCGCCTCGCACCTGATCCGCAACGACGGTGGTCAGAACCTGGTCATCGAGGACTCGACCCTGATCGGCGAGCGGCCCTGCTCGGCCGGTATCGGGTTCTCGAACTTCACGGCCCGGCGCGTCGACATCTCGGGCTGCGCCGACGGCATGAAGGCCAACGGCAACGTGCTCGTCGAGAACTCCCACATCCACGACCTGCGGAAGTGGGCCGGGACCCACAACGACGGCATCCAGTCGACCGGCGGCTCCAACATCGTGATCCGCAACAACATCATCGAGGGTGCCAACCGCTCGTCGGTCTCCGCCATCAAGCTGACGTCGGAGAACCGCCACCTCAGCGACGTCGTGGTCCAGGGCAACCGCCTCTCGGGTGGCAACTACACGCTCTACCTCACGAACAAGCCGGGGCAGCGGCCTCCGACCGACATCCAGATCATCGACAACGTGTTCGTCGACGGCACCGCCAAGTGGGGGTGGCGTCAGGTCGACGCCTCGTCCAGCCAGACCTGGCGGGGCAACCGGACCAGCGGCGGCAACGCGCTGGGCTGACGCCGTCGGAGGAACGACCGAGCGCGGCGTCCGGAGGTCGGGCGCCGCGCTCTGCGCGTCCCCGGGTCCCGCGACAGCGGTCGGGTGCCCACGTGCCGTGGTCTCGCGGTCGCGCTCCGCAGACACCTCCGGTACCCTCGCCACCGTCATGACGACACCCACCTTCCTGCTCATCGGAGCGCAGAAGGCGGGGACCACCTGGCTCGCCGGGATGCTCGACCAGCACCCCGAGATCCACACCCCGTCGGTCAAGGAGCTCCATCACTTCGACCTCCGCGATCGTCTGGCGCGGGGTGACGGCGCCTACGCCGCCGACCTCGGTGACCCCGGCGATGCCCGGGTCGTCGGGGAGGCGACCCCGAACTACCTCGGCGTGCTGGGCGTGCCCGCCGCGGCGACCGAGCGCCTCACCGCGGCCGGCGTGACCCTCGCCGACCATCCCGAGGTCGTCGACGACCCGGCCGGCGAGATCCATGCCCGCCACCCCGATCTCGACCTGGTCGTGATGTTCCGCGACCCCGTCGCCCGGGCGCTGTCGGCCTGGCGTCACCACATCCGCCGGGGCCGCATCTCACCCAGGACGAGCTTTCGCGACGCGTGCGGCCGCCACGGGATCCTGACGATGGGCTTCTACCACCACCACCTCACCCGCTGGCTGGAGCTGTACCCCTCCGCCCGGCTGCTGGTGCACGTCTTCGAGACCGACGTCAAGGAGACGCCGGAGAAGACCGTCCGGGCCACCTACGAGCACCTCGGCGTCGATCCGGCCTTCGCTCCGACCGACGTCCGGCGGGCGGCCAACGAGCGCTCCAGCGACCTCGAGCTGCACCTGCGCGCCATCCGTCCCGGGCTCGCCGACCGCGTCGCTCGCCTCGTTCCTGCGGTGCGTCGCATCGACTGGCCGCGCATCGCCCCGACCGATGACGACCTCCGCTTCCTCGGTGAGCTCTACCGCGACGACGTCCGCGCCCTCGAGGCCCTCCTCGACCGCCCCCTCGACCGGTGGACGCGGGTCGCCCGATGACTGCCGCCATCTCGATCGTGGTCCCGGCCCACGACGAGGAGCCGATCATCGAGGCGTTCCTGCGGCGGCTCGTCGACGCCGCCGAGCCGGGCGAGCTCGACGTCGTCGTGGTCTGCAACGGCTGCACCGACCGCACCGCCGACGTCGCCCGCTCGATCGGCGCTCCGGTGCGGGTCATCGAGACCGAGATCGGCCACAAGCCCACCGCGCTCAACCTCGCCGATGACGCCACGGACGTCTTCCCTCGCTTCTACCTCGACGCCGACGTCGACATCGACCTCGCGGCCATCCGGGCCTGCGCCGACGTGCTCGACGGGGGCGCGCTCGCCGCCGCGCCCCGGCTCCGGGTGGACACGAGTGGCTCCTCGTGGGCCGTCCGCTCCTACTACCGGGTCTGGATGGAGCTGCCCTGGGTACAGCAGGGGATGGTCGGCTCGGGCGTCTTCGCGGTGAGCGAGGAGGGCCGGAAGCGCTTCGACCGCTTCCCGGACGACGGCGCCGACGACTTGTTCTTCAGCGCCCAGTACGCGCTCGACGAGCGCCGTTCGGTGCCCGAGGCGACCTTCACCGTCGTCGGGTCGCCGACCGCCCGGCAGCTCGTGCGGCGCCGGTCGCGGATCGTGGCCGCGAACCGGCTGATGGCCCAACGGGTCGAGGCCCTGCCCGGCGCCCCGAGCACCGGGCTCCGCTCCGTCGTCGAGCTCCTCCGCCGTCGACCGCGCCTGCTCCCCGATGCCGTCGCGTTCGTCGGCGTCACGATCGCCGCCCGCCTCCGGGCCCAGCGCATGCTGGCCCGTGGTGAGGTCACCTGGGAGGGCGACGAGCGCCGTCCCGCCACCCCCGTGTAGGACCCAGGAGGACACCCGTGGCCCCCCGCCCACCCGTCATCGTCATCGGGATGCACCGCTCCGGTACGTCCATGCTCGGCCGGCTGATGGTCGACCAGGGCTACTTCCCGGGTGCCCGCCTCCAGGACAACGACCACCACGAGGCCCTGTTCTTCCAGAAGCTCAACAAGTGGATCCTCGGTCAGGCCGGTGCCGACTGGCAGCGCCCTGAGGGCGTGCAGGCGCTCGTCGAGACACCCGAGGCCCGCGAGCTGATCGCCGACTACCTCGGGCTGAGCCTCCGCTCGCCGAGGGCGATCGAGTTCCTCGGCCCCGGCCGCTACGCCCGCTACCGCTCGGTCCAGGCGATCAGCGAGACCTGGGGATGGAAGGACCCGCGCACGACCTTCACCCTGCCGTTCTGGCTCGACGTGTTCCCCGGGGCGAAGATCGTCCACGTGAAGCGCCACGGCGTCGACGTGGCCAACAGCCTCGTGGTCCGACGTGAGCGGCTGCTGGCGTCGACCGCGGAGAGCTACCGCAAGCGCCGTCTCATGTACCTGTTCCGCCCGCGGATCTCCGGCTTCGTGCCGGGCGTGCAGCTCGCCACGCTCGATGCGGGGCTCGACCTCTGGGACGCCTACGTCGCCGAGTCGCAGCGCCACGTCGACGCGCTCGGCGACCGGGCCTTCGAGCTCCGCTTCGAGGACCTGCTCGACGAGCCGACCAAGACCCTGACCGCCCTCGCCGAGTTCTGCGACCTCCGCACGACGACCACCGACGGGCGCCCGTTGGGCGACGGCATCCGGCGCGACCGCAAGGCCGCCTACCTGACCGATCCGGAGCTGTCCGCGTTCGCCGCCCGCCGCGCCGACACCCTGGCCCGCCACGGCTACACGCCCTGAGCGGCCCGATGTCCACCGATCCGCTCGTCTCGGTCGTCATCGTCTCCTACGAGACGCGTGAGCTGACCCTGATCGCCATCCGCTCGCTCCTCGAGCACACGACGAAGCACCCGATCGAGGTCATCGTCGTCGACAACGCCTCGTCGGACGGGACCGCTGATGCCATCGAGGCAGAGCTGCCCGACGTTCGGCTGTTCCGCCTCGACGACAACGTGGGGTTCGCCCGTGGCGTCAACCACGGCGCTCGTCAGGCCCACGGCCAGTACCTGATGCTCCTCAACCCCGACACCGTCGTGCACGACGACGTGGTCGCGGAGCTGGTCCGCTTCGCCGAGTCCGAGCCCGACGTCGGTCTGCTCGGGGGTCGGACGCTGTCGACCGAGGGAGCGTTCGACCCAGGATCGTGCTGGGGGCTCCCGACGCCGTTCAGTTACCTGTGCTTCGGGCTCGGGCTGACGGCCGCCTTCAAGGGTCACCCGGTGCTCGACCCGGAGGCCCTCGGCGGCTGGGAGCGTGACACGGCTCGCGAGGTCGGCCTCGTCACGGGCTGCCTCCTCCTGGTCCGCACCGACGTGTGGCGCGAGCTCGACGGCTTCGACGAACGGTTCTTCATGTACGCCGAGGACGCCGACCTCGCCAAGCGGGCATGGGACCTCGGCCACCGCCAGATGATCACGCCCGATGCCACCATCACCCACCACCTCGGCGCGGCATCGAAGGTCAAGTCGAGCAAGCGCATCATGGTGGCGAGGGGCAAGGCCACCTACGTCCGCAAGCACTGGTCTCGGCCAGCCGCGGCCTTCGGGCTGTCGATGCTCGTCCTCGGACACGCCCTGCGGGCCGCCGTCCACGCCGCCGTCGGCGTGGTGCGCCCCGGCCGGAACGATCCGTCGTGGGGCGAGACGCTGCGCGAGGTGCGGTCGTGGATCGGCGGGTGGCCGCCGTACGACGGCCCTGCCAGGTGACCAGCCGACCGGTCCTGGTGACCGGGTCGCACCGGTCGGGCACCACGTGGGTGGGGGAGATGTTGAGCCGTTCGGGTGAGGTCGTCTCGATCCACGAGCCGTTCAACCCCGACCTCCCCGCCAGCTGGCTCGAGCAGCCGCCGGCACGGTGGTACCACCACGTGGGGGATGCCGGTGACCGGCGACTGGCCGAGGATCTCCGGCGGGTGTGCGCGCTCCGCCCTGCGGTCGGGGCGATGCTGCGCCGCTCGCGCTCGCCGCGGGCCGCCGCCCGGGTGGTCGTCGAGTCGGCGCGTGCGTTGGAGGGGCGGGTCCGGCGTCGTCGGGCGCTGCTCAAGGACCCGATCGCGTTCTTCTCGGCCGAGTGGATCGATGCAGAGCTCGATGCCGACGTGCTGGTCCTCGTGCGCCACCCGGCTGC
>JBCCTY010000197.1:0-7544 GCA_039197885.1 Actinomycetota bacterium | reverse complement strand
GATCAGCCCGTCGGATCGGTGAAGACCGGGGCCCGCTGCTCGAAGTAGGCGGTGACCGACTCGACCTGGTTCGGGCTCCCGATCAGCTCGGACTGGATCTTCGCCTCGGCGGCGAACGACTCGGACAGGCTCGCCCGGCCGGCCATGTCGAGCAGGACCTTGGTGCCGCGGATGGCGTCGGGGCTCTTGACGGCGATGTCGGCAGCCAGCTCGAGCGCCTCGGCGCGCGGGTCGTCGGCGACCCGCGTGGCGAGACCGATCACCGCGGCTTCGGTGCCCTCGACCATGCGCCCGGTGAACGCCAGCTCCTTGGCGACGTCGATGCCCACGAGTGTTGGGAGGACCGGTGTGCCGGTCATGTCGGGCACGAGGCCCCACCGGATCTCGAGCACCGACATGCGCGCGTCGGGAGCGACGATGCGCAGATCGGCGCCGAGCGCGAGCTGGAGCCCGCCGCCGAGGGCGACGCCGTGGACGGCGGCGATCACCGGCACCTCGAGGGCCGTCCACGCGTAGACGGCCTCCTGCCCGTCGCTGGTGATCCGGCCGTCGACGATCTGGATCGCCGGGCCGGAGTCCGAGCGGTCGCCGTCGGAGGCCATGCCCTTGAAGTTGTCGAAGTCGAGCCCGGCACAGAAGGCGCGACCCTCGCCCGACAGCACCACGACCCGCACGCCCGGTTCGTTGCGCAGACCGTGCGCCGTCTCGGTGAGCGCCGCGAACATCGCCGCATCCAGCGCGTTCATCTTCTCCGGGCGGTTCAGTCGGACGTCGGCGACGCCGTCCTCGATGGTGACCACGACACGATCGGACATCTCTCGCTCCCCTCGACCCGACCATCCTCGCACGGGCGCTCCGCTTCAACCATCTCGTGTCGTGCCGACAGGAGTGGACACGAGCGGACGGACCCGCTCGGAGCAACCGACGGACAAGGAAGTTCCACGGTGAGCACGGATCGCTCCCGTCGCGGCCTCACGGACGACGACGCCACCCCGCTCTCGACGATCGACCCCCACGCCGTGCTGGGCATCAGCCCCGGCGTGAGCAGTCGTGAGCTCCGGCGGGCCTACCGCCGGGCCCTCCTCGCCGCCCACCCCGATCAGGGTGGTTCGCGCGAGGCGCTCGACCTCGTGCGCTCGGCGCACGACCGACTCCGGGCGATGACCCCTCCCGACGACGCTCCGGTGACGGCGAGCGCCCCCGAGCCCCGACCGGTCGGCGCGCGGGACCTGGCGACCGAGCTCGTCGAGCCGCCGGTCGACACCGCCCCCCTGGGTCAGCCGAGCGCACCGCCAGTCGGGTCGGCCGACCGGATCGAACGCACGGCGGCAGCGGCGCGCTCGGCCGCCAAGTACGTCGCCGCCCAGCGCTTCGCCGGCCCCGGCGATCCGCCGAGCACGACCGGTCTCCCCCCTCGCCGTGTCGCCGAGCGGACCCGCACCAGGTTCGAACAGCTGCTCGAGCGCGAGCTCGTCCGCCGCTCCGACCGCCGGGTGCGGCTCGTCGGCGCCGGCGACCCGGACGGCGCACGATGAGGGTCGTGCGAGCCCGACGGGGCTCCGACCGGATCAACCGCATCCTCGCCGACGTCGCCCGGACCACGGTCGGGCCGCCCGGCGCTGCACCGGCCACCGCCGAGCCGGCGCCACCCAGCGCCGAGCGCGCGCCCGACCACGCCTGAGTCACCGACGAGCGCAATTGCTCCAGTACGTGGCGCCACCAGGCCACCCCGCGCCGTCACCGGTGACGACGCGCAGCGCGCGGGCGCTGGGTGGTCAGCTCCGTTGACGCCTACGCTCAGTGGCGCACCCCGCACCGCACCGGAGGCCGCCATCGGTGGGCGCCACCATCACCAGGAGCGTCGAACAGCAACTGACGGTGACGATCGCCGTCGGTGATCACCTCTACGAACCCCACCGTCGAGGCGGGGCGCTACGGCGCGTCCAGCCGGACGCCCAGCTGTTCTCGGCCCGGGGGCGCGCTGCGGGCACGTTGCCCGAGGCCGGCCGGTTGTTCGGTCGCACCGAGCTGCTCGAGGCGCTCCGTGACCTCCTCAGCGGCGGCGAGTCCGTCGTGGTCCAGGGCCGACCCGGCAGCGGCACGACGAGCGTCCTGCGCCGCCTCGCCCACGACCCGGTGACCGGGAGCTTCACCGACGGGGTCGTGTTCCTCGACGGGGCCGGTTCGCGCGGCGACGACCTCGTCCAGCAGGTGGTCGAGGCGTTCCACGTGTGTGATCGCCCCGGGTTCGGGCTGCGGATGCGCCCCGAGGAGGTCGATCGTGCGCTCGCCGAGCGCGAGGCGCTGGTGATCATCGATCACGCCGACGTGGCGCAACACCACCTGGAGCGCCTCGCGTCCCTCCTCCCATCCGGGGTCGTCGTGCTCGGGACCTCCGTGGCGCTGAACGGTCCCGTGGCGACGACGATCGGACTCGACGGGCTCGAGCCCCCCGCCGCCGTCGAGCTGATCGGACGCGAGTTCGCCCGCTCCCTGAACGTCGTCGAGCGCTCGGACGCCGTGCCGCTGAACGCCGCACTGGCCGGACGACCGCTCTCGCTCGTGCAGGCGGCGGCTCGGGTCCGCATGGAACGAGCGACCATCCAGGACCCGGCGCCCACCGCCGAAGAGGTCGTTCGCGACCTGCTCGATCCCGACGGCGGTCGAGCCACCACGCACGTCACCGCCGCGACGCTCGCCGCGTTCTGGCCCACGCGCTGCAACGCCGACGCGCTCTCGGCCGTGCTCGCCGGCCCTGACGACCTCGACGACGCCCTCCGCCAGCTGGTCGACCTCGGACTGGTCACCGGGTCCGAGCCCGCGGGGTTCACCCTCGACCCGGCGCTGATCGACCGCGTCGGCGCCCGATTCGATCTGGCATCGATCCGCTCGGCCGCTCCGACCCGGCTCGCCGCGTGGGCCGAGCTCGAGCCCGACGCCGAACGGGTCGCCGCGATCGGCCCGGCCGCCGCCCAGGCCGCCGTCTGGTCGCTCGAGGCCGACCGCCCCCACGAGGTGGTGGCGTTGGCCCGGGCCTTCGACCACGCGCTCGCGACCACCCGCCGGTGGCAGCTGTGGGGGGAGCTCCTCGACCACGCCGTCCGAGCGGCCTCGACCACGCCGATCGACCCCGCCGACGAGGCCTGGGCCTTCCATCAGGCGGGCACCCGGGCCGTCGCGCTGGGACAGGTCGACGCCGGCCGCGAGCTGCTCCACCACGCCGTCAGGGTCCGCACCTCGATCGGTGACTCGGCCGGTGCTGCGCTCAGCCGGGCCAACCTCGAGACGGTCAGCGCCGACCGGTCTCGCCGACTCCTCGGCATCGGCGCCGTCGCGTCCTTCGTCGTCGCCGCGCTGCTCGCGCTCACGATGTTCCTCGGCTCTCGGGGCACCGACGAACCCGAGTCGGCGCTCCAGGCCGCCAACGTCACCGACGAGGCACCGGCCACGAGCGCGGCGCCGACCAGCTCGACCGTCCCGTCGACGGTGGCCACCACCGTGCCGCCGTCGACGATCGACCCGCTCGCCCCGCCGGCGCCACCAGGCGACGTGGAGGTCTCCGTCGCCGAGGACGTCGTCCGGGTGTCGTGGACCCCACCGACCGACGACGACCTCGCCGGCTACGAGATCCTCCGCGACGGTGACACCATCGCCGAGATCTCCGGCCCGGCCGACGACTGGGTCGACGACGCGGCCACAGCGGGGGCCACCCACGACTACGCCGTCGTCGCCCTCGACCTCGACGACAACCGCTCGCTGCCGTCACCGTCGGTCGCCGCGTCGATCCCCGGAGGCGCGACCACCGCGGACGAGGACGACGACGGCGACGGTCGGGGGCCGACGACCCCGGGCTCGGTCTCGGCGACCGCTGATCCGGCCGGCGTGCTCGTCACCTGGGTCGCGTCACAGGACCGCAGCGGCGTCGGCTCCTACGTCGTCCGGCGCGACGGCGTCGAGATCGGTACCACCGGTGGCGACGCCACCAGCTTCCTCGACGCCTCGCCGACCCCCGGCGCGACGCACAGCTACGAGGTCATCGCCCTCGACGTCGACGACAACCAGTCCGCGACGGGCGGCCCGGCGTCGATCACGGTCGATGCGCCACCGCCCCCCGACACCACCCCACCGAGCGCGCCCGGCGGACCGAGCCTCGGTCAGCAGCCGGCGTCATCGGAACCGGCTGCCGTCGTCGTGACGTGGGGTGCAGCCACCGATGACGAAGGTGTCGTCGGCTACCGCGTGCTCCGTAGCGGCTCGGTCGTGGTCACCACCGGCGCCGACCAGCTCGTGCTCGCCGACCCCGACTGGCGATCGGGCCGGTACGGCGACGTCGACGGCTGCGGTGAGACCTTCGTCGACTACGCGGTCGAGGCCGTCGACGCCGCGGGCAACGCGGGTCCGCGGGCCACGATCACGGTCACCCTCCCGCCCAGCTGCTGACCGCCGCCCGCCACGCCTCAGCCATCGAGGCGCCGCGTCCGGATCCATCGGGCCGTCCGACGTCTCGCCTCGCGTTCGAACGGGATCGCGAGGTAGGCCAGCCGGTGCCGGCGGTACCGGACGAGCCCACTCACGTAGCCCCACAGGTAGCGCACGAGGAAGCCGGGCACCCGGTGCTCGTGCCACTGCTCGGCGTGGACGAGCTCGTGGGCCAACAGGGCGTCGTGCTCGCGGCCCCGGCGGATGAGCACCCACCGCCCGAGCGACATCCCCGAGGTCCCGGGGGCGAGGACGGGCACGGTGACGACCCGCACCCGGCCCAGGACCTCGCGCTCGACGTGCCCGAAGCGGATCTGCTCGTCGGGGCCCAGCGGACGCGGCACCAGCGAACCGTGCCAGACCGCCGCCGCCGACGCCACCCCCGGTGGTGACGCCACCTGGCGACCGGGGTTCCGTACCGTGACGAGGGTGCGAGGTCTCCGAGTCGCCACCGCCATCGCGCTCACGGGAGCGCTCGTCGGTGGATCGCCGATGCCGGCCGGCGCCCACGACGTCGAACCGCCACCCCTCGACGATCCCTGGACGGCCACACCCGCCGATGGGCCCGAGGTGCTCGCCGCCGTCCAGCGTGGCTCCGAGATCGTGGTGGCGAGCGAGGGCGCGCCCGCTCCTCCGCCGCTCGAGCTCGCCGCACCGAACGAGCCGCCGGTCGCGATCGCGGCGACCGATGACGGCGGTGGCTACTGGCTCGCTGCGGGTGACGGCGGTGTCTTCGCGGTGGGTGATGCGCGCTTCTTCGGATCGATGGGCGGCACCCCGCTCAACGAGCCCGTCGTGGCGATGGCGCCGACCGCGTCCGGCGAGGGCTACTGGCTCGGGGCGTCCGACGGCGGCATCTTCGCGTTCGGTGACGCCCGCTTCTTCGGATCGATGGGTGGGACGACGCTCAACGAGGCGATCGTCGGCATGGCACCCACGGGGAGCGGCCGGGGCTACTGGATGGTCGCCTCGGACGGCGGCATCTTCGCGTTCGGTGACGCGGACTTCTTCGGCAGCCTCGGCTCGAGCGAGCTCCGTGCGCCGATCGTCGCGATGGAGCCGACGCCCGACGGTGACGGGTACTGGCTGGTCGACGCCGACGGGACCGTCTTCGCCTTCGGCGCCGCTGCGTCCCACGGGTCGTCGACCGCGGATCGGTCCGGCGACCCCGTCACCTCGATCGTCAGCGACGCCGAGGGCACCGGCTACTGGATCCTGACCGAGTCGGGCGACGTCTTCGAGCACGGCACCGCGGCGCCGACCGACGTCGGAGCGATCTCGGCACCCGACCTGGTGGTGGACGCCACCGCGATCGACGGCGGGCTCTGGGCCGGTGTGGCCGGTCCACGCGACCACGTCGTGACCTGGCAGTCGGGCGGCTTCTCGTCGGCGGCGCTGCGGGCCGTCGGCGACGCGGCCGCAGCGAGCGGCATGCGCGCCGTCGTCATGGATCGCGCCACGGTGCCCTCGACGGGCGTGCTCCGCGACGGCGAGTGGCTCCAGCGGGTCACCCCGGGTTGGCGAGTACCGCTCTCGGCCATGGGCATCGATCCCCTGGGAGCTGCCACGGTCGTCGGGGCCGACGTCGCGGCGGTCATCGGCTCGGGCGACGTCGTCATGTCGGCTCGCTCGGCGGCACTGCGCAACGCCCGCGTGGGCGACGTGGTCGTGCTCGTCACCCCGACGGGCCGCACCGCGAACCTCACCATCGGTCTCATCGCTCCCGACCGCCGGATCCGCGGTGCCGAGCTGGTGATGGCGCGCTCGGTCGCCCGGGGCCTGGGCATCGACCGGCCCCAGACGGCCGTCCTCGTCGGTGACGACCCGGCCACGGCCATCGTCGAGCTCGACGCTCGCTACCCCTCCGGGTTCTTCCGCATCCTCCGCGCCGGTGACCCGCCGCTCCCCAACGGCGTGCTCGGTTCGGTCGCTCTCAAGGAGCTGCTGGGCGAGATCGAGTACCGGCCGGCCGGCGGGACGAACGTGGCACTCGATCCCGACTGGGTGGCGGCGTGGATCGTGACCGAGGACGTGCCGATCATCGGTCGGCTCCGGTGCCACCGTGACGCCCTCGCAGCGTTCCGGGCGGCGATGGCCGAGGTGGAGGCGGCCGGGCTCGCCGGCCTCATCAACCCGACCGATTCACGGCTCAACGGTGGCTGCTACGTGCCCCGCCTCATCCGCGGCTCGAGCGGTGGGACCCTGTCGCGGCACTCCTACGGCATCGCCATCGACATCAACCCGTCCACCAACCGGTTCGGAGCGACCCCGACGATGGACCCCCGGATCGTCGAGATCGTGACCTCCCACGGTTTCTCCTGGGGTGGGACGTGGACTCGCCCCGACGGCATGCACTTCGAGTGGACCGGCCCCGTCGAATCGTGAGCATCCGCCACCTCGGTCGAGCCGGCGCCGTGGTCGCCATCGCCATCGGCCTCCTGTCGGGCGGCGCGGTGGCTGCCCAGACCATCGAGGAGGTCCTGGCCACCGTCGAGGTCGACTCACCCGAGCTCCGACTGATCACGTCGGAGCTGGACGCCACCCGTACTCGGGTCGCCGAGGCGCGGGTCATCGGCCGAGAGGCCGAGCTCGATCTCGTCGAGCTCGACTTCGCCCAGGACCAGATCCGGGCGTCGGTCCCCGGAGCGGCCAGGACCGTCGACCGGACCCGCGCCGAGGAGGCCATCGTGCGTGACGAGCTCGCGGACCTGGCCGTGCTCGCCTACGTCGCCGCACCACCCGATGAGCGCCTCGCCGCCGTCATCAGCGGGACCGAGCGCACCATCGACCGCGAACGAGCCGACGTCCTCTTCGATGTCGTCACCGCCACACGCGGCGAGCAGCTCGCCCGGCAATCCTCCACCCGTCGCGACGCCGAGTTCGCGCTGACGACCGCCCTCGACGACCTCGACGACCTCGACGATCGGATCGTCGACACCGAGGCGCTCCTCCAGCTCGCCACCACGACCGTGGCACAGGGCGAGGCGGCGATCCCGGTCCTCGAGGGCCAGCTCGTCGAGGCCCGGCGGGTCGCCCCCGTGGTGGGCACCGACTTCCCGCTCGTC
>JBCCTY010000196.1:0-7551 GCA_039197885.1 Actinomycetota bacterium | reverse complement strand
GCCGAGGCCCACACGCCCTACGGCATGACCGAGGCCCTGCCGGTGGCCGACATCGAGCTCGACGAACTGCGGAACAGCTCCGGTGGCGACGGGGTGTGCGTCGGCAGGCCCCGTGCCGGCGTGGAGGTGAGGATCGCTCCGCTCGATGAGGACGGCCGGGCGACGACGGTGCCGGTCGGCGATCCCGATGTGGTCGGCGAGGTGGTGGTCCGAGCTGCGCACGTGAAGGATCGCTACGACCGGTTGTGGTTGACCGAGCACCGGTCGACGCAGCCGCCGGGATGGCACCGGACCGGTGACGTCGGGATGCTCGATCCTGACGGCTACCTCTGGATCGGTGGCCGCCTCGGGCACGTGATCGTGACGCCGGAGGGGCCGGTCACGCCGGTGGCGTTCGAGGTGGCGGCCGAGACCGTGGCGGGTGTGCGGCGGGCGGCGGCGGTCGGCGTCGGACCCCGCGGGCGTCAGGTCGTGGTGATGGTCGTCGAGACCGAGTCGGCGACACGACGTGGTCGCGTCGCCGACCTCGCCCTCACCGACGCCGTCCGTGCGGCGATCCGCCGGGTCGAGCGCCCGCAACCAGCCGCCGTGCTCGTCGCCCCCGCGCTGCCCGTCGATCGGCGGCACAACTCCAAGATCGACCGCACCCGACTCGCGACGTGGGCAGAGGCGGCGATGGCCGGCGGTCGGGTGGGTCGGCCGTGAAGGTCCTGGTGACGGGTTCGACGAGCGTCATCGGTGCAGCCGTCGTCGATCGGCTGATCTCCAGGGGCGACGAGGTGACGACCCTGCAGCGCCGTCCGGGCCGGGCGGTCACCGCCGAGGTCCACGGCGACGTCGCCGACCCTTCGACGGTCGACCGGGCAGTCGAGGGCCACGACGCCGTCGTGCACCTCGCCGCGAAGGTCGACGTCACCGGTCCGTGGGAGGACTACCGGCGCACCAACGTGGGCGGCACCGTCAACGTGGTCGACGCAGCGCGCCGGTACGGCGTCGGGCGGGTCGTCCACGTGTCATCACCGTCCGTCGCGCACGGCGGCGACGCCCTCGTCGCCGCGGACGCCGGCGCGGCGGATCCGACCGTGACCCGCGGCCACTACTCGACGAGCAAGGCCGTGGCCGAGGTCGAGGCGCTCGCCCGCGCCGACAGCGATCTCGCCGTCGTCGCCATCCGCCCCCACCTGGTCTGGGGGCCGGGTGACACCCAGCTCGTCGGACGGATCGTCGAACGGGCCCGGCAGCACCGGCTGGCCACCATCGGCACCGGCGCCGCCCTGATCGACTCCACCTACCTCGACAACGCCGCCGACGCGCTCGTCGCCGCCCTCGACCGGGTGCCGGCGATCTCCGGCGAGGCGCTCGTGGTGTCGAACGGCGAGCCCCGCCCGGTCCGCGAGTTGATCGAACGGATCGTGACCGCGGCCGGCCTGGAGATGCCTGGCGTCCGCGTGCCCGGGCGCGTCGCCTTCGCCGGGGGACTCGCCGTCGAGCAGGTGTGGTCGCGGCTCGGGCGCGACGACGAGCCGCCGATGACCAGCTTCCTCGCCGAGCAGCTCACGACCGCCCACTGGTTCGATCAGCGCCGGACGCGGGAGCTGCTCGGGTGGACGCCCTCGGTGTCGTTGGCCGAGGGCTTCGAGCGCCTGACCGACTGGTACCGCTCGACCGACTGACCACCGGCGGTGATCTCAGCTCCAGGTCGTAGGTCAGCGCGTCCAGGCGATGGCGCCGTCGACGATCGTGCAGACGGGGGCGAGGTCGTCGAGGAGGACGAGATCGGCGACGAGGCCGGGTTCGATGCGACCCGTCGACGTGGCGCCGATCACCGTCGCCGGCGTGGTGGACGCCGACGTGACGGCGTCGTCGACGGCGCATCCGGTGAAGGCCACGAGGTTGCGAACGGCGTCGTCGATGCCGATCGCGCTGCCGGCGAGTACGCCGTCGGCGGTGCGGATCCCCGTCTCGTCGACGGTGATCGTGGTGTCGCCCAGGCGGTGCGTGCCCGGTGGCCGACCCATCGCCGACGAGGCATCGGAGACGAGCACCAGGCCCTGGGCTCCCTTGGCGTTGCGCACCGCGGCGACCGTGGTCGGGTGGAGGTGGAGGCCGTCGACGACGAGCCCGACGGTCACGTCGGCTCGGGCGAGACCGACCCCGGCGATGCCCGGCGCCCGGTGGGTGATGGGCGCCATGGCGTTGAACAGGTGGGTGAGGTGGCTCATCCCGGCGTCGATCGCCGCCTCGGCCTCCTCGACGGTGGCGTCGGAGTGGCCGCCGGAGACGACCACACCCCGACCCACGAGCGCGCGGATCACGTCGAGCGCCCCGGGGAGCTCGGGGGCGAGCGTCACCATCGCGATGCCCGACGCGGCCGACCACTCGGCGGCGAGGTCGAGATCGGCCGGTGCGATGTGGGAGGCGGGGTGTGCGCCACGGCGGACCGGATTGATCATCGGCCCTTCGAGGTGGAGCCCGAGCGCCCGGGCGCCGATCAACGACCCGGGACGATCCCGGAGGGCCCGCTGCGCTCCGATCACGGCGTCGGGCGACGAGGTCACGACCGTGGGCAGGAACGAGCTGACGCCGCGGGTGAGCAGCTGCTCGGCGAGCGGCCACATCGAGGGCGGGTCCGACGTCACGTCGGTACCCCAGCCGCCGTTGACCTGCAGCTCCACGAAGCCGGGTGCCACGACGAGACCGTCGGCATCGACGATCGTGCCGGAGGAGCTGGGCGCCGGCATCCCGACCGAGGCGATGCGGCCGTTCACGACGACGACGTCACCCTCGACGCGCCCGCTCGGCGTGACGACGGACCCGCCCCGGATGACCAGGTCGCCCGTCATCGAGGTTCCCGGTGCGGCCAGAGGGCGATGACGAGCGCCCCGACCCACAGCCAGCCGGCGACGAGATCGGAGGGGTGGTGCGCGCCGGTGACGAGTCGCGACCACGCCGTGACGGTCAGGAGGCCGGCACCGGCCACGGCGACGGGGGCGAGGGCCTGCCGTGGCGCGGCCAACAGCAGGCCCCCGGCCAGGGCGGCGGTGGCAGCGGCGTGTCCGGCCGGGAACGCGAGGGGCGAGACCGGCTCGGGGATGACACGGACGTCCGGACGGGGCCGGTCGACCAGGTCCTTCCACCAGGGGTTGGCGGCGAGCGCCACGGCCACGACCACGACCAGGAGCCCCGCCGAGCGGCGGCGATCTCGCGCGACGAGCACCGCGGCGACGACGGCGGTCACGGCGATGATCGGCAGCGGGTCGGTCAGATCGCCGACGACCCGGGCGGCGTCGTCCGACCCGGTACCTGCAGCATCGGTGATGGTGCGCAGGAGGCGGAGCTCGCCCGGCACGTCGTGGCCGCGGCTCACCACGACCGCCAGCAGGACGGTCACCACGGCGGCGACACCGGCCAGCCGGCGTGCGATCACGGGGTCTCCGGCCATCGGACCAGTCTGCGTCACCGGGACGGCGGTGGCATCGACCAGACTCGCCTCATGAGCTCGACTCTCGGTCACCTGGTCTCGGTCAACGTCGGAGCGCCCCGCACGACGATCTGGCAGGACCGGGAGGTCGAGTCGTCGATCTGGAAGGAGCCGGTCGCCGGGCCCCGGCGGGTCGAGGGAGTGAACGTCGTCGGCGACGACCAGGCCAACCGTGAGGTCCACGGCGGCGAGAGCAAGGCGGTCTACGCCTACTCGTCCGCCGACGCGGCATGGTGGGCCGCCGAGCTCGGCCGCGAGCTGTCGCCCGGCATCTTCGGCGAGAACCTGACCGTCGATGGGCCCGACACCGCCGGCGCCGTCGTCGGTGAACGGTGGCGGATCGGCTCGGTCACGCTCCGGGTCACCGAGCCCCGGATCCCGTGCAGCAAGCTGGCCATGCGCTTCGAGGACCCGGCCATGACCCGACGGTTCGCGGACGCGGCCCGACCGGGTACCTACCTCGGCATCGCCGAGGCCGGGACGCTGGAGGCGGGCGATGCGATCGAGCTGCTCGATCGTCCCGACCACGGGCTCACGGTCTCGCACATCGAGCGGACCTACCACCGCGCCGCCGACCATCTCGACGCGATCCTCGCCTGCCCGGACGTCTCGGAGACCTGGCTCACCTGGGCTCGTCGTCAGGCAGACCGGAAGCACTGATCCGCCGGGAACTACGGTTCGGTCATGGAGGTCACGCACCTGCCCCCGACGGCCACGATCGACGAGCTCCACGCCGTGCTCGCCCGTGACGCCGTCGTCATCGTCGACGACCTCGCCGATGCGGCGACCATCGACCGCATCGCCGACGAGATGGCACCCCACGTCGAGGCCACACCGGCGGGCAGCGACGACTTCTCGGGCCGCAACACCCGCAGGACCGGCGGACTGATCGCTCGATCGCCGGCCAGTCACGAGCTCATCCAGCACCCGACGGTGCTGGGTGCCACCGAACTGCTCCTGCACCGCGCGAAGAGCTTTCAGCTCCACCTCACGCAGATGATCTCGATCGGTCCGGACTCACCGGGTCAGTCGATCCATCGCGATCAGTGGGCGTTCGACTTCTTCGACTTCCCCGACGACTACGACGTGCAGTGCAACACCATCTGGGCGATGACCGACTTCACCGAGGAGAACGGCGCCACCCGGGTGATCCCCGGCAGCCAGACGTGGCCCAACACCTTCGACCACGTCGTCGACGAGACCGTGCCGGCCGAGATGACCCGCGGCTCGTGTCTGCTCTACACCGGCAAGGTCTTCCACGGCGGTGGCGAGAACCGGTCCGCCGAGACCCGCACCGGGCTCAACATCACCTACAACGTCGGCTGGCTCCGCCAGGAGGAGAACCAGTACCTGTCGGTGCCGAGGGAGGTCGCCGAGACGTTGCCCGACGATCTGCTCCGCCTGATGGGCTACCGCCTGGGCGCCTATGCGCTCGGCTACATCGACGACGTGCGTGACCCCATCGAGGCCGTGCGAGGTCGCACCGGCACCATGAGCCTCGCTCCCTCCCGCACCTGAGCTCCGCGGCATCGCGGCGCGCTTCGGTCCGAGTTGCCGCCCGGCGCACCTCAGGGGTTCGACTGGATGAACTGCTCGATGCTCGCGACGAGGACGTCGGGGGCGTCCTCCTGGCAGAAGTGGCCGACGCCGGGCAGCTCGACGACCGGAGCATCGGGCCACAGCGCCCGGAAGTCCGCGATGGCCCGGGCCGGCGGGATGGCGCGGTCCTCCATGCCCTCGACGAGCATCGCCGGCTTGGCCCGGATGGCCGGCACGCCGTCGAGGCCGGCGAGCACGTAGTCGACGATGCGGCCCGTGTAGGCGTCGATGGGGAACTCGTAGGCACCGATCGAGGCGTCGTGGTCGGGGAAGGGCGCCGAGTAGGCCCGGATCCACGTGTCGTCGATCGCATGGCGCTCCTGGAAGCCGATGATCTTCATGACGGAGAGCACCGTCGAGCCGATGTTGCGCAGCACCGCCTCGGTGCGGCCGGTCTCGAGTCCCTCACCGATCCACCGGAACCACGCGGAGTCGGAGATCTGGGGCACGTCGGGATCGGTGACCTGGCCGTACCCGGCGACGGTGTTGGCCAGGAACAGTCGCCGGACCCGATCGGGGTGGCGCACCGCGTAACCGGTCCCGATCGGCCCGCCCCAGTCCTGCATGACGAGGGTGAGGTCACCGACCCCGAGGTGATCGAGGAGTGCGGCGAGGTGCTCGACGTGGGTCTGGAGCGTGTACGGCCGGTCGAGCGGCGTCGCTGACTTCCCGAAGCCCATGTGGTCGGGCACGATCACCCGGTACCGCGTGCTCAGCGGGCCGATCAGGTTGCGGTAGAGGTAGCCCCAGGTCGGCTCGCCGTGGAGGCAGACCACGACCTCACCATCGCGTGGTCCCTCGTCGACGAAGTGCTGCAGGAAGCCGTGGCCGTCGAAGACGTGGGGTGCGAACGGGAAGGTCCCGTCGAAGGTCTCGTCGAGCGGAACCACGGCAGCCTCCCCGTCAGGTCGATGGGCGCATCACTACCATGCGGCCCACGGTCGTACACGGGGGAGGCGACACGATGCCCGACGCTCCACGGATCACGCCGCTCGACGCGACCCTCGGGGCGGTCGTCGAGGATGTCCGGCTGCGCTCGCTCGACGACGGGACCTGGGCGACGATTGAGGCGGCGTTCCTCCGCCATGCGCTCCTGATCTTCCCAGGGCAACACCTCACCGACGCCGAGCAGACCGCGTTCGCGAGCCGCTTCGGGCCCATCGAGCGGATCGTCGCGGGCGCAGACACCATCCCGATCTCGAATCGGTTCCGCGACGGCACCCCGCTCGCCGCCGACCACTACTCCACGCGGATCCAGCAGGGCAACGAGGGGTGGCACACCGACAGCTCCTACATGCCGCTGGCGGCGAAGGCGTCGGTGCTGTCGGCCCGGGTGGTGCCGTCGGCGGGCGGCGGGACCGAATGGGCCGACATGCGAGCAGCCCACGATGCCCTCGATCCGGCGACCCGTGAACGCATCGCCGGGTTGTCCGCCCACCACTCGATCTACCACTCGCAGGCCCAGATCGGTCACGAGGTCGAGTCGGGCGCCGGGTACGGCTTCCACGACGAGGGAGCGCCGCTGCGGCCGCTCGTCAAGGTCCATCCCGAGACCGGGAGGTCAGCGCTCTTCATCGGCCGGCACGCCCACTCGATCCCGGGCTGGTCGCCGGGTGCATCCCAGGCGCTCCTGGCCGAGCTCCTCGACGGTGCCTGTCGCCCGCCCCGAACCCACGAGCACCGGTGGGCACCGGGCGATGTCGTGGTGTGGGACAACCGGTGCGTCCTCCACCGCGCCCGCCCCTACGACCGGTCCGAGGGCCGGACGATGCACCACACGCGCATCTCGGGCGATCCGGCGTCGGAGCTCGCACCGACCTCGCCGACGGTTCGCTGACCTGGCCGCCCCGTTCGACTTCCGTCGCGTCGAGCCGCCGAGACCGCTGGGGCGCTTCGTCGAGTCGTTCTGGTACGCCCGTGGCACCGTGCCCTACACCCGGGAGCGGATCGCCCCGACCGGGTCGACGGTCGGCATCGTCGTCCTGGGCGACGCACTGCTCCAGGCGGCCGACGACGGGACCGGTGAACGGCTCCGGGCGACGTGCGGCGCTCTCATCGGGCCCCACGACCGCCCGGTCGTCAACCAGCCGACCGGCGAGACGCACGCCATCGGGATCGTGACCACACCCGTTGGCTGCGAGACGGTGTTCGGCGTCGCGCCGTCCACCATCCGGGGTCGGGTCGTGGACCTCTGCTCGACCTGGTCGCCGGCGACGCGCCTTCGAACCGAGCTCTGCGCCGCCGACGAGCCCGATCGGATGCTGGAGCTCGTCGCCGATCGCGTCCGACAGGGGCTCGGCGCGCCACCGCGAGGTGTCGAGCGATGTGAGGTGGCCCTCGGGCGCCTCGTCGCCGATCCGACGCTGAGCATCGCCCAGGTCGCCGCCGACGTCGGTGTCGGACGCGAGCACCTCGGACGTGAGTTCACCCGGATCGTCGGCCTCACGCCGCGGACGTTGTCGCGCCTGCTC
>JBCCTY010000195.1:0-7583 GCA_039197885.1 Actinomycetota bacterium | reverse complement strand
TCGGTTGGTGAAGATCCAGTAGCCGGTGCCGTCGGGCAGCACCGAGATCGTCGATGGTGTCTCGCCGGGGTCGAGGGTGGTGGGGTCGAGGCTGCCGTGGTCGGTGGCACCGGCGAGGGCGTGCACGGTGCCGTCGGTGGTCAGGACCCACAGACCGGTGCCGTCGGGTGTGGTCGAGGAGTCCACGATGCTGCCCGGCACCGCGTTCGGGGTCGTCGCGTCACCGAAACCGTAGAGCTGACCACCGGCATCACCCATCCAATACCCCACCCCACCCGGCACGGTCGGCACCTCCGGTGGCATCGGACCCTCCGGCGGCACCGGACCCGGCACGGTGGGTCCGGGGACCGTCGGCACCGGCGCGCGCTCGCCGCCGGCCAACCAGGCGAAGAGGTTCGTCGCGTAGCGGGCGTTGTCGAGTCGACCGAGGTGGGTGCCCGCGCCGTTGTCGTTGAAGAAGGTGTTGCGATCGAAGTGCCCGGCCAGGCGACCGTCACCGGCCTCCGCGACCCACACGGCCGCGTCGTCGTCGCCGGTAGCTCGCGTCGGGCCCTGACGATCGCCCGGGTTCAGCCGGACCTGGCCCTCGGCCGGCGCCACGATCGTCACGTCGACCGTCGCGGCCCCCACGTCGAAGGGCGAGACACCCTCACCGTCGACGGCCTCGACCCCGTCCACCACCGGATGGGTCGGTGCCGCCAGCTCGTCGTCGTCGATGCGGTAGGTCCCGGTGTCCTGGTGCACGACGATGCCGTAGCGATCGAGGAAGGCCTGATCGGAGTTCGGGGCGTCCTGCCAGCTGCCGCCGAAGTTGGCGTCCGAGATGAACAGCGCGGCCCCACCCCGCCGCACGTAGGCATCGAGCGCATCGACCGCCGCCGATCCGTAGGCGGCGTTGTTCGAACCGAGCACGACGACGTCGTAGCCGTCGAGATCGAGCGAGACGAGATCAACCGCCAGCCCGTCGGTCGGTCCGGGACCCTCGGCGGACTCCGCGATCTGGGTCACCTCGTGCCCAGCTCCCCGCAGCATGGCGGCGAGGGCGCCCCAACCGTGGTTGCCCCGTGCGGTCGAGGTGTTCGTGATGTCCGCGAGCTGCTCTGTGCGTTGGGCGTCGTCACCCGCCTCGAGGAACCCGCCGCTGCGGTCGGCACCCCGGACGAAGAGGATCCGGGTCTCGTGCTCATCGGCCCCCGAGGTTGCGATCGTCGGACCGGCGACGAGCGCGAGCGTGAGGAGGCCGCACGCCAACCCTCGGCGACGGACGGATCGACGGGTCGGCATGGCCGCATCCTTCCCGGCCCTGCCGATTGTTGCAACACGATGACGGTTCAGAGACCGTTCGTCATGTGTGAGGGATCGGTCGGGCAGCGGATCCGTCGCCGGGCGGAGGTGCCCGGGCGTCCGCTCCCCCGCCGGTCGGATCCGCCGCTCCGGGCCACCGGTCGTCGGCGGTTCGTTGCTAGACACGAAGCGTGGTGGCGTTCTCGAACGATCCGATCCCCGTCGATCAACTCCCCCGGCTCCGTGACGACGACTTCGTCGCGGTCGACCCGCGCTACCTGCGGGGCTGGTTGGCGGGTCTGGCGCTCGCCGCCGTCGTCGCGGTCGCCGTCGGCTCGGTGGTGGCCGCGTTCGTCGACCAGCCGCTGATCCCTGCAGCGATCGCCGCCGTCGTGCTGCTCGGCCTCGCGGTCGCCGCCACCCTCTGGGTCATGGAGCTGCGCCGCCTCGGCTACCAGATCCGCGAGCACGACCTGTCGCTGCGCAGCGGCGTGATCCGCCACAGCGTCGAGACCCTCCCCTTCGCCCGCGTCCAGCACGTCAACGTGACCCGGGGCCCGGTCGAGCGACTTCTCGGCCTGGCGACGCTCGACGTCAGCTCGGCAGGACCCGACATCACCATCCCCGGACTCTCCGAGGCCGAGGCCGCCCGCATCAAGGCGTTGGTCACCGAGCGAGCCGGTGCGCTCGAGGACGACCCCCATGACGACGCCCGTGACGACGCCTGTGACGACGCCCACGGCGACGACCCTGACGTCGCAGACGACGCCTCGTGATCGATCTCGCGGTCGAGCGACGCCAGTCACCGCTGGCGGTCGTGTTCCTGGCCCTCCGGACGCTGCGCAACATCGGCCTCGCGCAGCTCGCCATCATCATCCTCTTCGTGGTGCGGGGTCCCTTCGGCGGACCACTGCTCGTCGTCCCCGCGCTGCTGATGCTCGCCCTCGGGATCGTCTCGGCGGTCGCATGGTGGCGCTACACGTTCCAACTGATCGACGACGAGCTGATCGTCCACAAGGGAATCCTGCGTGATGACCGCCTGACCGTCCCCATCGACCGCATCCAGAGCCTCGCCGTCGAACAGGAACTGCTCCACCGCATCACCGGCCTCGTGAAGGTCCAGGTCGACACCGCCGGTTCGTCCGACGCCGAGTTCACGATCGACGCGATCCCGAGGCCGGTGGCCGAGGAGCTCGAGCGGCGTGCGGTGACCGCCCGGGTGGCCGACGCGCCCGCCGGCGACGGCGTCGACGAGCCGGCCATGAGCAACACCGAGCGGACGCTCGTGCATCACGACACCAATCGCCTCCTCACCGCCGCCGTCACGGCCTCGCCGCTGGCCGGCCTGGTCGTGCTCGGTCCACTCCTCGCCGCGCTCGGCCAGTTCGGCGACGACCTCCCCGTCGACCCGCCGTCGGTGGAGGCCGACGGCGTGACGTGGTGGTGGGCGCCGGGTGCCGTCCTCGTCGCCCTCGCCTTCAGCGTGCTGTTGAACCTCGGGCGGGTGTTCCTCCAGGACTGGGACCTGACGCTGCGGGCCGGTCCGACGAGCCTCCGCCGCACCTCCGGGCTGCTCTCCCGGACGAGCTCGGCGAGCAGCATCGACCGGGTGCAGCTGCTCACGACCGCCCAGAACCCGCTGCAACGCCATGCCGGCCTCCGCGACGTCGAGGTCTCGACGATCGGCGACGGCGACCTCGAGCTCGTCGGCCTCGACGACGCCGACGTCGACGAGGTCCGGGCCGCGGTCGGCTGGGGTCCGGAGCGGCACCTGCCCCTCGACCGGCGGGTGCACCCCGCCGAGATCTGGCTCGCCACCCGGAACACCACCATCGTCGTGGGGATCGCTGCTGGGGCGCTCGGGCTCGTGACCGGGTCGGGGTGGGCAGCGGTGGTCCTCGTCGTGGTGCCGTGGAAGTGGTGGACCACGCGGCGCCACGTCCGGAACTTCCGCTGGTCGCTCACCGACGCCCTGGCTCGGACGGAGCGGGTCCTGAGCTCGGCGACGGCGCAGGCAGCGATCCACAAGGCCAACGGGGTGGTGGTCAGCCAGACGATCTTCGAACGCCGCCGTGGTCTTGCCAGCGTCCGGCTCGCCACGGCTGCCGGTTCGATCCGGATCGGGATGATCCCCCTCGGGGAGGCCGAGGCCGTCCGTGACGTCATCGTGCACGCGGCCGAGACCGACCGCCGACCCTGGATGTGACTCAGCCGGGTGACGGCGGCGACGGCAGGAGCAGTCGTTGGACCTCGACGTGACGCTGCAGGAAGGCCCGCTCGTCGAGTCGCTTGCGCCGCAGCCAGCCCGTGACCTCGGCGTTCGACTTGCTCGCGTTGCAGCTGCGGCAGGCGGGGACGACGTTGTCGAGCGTGTAGCGGCCGCCCCGCGAGAGCGCGAGGACGCAGTCCTTCTGGAAGGGTCCCGACGTGTCCCCGCAGTACGCGCACGCGCCCCACGCGTCGACCAGCGCATCCCACTGCTCGGCCGTCAGGTCGTTCTCGGCCTGACGCATTCGGCGGCGCCGTTTGCGGGCCGCTCTCGTGCGTCGGCTCCCCACGTCCGTCCACGGTAGGCAGCGCCGAGGTCGGGCCCGTGGACCCGCTCGGACGGGGCCCGGGAAGAAATCCGAAGAAATCCGAGATCATCGTGTCGAGAACGACGGAGTCGTCCGTCACCTGGGTGTGCCACCCACCACGGGGTCGCACGATGCGAACCAGGAGATGACGCCATGACCCGACCCGAACCCCTCGACCTCAGCGTGACCCGCACGGTCGCTGCCTCACCCGAGGTCGTCTTCGACCTCATCACCGACGTCGGACGCATGGCCGACTGGAGCCCGGAGGTCGAGGAGTCGGCCTGGGTCGACGCGGACGGCCGCGCCGAGGTCGGCGCCCGCTTCACCGGCCGCAACGCGATCGGCTCGATGAGCTGGACGACCAAGCCGAAGGTGACCGAGGTGGTGGAGGCATCGGTCTTCGAGTTCCGCGTGCCGGCGCCGTCACGGTCGACCTGGCGCTACGAGCTGACGCCGACGGAGACCGGCACCGTCGTGACCGAGACCGTGACCCAGTCGAAGCGGACGCCCGCTCCCCTGCGCTACCTGCAGCGTCGGGCCGGGGTGACCGACCGGGCGGCTCACGTCCGGGCCGCGATGGAGACCACACTCGACCGCCTGGCCGCGACCGCCGAGCACGTCGCCGGCTGAACGCCGCACACCGACCCCACCGAGATCGACCACCGACACCACCAGAACGAGGAGCACGACATGGAGTACATGATCACCAACCGCAGCATCGAGACCGACGACGGCCCCGAACCGGGCACGCCGGAGTTCGGCGAGTTCATGGGCCGCTGGATGGCCTACAACCAGATGCTGATCGACGGCGGGCACTGGGTCGCCGGTGCCTCCCTCGCACCATCGGCGAGCGCGACGCTCGTCAAGAAGGCGGGCGGGGCGTCGTCGATCGTCGACGGCCCCTACGCCGAGACCAAGGAGCAGATCGGCGGGTTCTACCTCATCGAGGCGAAGGACCTCGACGAGGCGCTCGAGCTCGCTGCGGCGATGCCGATCGACGACGGCACGCTCGAGGTACGGCCGGTGGCGTTCCGGCCCGACGCCGAGGACTGACGACGTGGGCGAGATCGAGATCGACCGGGCGCTCACCGAGCTGGCACGTGACGGCGGACCGCGCGTCCTCGCCCTGCTGGCTCAGCGCTTCGGCGATCTCGATCTCGCCGACGACGCCGTGCAGGACGCGCTGGTCGATGCGACGCGAACCTGGGCCCGTGACGGGGTCCCCCGCAACCCCACCGGCTGGTTGCATGCTGCGGCACGACGGCGGGCGATCGATCGCCTGCGGCGCGACCGGGTCGCCGTCGACCATCGTGAGCAGCTCGCTCATCGCACCGAGACCGCTCGCTCACCGGCCGACGCAGGCCGCGACCTCCTGGCCGACGACAGCGGCGGACCAGCCGACGAGCGGCTTCGCCTGGTGCTCCTGTGCTGTCACCCCGCCCTCGGGCCTGAAGCCCAGACGGCGCTGACCCTCCGCCTCGTCGGTGGTCTCTCGACCGCCGAGATCGCCGCGGCGTTCCTGGTGCCGGAGGCGACGCTCGCCCAACGGATCTCGCGGGCCAAGCGGAAGATCCGCGACGCGAAGATCCCGATGTCGATGCCGGCGGATCCCTCGGGTCGCCTCGACGTCGTCGTCGAGGTGCTCTACCTGCTGTTCAACGAGGGATACCTCTCCCGCTCGGGCGACTCGGGGCCGGTCCGCATCGACCTCGCCGACGAGGCCATCCGGCTCACTCGGGTGGTCGCCAAGCTGTCCGATGGCGCGCCGGAGGTCCTCGGTCTCCTGGCCCTCGAGCTGTTCCAACAGGCGCGGGCCACCACCCGGGTCGACGGTGACGAGCTCGTCCTGCTCGACGAACAGGACCGGAGCCGGTGGCTTCCCGACCTGATCGCCGAGGCGAACGGCCACCTTCGCAGGGCGATGGAGGCGATGGCCCCGGGACCCCACCAGGTCCAGGCCGCGATCGCCGCCCATCACGCCAACGCCCGCGTCCCGCAGGACACCGATTGGTCGACGATCCTCCGGTTGTACGACCAGCTGGTGGCGATGACCGGCTCGCCCGTCGCCCGGCTCAACCGCGCTGTCGCCGTCGCAATGGCGGAGGGTCCCGACGCCGGGCTCGCTGCCCTCGACGCCATCGACGGCCTCGACGACTACCACCTCGCCTGGGCGACCCGAGCCGAGCTCGCCCGACGAGCGGGCGACATCGACGTCGCCCGCTCCAGCCTCGACCGTGCGCTCGCGCTCGTCGTCGCCCCGGCGGAACGACGCCACCTGGAACGGCGCCGATCCCTGCTCGACTGAGGCGTCCGCGAGCGCTCACTAAGGTCCGTCCGCATCGACCACTCGCCGAGGAGCACAGGATGTCCGGACGTCTGCAGGACCGAGTCGCCATCGTCACCGGCGCGGCGAGCGGAATCGGGGAGGCCACGGTGCGGCGCTTCGTCGACGAGGGCGCCCGGTGCCTCGTGGTGGATCTGGACGAGGAACGCGGTCGGGCCCTCGCGGCGGAGCTCGGGGACGTCGCCGCGTTCCGCTCCACCGACGTGGCCGACGAGGACGCCGTCGCAGCCACCGTGGACGACGCCGTCGAGCGATTCGGCCGTCTCGACGTCATGTTCAACAACGCCGGCATCCTCGGCGCCGTCGGCCCGATCGCGGACATCGACGCAACCGCGTGGCACCGCACGATCGACGTCCTGCTCTCCAGCGTGTTCTTCGGGATCAAGCACGCTGCACGGGTGATGATCCCGCAGGGGTCCGGCGCCATCGTCAACACGACGTCCACGGCCGGGTTGCGACCCGGGCTCGGACCGCACGTGTACACCGCCGCCAAGCACGGCGTGGTCGGTCTCACGGCCTCGACCGCGACCGAGCTGGGACGCCACGGGATCCGCGTGAACGCTCTCGCCCCGGGTGGGACGGTCACCGGCCTCACCTCGAAGCTCGCAGCGGGCGATCCCGACGCCACGGAGGTCGCCGCCGAGCGGATCGGGTCGAGGGGGCCGCTCGGCCGGGGTGGCACGCCGGAGGAGATGGCCGACGCGGTGCTCTTCCTCGCGTCGGACGAGGCCTCGTTCGTGCTGGGGCACACCCTCGTCGTCGATCAGGCCTACGAGGTCGTCGGCGACCGGAACCACATGTTCGTGTCCATGGGCTCCCAGCTCGAGCAGGGCCGCATCGGCGGCGCCGACTGATCGGGCACCGCCGCATAGGGTGCGGTGGACCGGAGGGGGAGGATCGCGATGGCAACGGGTGACGTCGACCCGGACGAGGTGAAGCTGTTCTCGTTCCGGGTGTGGACCTACAAGATGGGTGAGCAGGTCTCCATGCTCGTCCACCTGGGCGACCGGCTGGGCCTCTACCGGGCGATGGAAGGGCGGGGCCCGATCACCTCCACCGAGCTCGCCGACGCGGCGGGCCTCGACGAGCGGTTCGTGCGGGAGTGGTTGCTCGGCCAGGCCGCAGCCGATCTGCTCGTGCGAGGCGACGACGGCCGCTTCGAGCTCACCCCCGTCCAGGCGGCGGTCCTCGCCGACGAGGAGGGCTCGATCGCCTTCTCCGCCGGCGCCTTCCGGGGTGGGACGGCGCCCGAGGTGATGGACCGGATCGCCGACTCGTTCCGCACCGGGCGCGGCGTGACCTACGAGGAGCTGGGCGCCGATGCCGCCGCGTCGCTCGCCCGGATGACCGGGCCGTGGTCGCGGCAGGCGCTCAACTCG
>JBCCTY010000194.1:0-7641 GCA_039197885.1 Actinomycetota bacterium | reverse complement strand
GGGGGTGGGGGGGGGCGTCGTCGCCCGCCGCCGGTGGTGGCCGCCGGGCCCCGCGCCCGCCGCCGGCCGCCGTCGTCGCTGCCGCCCCCCACGTCCCCCCGGATGACGCACCCACGACGCGCCACGCCTCATCGGAACGCACGACCACGTCGCAGCGGTCGAAGCCGAGTGACTCGGTTGTCTCGAGGACCGTGGTCATCAGCTCCAGATCGACGGTGCTGACGCGCTGACCGGCCTCGGCGACGACGTGCAGGAGCTCGCTCCGCTGCACCGCATCCCGTTGGCTGACGATGCCGACGAGGAGCTTCTCGGTCAGGAACGCACCGAACAGGGTGGCGACCAGGAGGACACCCAGCTGCTCGACCAAGCCACCGAGTTGGTCCGCGACCGTGTCGCCGTCGGGTGCTGTCGCCGTTCGCAGGACGACCGATGCCAGGGCCAACGACATCCAGGCGACGGCGGCACCAACCACCCGAGCCCGGATGGTCGCCTCGGCGATCGGGAGGAGGAGCGCCAACCACAGCAGCGATCCGGACCCGGCCGGAGCGGCGATCAGCAGCGCGACGACGACGTCGACCGCCAGCTCGAGATACCTCCGGATGCGAGGCCGCCACGCCCTCATCGAGGCCACGTTGATCGTTCCGAGCGCGACGACGACGGCCACGGCGGCCACGGCGTCGGCACCGGATCGGAGCGGCGAGTCGTCGACGGCGAGCTGGACGATGACGAGCACTCCGACCCCGGCCCGGAGCCTTCGGATGGCCGAGTCGGCCACGTCGCCCGCTCGTCCGCCCCTGCGCCTCGGCCGGAGCGCCCGCCGCTGCCACCGGTGGACGAGGAAGGCGGTGGCACCCACGATCGAGATCGCCCACATCGCGAACGGGGCGAGGTCGCCGTCCTCGAGCCACACCACGGGTAACCCCACGATCGGCAGCGAGAGCCGATCGACGCCGAGGATCGCATCTCGCCCGACCGCTGCCCCGCGCCGGGTCGGACTGCCGTCTCCGAGGATCACGTAGGTATCGTCCTGGCGCCCGGCGACGCGATCGACGACCGTGTGGGCCGGGTTGTCGGGATCCCGGAAGCGGACGACGGATCCCTCGTCGACGGTCTCGGCGACATGGAGCTCGTCGAAGAGGACCAGATCACCCGGGCTCAGCGCGGGTCTCGCCGACTCGGTCGTGATCACCACCGGCTCCCAGCCGGCGAGCAGGACGGGCAACGAGGCGGAGCTGACGACCATGGCCGTACTGCCGACGTAGACCGATGCGACGACGGCGAGCATCGCTCCGAGACGGCGACGAAGGACCGGCTGGGATGACCGCATCGCGCCGACGAGGTCGACGGCGCGCCGGAGGCGCGCTTGCGTCACCGAGGCGATCGTCGCCCTCCGGGCGAGCAGCGAGCTCCACACCCTCCTCCGGATCGGCCGATCGACCCTCCGACTGAAGGCTGCTCGGGCTCAGACCGACCCGATCTCGCCTCCGATGTCGTCGCGATCGGCGAGGACGAAGAGGTACACGAGCGAGGGCACGACCAACACGACGGCCACCACGCCGCCGACCACCAGCCCCCAGAGGGTCGCGTCGGCACCGGCGGCGTCATCGATCTCGACCTGATCGACGAGGAGCCACGGGTACTGGCCGACCCCCCAGCCGGCCACCACGGCGCCCACGGCGACCACGGCTGCGATCCGCGCCCGGCGCACCACCCCGGTGTGGAGGAACCACAGGCTCAGGGCGCCGCCGAGGGCCGAGGCGACGATGACGAGGAGCCCGCGCCCGGTGAGCCCGTCGAAGAGGGTCTCGGCGTCGGTGGCGAGCGGAACGATGCCGACGACGGCCACGGCACCGGTGACGATCCCGCAGAGCAGGGCACGCCGCCGGAACCAGTCCGTGAGATCGCCACGGCCGAGCGAATCGGCCTCAGCGGTGAGGAAGACGGCGGCGAGGAAGGCACAGGTCAGCACGGCGAGCACCCCGCCCAGCAGCGACGTCGGGCCGAGCCAGCTGGTCCAGCGATCGCCGGTGCCGTCGGCCGGGACCCGACCCGAGGCGACCGCGCCGGCGATCGTGCCGAGGAAGAACGGCGTGATGAGCGACGAGGAGGCGAAGGCGATGCCGTACACGCGCGCCTCGCCGAAGGTGGCGGAGTACTTCCGGAACGCGAACCCGGCGCCGCGGAGGACGATCCCCAGGCCGACGAGCCAGAACGGGACGTAGAGCGTCCGCATGATCGCCCCGAAGGCCTCCGGGAACCCGGTCCAGAGGAAGACGATCACGAAGATCAACCACACGTGGTTGGCCTCCCACACCGGTCCGATGGCGTGGTCGATGAGGCGGCGGCGATCCCCGCTGCGGTCGTCGTTCCCGGCGAGCAGATCCCAGACACCGCTCCCGAAGTCGGCGCCGCCGAGGACGGCGTAGGCGACGATCCCCGCGAACATCGCGACGGCAACGACGTCGGCGAGGCTCACCGGCGGGCCCCGGCCCCGACCCCGGCCTCGGCGAGCGGACGGCTCGGACCGTACGGCGCCTCGAGGTCGCGCTCGCCCGCGGCCCACCGGCGCGACATCGATCGCAGGACCATCACCGCGCCGATCGTCATGGCGGCGTAGACGACCACCAGCACGCCGAGGCTGATCCAGATCCACCCGGCATCGGTCACCGCATCGCGGGTACGGAGGACCTCGTGGACGATCCACGGCTGGCGCCCCACCTCGGTCGTCACCCAACCGGCCTCCATGGCCACGACGGCCGCCGGACCGGCGACCACGACGGCGCGGAGGAACCACGGGCTCGCCGGTGGTTCTCGGCGCCGCCGCCAGGTGAGCGCGAACCAGGCGACGAGCAGCACGAGGGAGGACCCGATGCCGACCATCAGCTGATAGGCGAAGCGCACGACGTTGACCGGTGGTCGGTCCTCCTCGGGCACCGAGTCGAGACCGACCACCTCTGCGGTGCCGTCGTTCTGGGCGAGGAAGGAGAGCAGGCCCGGGATCGGGATCTCGATGCCGTAGCGGAGCTCGTCGTCGGTGTAGATGCCACCGAGGATCAACGGGGCGGCGGTCTCCGTCTCGTAGAGGCCCTCGATGGCGGCCAGCTTGACCGGCTGGTCGTCGGCGATGCGCTGCCCGGCGAAGTGACCGACGATCGGCTGGAGGGGCGTGGCGACGGCAGCGAACGCCAGCGGGACCAGCAGACCGAGGCGATGGAGCCGGTCGTCGCGCCCGCGCAACCGCCCGGCGGCGTAGACGGCGGCCACGCAGAACCCGACGACCATGTAGGCGGCGAGCAGCATGTGGAGGTACTGCCACCACACGGCGCCGTTGAAGATCGCTGCGAGCGGATCGACGTCGACGACCTCGCCGTCGACGATGTCGAAGCCGGTCGGGGCGTTCATCCAGGCGTTCACCGAGACCACGAAGAACGTGCCGAGGAAGCCGGCGGCCATCACCGGGAGGAGCATCAGCGAGTGCGCGTGACCCGGCAGCCGCTTCCACCCGTAGATGTAGATGCCGAGGAAAATCGCCTCGACGAAGAAGGCGATGCCCTCGAGGGCGAAGGCGAGCCCGACGACGTCACCGAAGCGCTCCATGAGGCCCGGCCAGAGGAGACCCATCTCGAACGAGAGGATGGTGCCCGACACGGCGCCGATGGCGAAGAGCACCGCCGCCACCTTCGACCACCGCTTCGCCAGCTCGAGGGCGGCGTCGTCACCACGCAGGCCACGGCGGTGGAGCACGAAGATCATCGCCGGGAACGCGACGCCGAAGCAGGCGAGCACGATGTGCCAGCCGAGCGACAGCGCCATCTGGTTGCGGGCGGCGAGCAGATCCCCCTCGGTCGCCGCCTGAGCGAGCAGTGAGGAGGTCACGGTCCCTGTCTACTCCTCCGTCGGGGTCCGGGGTCGCCGGGAGGCTGTGACGCTTGGCATCCTCGGCGAACCCCGCGATCCGCCGTCGTCATGACTGGAGATCGGTGATGGACGACGACTTCGCCGCACTCCACCGCGATCATCGACGTCGCCTGATCGGAGCGCTCTGCGCCTTGGGGACCGGCGTCGACGAGGCGACCGATGCCGTCGACGAGGCGTTCGCTCGGGCGTTCCAACGCTGGTCGCGGGTCGGCGCCCGGCCCGAGCCGGCGGCCTGGGTGTTCGTCACGGCCCGCAACGTGCTGCGGCGCCAACACCGACGGCGCTCGCTCGAACGTCGCCTGCTGCGAGCCCACCACGTCGAGCGGGTCGCGCCGCCGCCGGCCGGAGAGACCTGGCTGGTCGTGGCCGGCCTCCCACCACGCCAGCGCGAGGTCGTGGTGCTCCGTCACGTGGCCGGGCTCACCGAGCCGGCGATCGGCGCGGCGCTCGGCATCAGCCGGGGCACCGTCTCCTCGACGCTCCGTGACGCCCACCGGTCACTCGCCGCCCAGCTCGGCGATGACCTCCCCACGACCCCAGGAGGACGCTGATGCCCGACCTCGACTCCCTCGCCGACCGGTACCTGGCGACGCTCGACCTCCGTGACGCACCCGACCCCGCACCCCGCGCTGGTCAGCTGCGTCGGCGACGCCACTGGTCGACGGCGTTGGCCGTCGCCGCAGTGGTCGCCGTCGGTGCGGCCGGGGCCGTGTTCGCCGTCCGCGCCCTCGACGACGACGCCGAGGTGCGGGTGTCCGGGGTCGGACCCGTCGAACGTCCCATCGAGGTCCCGCTCGACTCGGCCCCCCGCCGCGATGACGCAGCCGGTCCCGGCCCGATGTGGCAGCTCGACCTCGACCGACTCCCGGGAGCGTGGACGGCCCGACTCACCGGCGTCACCGCCGTGGCCGGCCCTCCGGACGACATCACGGTTCGCTACGAGCTCTCGGACGAGGACCGGACGGCGACCCTCATGCTGATCCCCGGCGCGCTGGAGCTCAGCGACGCCACCCCGACCGAGATCCGTCGCGACGGCCGCGACATCGAGGCCCAGTCGGTGGCCGGCGGCTCGGTGCTGGCCTGGACGGACGCCGGGGTGAGCAGCCTGCTGCAGGGCGAGGTGGACCCGGACGCGCTACGCGACCTCGCCGAGGGACTGCCCGTGGTGCGCGCCGAGGCCATCGGCGCCGTCCGGCCCGACTCGACCGGCTCGATCTCCGGCTCCGTCGAGGTCCTGGGCGGCTCGGTCGACGGCATCCCCTGGCGTCTGCTCGTCGGTGGGGACGGGTTCGTCGTCGGACTCGAGATCGACGGGATCATCCCGGCGTGGTCTCGGTGGGACGACGCCTCGATCCCGAGCCTCAGCGGGAGCGCCCGGGCCACCGCGTTCTCGGTCGACGGCACGCGCTTCGTCCTCGTCGTGAGCACCGAGGACGACGATCGGGTCGGACTCGCCCATCGCGACGGCACCCGGACGCGGTTCCGATCGACGATCGTCGAGTCGGAGCGGCTGGTGGTCACCCCCATCGCCGTCCCCGCGGACGTCGATGCTCCGGTGGTCGCCGTGTGGAACGAACGGATCGGCCGGGAGCTGCTGATCGAGCTCCCCGCACTCCCCCGGACCGGCTGGGCTCGGGGCGAGGGTTCCGTCGCGGTGGGGAGCTTCCCCCGCGACTGAACGACGACGAGCACGATCCACACCCCGATCTGCACCTGGGCCAGACTGCGGCCATGGAGTTCGACCTCGACCAGACCGACGCCCTGCTCAGCACCACCCGTGCGGTGCGCAAGCGCCTCGACTTCGACCGCGAGGTCCCCGACGACGTCCTGCTGGAGTGCCTCCAGCTCGCCGTGCAGGCGCCGACCGGGTCGAATCGGCAGGGATGGCGCTGGATGGTCGTGCGCGACGCCGAGAAGAAGCAGGCGCTGGCCGACCTCTACAACGAGGTGGGGGGCTCGTACCTGGCCTCGCAGGCGGGTCTGGTCGAGGAGGGCAGTCAGACGGGTCGTGTGATGACCTCCGCCGTCTACCTCGCCGAGCGGCTCCACGAGGTTCCGGTGATGGTCATCCCCCTGATCATCGGCCGCGTCGAGGACGAGGGCGTCAACGCCGCCGGTCTCTTCGGTTCGATCATCCCGGCGATCTGGAGCTTCCAGCTCGCGCTGCGCAGCCGCGGCCTCGGGAGCACCTACACGACGCTCCACCTCGGCAAGGAGGCCGAGGCGGCCGAGCTCCTCGGCATCCCGCCCCACATGACCCAGGCGGCGCTCCTGCCCGTGGCCTACACGCTCGGCACCGACTTCCAGCCCGCAGCGCGTCCACCGGTGTCGGAGATCACCTACCTCGACACCTACAAGGCGCCCCTCGCCTGAGCGGCGGGTTCCTCGCCCATCCCCGGGACGCCCTCGTCACGGGCCCACCGCATCATCATGGCCAGCAGCGTGCCCCAGATGATCGGGATCGAGCCGACCTTCATGATCAGCCCGGCGAGGGCCTGATCGGTCCCCGCTTCAAGCCCGAAGACCCGCGGGGCCAGCTCGTAGATCTCGTAGAGCGGGAAGTCCGAGAACGTCAGGAAGCTCGCCGGGAGCACCGGGACGATGTTGGCGGCCAGGAAGAGGTAGGTCATCTTCACCCCGTAGCCGCGGCGGGTGTGCTCGGGCAGGGGCGAGCAGATCGGCAGCCAGAGCACGAAGCCCGACAGCACCCAGGCGACGTCCATGAGGAACGACCCGGCCTGGCTCGCCCGCAAGAGGTCGGTGCTCACCGGGGCGTGGGTGAGGATGAGCACGGCGTTGTAGACGATGCCGGCCACGAGCGGTCGCGACAGTCGGAGGACGAGCTGGTACGCCCGCAGCTTCGACAGGAGCTGGCGCGCCATCCACTCGGGCATGCCGAGCAGCATCAGCGGCGCGGCGATCAGGCCGTACATCAGGTACTGCAGCATGTGCGCGGAGGCGAGGTAGGAGGCCCCGAGCAGGCCGATCGGCCAGTCGGTGGCCATCCACAGCACCAGCGCTCCGAGCAGGAAGCGGGTGGTCCGCATGCGGCGATCGTCGTTGGGTTTGCCGCTCGCGCTGCGGCGTCGTTGGGCGAGGAGGTACGGCACCACGATCAGCGCCATCGCGGCCCAGATGCCCGGGTAGAGGCGGGGTGCCCAACTCCACGGGGCGGCGATCTGGGCGCACCAGAAGCTGATGTCGACGGCGAGGATCATCCTGTGAGCTCCGGGGGCGCGAACTCGGCCAGCACCGGGAGGTCGTTCACCAGCTCGGACTGCCTGGTCCCGAACGGGTAGATGACGTAGCCCCGGTCATCGGGAGCGTATGCCAGCAACTGCCCCGCGTGCCCCACCAGGTAGCCCGCTTCTTGGGGATCTCCCTCGATGTCGGCCGGGACGACCCCGGCCGCCTCCTGGGCGACGATCAGATCGTCGACCGAGCCGGTCAGACCGACGAAGTCGTCGTCGAAGTTGTCGAGCCAGTCGCGGATCACGTCGGGGGTGTCGCGCGCCGGGTCGACGCTGACGAAGACGACCGTGGCCTGTGGCATGCCGGGCCGTTCCAGCGCCTCGGACAGCTGTGCGAGGTGAACGGGGCAGATGTCGGGGCACTCGGTGTAGCCGAAGTACATCAGCGTGAGCTCGCCGCCGGTCTCGGCCCGGAAGTCGAAGGGCTCGCCGGCGGTGTCGGTGAGCACGAAGTCGGGTCGATCCGTCGGGG
>JBCCTY010000193.1:0-7655 GCA_039197885.1 Actinomycetota bacterium | reverse complement strand
GCCGAGGGCCACCGGTGGCAGGTGGGGTCCGCCTCCGGGCTCGCCGGTCGCGTCGGCGTAGCCGCTCATCGCCTCGGCGAGGGTGGCGAAGCCGGGACGCTGGGCGTAGGGACCGTCCTGGCCGAAACCGCTGATGCGGGTGACGACGAGTCGGTCGTTGCGGGCGTGGAGCACGTCGGGGCCGAGGCCGAGCGCCTCCAGCTTTCTGGGGCGGAGGTTCTCGACGAGCACGTCGGCCCCCTCGACCAGACCGAGGAGCACCTCGCGGTCCTCGGCGGTCTTGAGGTCGAGGACGACGCTCCGCTTGCCCCGGTTGGCCAGCTTCCACCAGAGCGTCACGTCGTCGGCGGGGTCACGCCAGCCCATGCGTCGGGTGGTGTCGCCGTCGGCCCGCTCGACCTTGATGACGTCGGCGCCGAGATCGGCCAGGTAGCGACACGACTGCGGCCCGGCGACCACGGTGGAGAGGTCGATGACCCGGAGGTCGGCGAGTGGACCCCGGCGGCCGGTCACGAGAAGCCGTCGGGGTGCAGCTCGGACCAGCGCCAGGAGTCGGCAGCCATCTCGTCGATCCCCCGTTCGGCTCGCCAGCCGAGCAGCTCGGCGGCGAGGTCGACCGAGGCGAAGGAGGTGGCGACGTCGCCGGGGCGACGTTCGACGACGTGGCGCTCGAAGGCGACACCGCTGGCCTGCTCGACCGCCTCGACGAGCTGGAGCACCGAGACGCCGTTGCCGGTGCCGAGGTTGACGGCCGTGTGGCCCTGCAGTCGATCGAGCGCGTCGATCGCGGCGAGGTGGCCGACGGCGAGGTCGACGACGTGGAGGTAGTCGCGCACGCCGGTCCCGTCGACGGTCGGCCAGTCGTCGCCGTAGACGGTGATGGCGGGTTGCTCGTCTCGGGCGAAGTGCAGGATCCGCGGCATGAGGTTGTTGGGCTCGCCGCTCGGGTCCTCACCCAGCTCGCCGGAGGGGTGGGCGCCGACCGGGTTGAAGTAGCGCAGCGAGATGAACCGCCAGTCGCCGGCCGGGGCGACGTCGCCGAGGAGGCGCTCGATCACGAACTTGGTCTGGCCGTAGGGGTTGGTCGGACCGAGCGGCGCGTCCTCGCGCAGCGGGCGGGGTGCGTCCTCGGCGTAGACCGTCGCAGAGGACGAGAACACCAGGTCACGCACGCCCGCCTCGTCCATGGCCTCCAGCAGCGAGATCGTGCCGCCGACGTTGCAGTCCCAGTAGCGGAGCGGCTCGCGGACGGACTCACCGACGGCCTTGAGCGCGGCGCAGTGCACGACCGCGTCGACGGACCCCTCGGCGAACACCTTGGCGAGGGCGACGGTGTCGCGGACGTCGAGCTCGTGGAACGTCGGTGCCCGTCCCGCGACCGAGGTGACGGCGTCGACCACACGCGGCGACGCGTTGACCAGGTTGTCGACGATCACGACGTCGTCCCCACGCTGCAACAGCTCGACGCACACGTGGCTGCCGATGAATCCGGCGCCGCCCGTCACCATCACCTTTTTCGTCACGGACCCATGATGGACGACAATCTCTGCCATGAGTGCGTCGAAGGATCGCCCGTGGATGATGCGGACCTACTCCGGTCACTCCACCGCCAAGGCCTCGAACGAGCTGTACCGGACGAACCTCGCCAAGGGCCAGACCGGGCTCTCCATCGCCTTCGACCTGCCGACCCAGACGGGCTATGACCCCGACCACCCGCTCGCCGCCGGTGAGGTGGGCAAGGTCGGCGTGCCGGTGGTCCATCGCGACCACATGGCGACCCTGCTCGACGGCATCCCGCTCGGCGGGATGAACACGTCGATGACGATCAACGCCACCGCAGCGTGGTTGTTGGGCCTCTACAGCGCGCACGCCGAGCGGACCGGCGTGCCGTTGGCCGAGCTGCGGGGCACGACCCAGAACGACATCGTGAAGGAGTACCTCTCCCGGGGCACCTACATCTTCCCGCCCGAGCCGAGCCGTCGGCTGATCGTCGACATGGTGGCCTTCTGCAACGAACGGATCCCGAAGTGGAACCCGATGAACGTGTGCTCGTACCACCTCCAGGAGGCGGGCGCGACGCCGGTGCAGGAGATCTCCTACGCCCTCGCGACGGCCATCGACGTGCTCGATGCCGTCCGCGACTCGGGCCAGGTCCCCGAGGACCGCTTCCCGGCCGTGGTCGGGTCGATCTCGTTCTTCGTGAACGCCGGCATCCGCTTCGTCGAGGAGGTCTGCAAGATGCGGGCCTTCACCGAGCTGTGGGACCGCATCACCCTGGAGCGCTACGGCGTCGAGGACCCGAAGCTGCGACGGATGCGCTACGGCGTGCAGGTCAACTCGCTGGGGCTCACCGAGGCCCAGCCCGAGAACAACGTCCAGCGCATCGTGCTCGAGATGCTCGCGGTCACGCTGTCGAAGAACGCCCGTGCCCGCTCGATCCAGCTCCCGGCGTGGAACGAGGCCATGGGGCTGCCCCGCCCGTGGGACCAGCAGTGGTCGCTGCGCATGCAGCAGGTGCTGGCGTTCGAGTCGGACCTGCTGGAGTACGGCGACCTCTTCGACGGTTCCCACGTGGTCGAGGCCAAGACGGCCGAGCTGGTCGAGGCCTCGCAGGCCGAGCTCGACGAGGTGCTGGAGCTGGGCGGCGCGTTCACCGCCATCGACGAGCTCAAGCGCCGCCTCGTGGCCTCGCACACCGAGCGCGTGCGCCGTATCGAGTCGGGTGAGCAGACCGTCGTGGGCGTGAACGACTTCGTCGAGACGGCCGAGAGTCCGCTCGGTGGTGACGACGCCATCCTCAAGGTCGATCCGGCGGTCGAGGCCGAGACCATCGCCGACGTCGAGCGCTGGCGGGCCTCGCGTGATGCCGGAGCCTGGCAGGCCGCCGCCGACGAGCTGCGACGGGTGGCCGAGTCGGGCGACAACGTCATGCCGGCGACCATCGCCTTCGCCCACGCCGGTGGCACGACCGGTGAGTGGGCCGGACTGCTCCGCGAGGTCTTCGGCGAGTATCGGGCGCCGACCGGGGTGGCCGGCGCCACCGGTGGCTCCGAGGCGCTCGGCGAGGTGGCCGAGCGGGCCCGAGCCCTGGCCGGAGGCCCGCCCCGCTTCCTCGTCGCCAAGCCGGGGCTCGACGGTCACTCGAACGGCGCCGAGCAGATCGCCGTCGCCGCCCGTGATGCCGGGATGGAGGTCATCTACGAGGGCATCCGCCTCACGGTCGATCAGATCGTGACGGCCGGCGTCGAGGAGGACCCCGACGTGATCGGCCTGTCGATCCTCTCGGGCAGCCACCTCTCGCTGGTGCCGCGCGTGGTCGAGGAGCTGCGGTCGGCCGGCGTCGACGCCCCGGTCGTGGTCGGCGGGATCATCCCCGAGGACGACCAGCCGGGCCTGCTCGCCGCCGGGGTCGCCCGGGTCTACACGCCCAAGGACTTCGCCCTCGCGGGCATCATGGGCGACGTCGTCGAGCTGGTCGACGAGGCGAGGCGCGCCGGGGTCTGAGGCGGCCGGCGAGATCGGGCAGGTGCGACGCCGGCCGACGGTGTCCGCAGGCGCACGACCACCCCGTCCGCAGATGTCGTCGCCGTACCGCCTTGGAGCGACACCATCCGTTCCGAGGTGCGCCTGTCGCTCCGAGGCGGGACGCACCTCGACGCGACAGGTGCGGCGGTCGAGGCGGCGACCACTCCGGACGAGTTCGGTCGATCCTCAGCGGCTCGCCGAGGACATCAGACGATGCGGCGAGCCTCGGCCCAGCGGGTCAGCTCGCGGCGGTTCGAGAGCTGGAGCTTGTGGAGCACCGACGAGACGTGGGTCTCGATCGTGCGCACCGAGATCGTCAGCTCCTCGGCCGCCTCCTTGTAGGTGTAGCCCCGGGCGATCAGCCGCAGGACCTCGCGCTCACGCCCCGTGAGCTGGTCGAGGTCGTCGTCACCGGTCGACGGTAACGAGCCGGCGAAGGCGTCGAGCACGAAGCCGGCCAGGCGGGGCGAGAACACGGCGTCACCGGCGGCGATGCGTCGGATGGCATCGGCCAGCTCCGGACCGCTGATGTGCTTGGTGACGTAGCCCCGGGCGCCGGCGCGGATGAGGGAGATCACGTCCTCCGCGGCGTCGGACACCGACAGGGCGAGGAAGCGCACGTCGGGCGCCTTCGACCGCACACCCTCGATGACGGCGAGACCGCCACCACCGGGCATGTGGACGTCGAGGAGCACGACCTCGGGATCGCGCTCGAGGATCAGCTCGACGGCGGCGTCGACCTCGCTGGCATCGCCGATGATCTCGACGTGTTCGGCCAGCTCGGACTTCACGCCGGCGCGGAACAGGTCGTGGTCATCGACCACGAAGACCCTGACGGTCACGGCGCCACCTCCTCGTCGTCGTTCCTCGGTGCGGCGACCCGGAGCCTGACCTCGGTCCCCGACCCCGGCGTCGACCTGATCGTGGCATCACCACCGACGCGCTGCATGCGGCCGACGATCGAGTCGCTGATGCCGTGGCGATCGGCGTCGACCCCGTCCGGGTCGAAGCCGACGCCGCGGTCGCGGACGAACACCTCGACCTGGGCGGCGTCGACCTCGAGATACACCGAGATCTCGTCGACCGCGGCGTGGCGAGCGGCGTTGCGCATCGCCTCGCCGGCCGCTGCGGCGAGCATGGCGAGCGTCTCGTCGACGGGCAGGTCGCCGACCGCGACCAGCTCGACGGTCAGCCCGTGATCGTCCTCGACCTGATCGGCGGTGCGACGCAGCACGTCGGAGAGGCGACCCCGCAGGGGTCGCCCCGGATCGAGCAACCAGGCCCGGAGCTCGCGCTCCTGGCGGCGGGCGAGCCGGGCCACGTCGTCGGCCCGCTCGGGATGACGCTGGATCAGCGTGAGCGTCTGGAGCACCGAGTCGTGGAGGTGGGCGGCCATCTCGGCTCGCTCGTCGCTGCGGGCCCGTGCGGTGCGCTCGGCGCTCAGGTCGCTGGCGAGGCGCCACAGCCAGGGAGCGGCGAGCAGGGCGATCCCGATCAGGAGGATGGCCATCGAGCCCACCGCCGGCCCGACGTCGCCGACCGAGCCGTTCACGGCGACGAAGGCCACCGCTGCGACGATCACGAGCGACACCCCCACGACCAGGCGCACCGTGCGCACCCGTCGCTGCCGGTCGCTCATGGCCTCGTCGGTGTCGCCGACGAGACGTCGGAGCACCTCGCCGACGGGCGGCCGCTCCTCGGTCTGGGGGCCGCGCACCTCGCGCCAGAGCACGGCACCGCCGATCACGGCCACCGCCACCGGGAGGCTGACGCCGGAGAAGGGCACGAGACCGAGCCCTCGGATGGCTGCGCTCGCGCCGATCGCCAGGCCGGCAAGGACGAGGGCGCGGACCGTCGACGACTCGGCCGGCCGACCCCGATCGTCGGGGACGAGGAGGTGGAGACCGGCGTAGATGACGATCCCGGCCCCACCGAACAAGGTGAGCACGACGAACACGAGACGGACCACGACCGGATCGAGCCCGGTGCGCGTCGCGAGCCCGGCGGCGACGCCGGAGACGACGCCTCGACGGGGCGCCCGCTGCAGACCGAGGACCGATGGCACCCCACCATCTTGGGCCGTCGTGGGACCATCGCGTGAGGGGGAGCCACCCGGAGGAGCACATGGGGCGCCTCCGGGGACGATCCGGGGTGCCTCCGGATGTGCGATCGCCGGACCGGGAGGACGATGGGAGCCATGAACGACACGTCCACCTCCCCTCGCCGCCTCTACCGCTCCATGGACGACCGCAAGATCGCCGGCGTCGGCGGTGGCCTCGGCGACTACTTCGGCGTCGACCCTGTCCTGTTCCGCCTCGGCTTCGTGCTCGGCACGGTCTTCGGGGGCGTCGGACTCCTCGCCTACGTCATCGCCTGGCTCGTCCTCCCCGAGCGCTCCGGCACCCGGGCGGCGACGGCCGACGACGATGACGCCGACCGCCACTGGGGCGGCCCGGCGGTCATCGGCGCCATCCTCGTCGTCGTCGGCATCCTCACCCTGCTCGACTCCTCGTCCTGGTTCGGCTTCGGGGTCGACGGGCCCGAGCTCTTCTGGCCGCTCGCCCTCGTCGGCGGCGGGGCCTGGCTCCTCCTCCGCGAGCGGACCGGATCCGGCGCCGTCGCCGATCCCGTGACGGGCCCCGCACCCACCACCCCCGACGGAGCGCTCGTCCCCGACGCCCCGGGCAGCGACCTCGAGCCGATCGCCGGAACGGCCCTGGCGCCCTTCACGGGCCTGGGCGACGACGACGGTGCGACCCCGACGACACCGGACCCCGCCCCGACCGCCGTCGAGGTCGGACCCTCACGGCCCTCCGTGGTGCGCCTCACCCTCGGCGTCCTGCTCGTGTACTTCGGCGTCGTGGCCCTGGGCGGCCTCTTCGACTGGTGGGACGTCGATGCGGCGACGGTGCTCGCGGTCGGACTCCTCATCACCGGGGTCGGCCTCGTGGCCAGCGCGTTCCTGAACCGCAGGGGTTGGCCGCTGCTCCTCGTCGGCCTCGTCTTCGGCATGGCGCTCGTCCCGGCGACGGTCATCGACGTGCCGCTCAACGCCGGCGCCGGCGAGGAGCGGATCACCATCAGCACCCCCGAGGCCGTCGACGATCGCTACGAATACGGCTTCGGCCAGTTCGTCATCGACGGCCGCGAGCTCGGCGAGCAGCTCGCCCCGGGTGAGGTGCTCGAGATCGAGGCCGAGCTCGGCGCCGGTCAGCTCCAGATCGTCGTGCCCGACGACGTCGTGCTCGACGTCGAGATCGAGGCGGGCATCGGCGAGGCGCTGGTCGAGCTGCCCAGCCGCGAGCTGGTCCGCACGAACGACGGCTGGAACGCCGGGATCGACGACGTCGTCGAGCCCACCGTCACCGACGAGGCGACGATCGATGACCCCGCCGTCCTGCGCATCGATGCCCGCGTCGGGTTCGGTCAGGTGGTGGTCGCCGACCTCCCCGAGTGATCGCGTTCCAGCGACGCCACCGATCTCCCCGACCTCGCCCCGGGCCCTAGGGTCCGGGGCGTGGCGCGTGGTGACCGCTGCCGGGTCTGCGATGCGCGGCTGGGTCGGGCCGCCCGGTTCTGCGCGTCGTGCGGCACACCGGTCGGTGACGAGGGACTCGTGGTCGCGACGTCCGGTGACGGCCCACCCACCGGACGGCCGGTCGAGCTCGACCGAGGTCCGGCCCGCTGGCCGATCGCGACCGCCGTGCTCGCGGTGGTGGCACTGGTCGTGGCCCTGGCCGCCACTCGCTCGGTCGACTCACCCGACGCCGACGAGGCAGCCGCGACGACCACCACCCAGCCCACCACGACCACGACCACGACTCCGACGACGACCTCGCCGTCGACGACCTCGACGACGACCTCGACGACAGCCGGTCCGACGACCACGGTCGCTCCGGGTCTCGTCGACGTCAGCGCCGTGCCCGACGACCTCACCGACACGACGCTGCTCCTGCTCGGCGCCGGGACCGACGTGTCGTCCCTCCACCTCGGTACGGGCGAGCTGGTGACCTTCGAGTCGCCCGTCCGCTTCGGCACCGACGAGCAGGTCTGGTCGACGTCGGCGGGGATCGTCCGCCAGCGGTTCGGGCCCGACGAGACGACCAGCGAGCTCCTCGGTTGGGACCTCG
>JBCCTY010000192.1:0-7670 GCA_039197885.1 Actinomycetota bacterium | reverse complement strand
GGGATGATCTCCAACATCGGCATCGAAGTGGTCGCCGATCTCGCCGAGACCGACCCCGACCAGGCCGTGAGCGTCTGGTCCTCGATCGATGCCGTGACGGACGGCCTCGGCGGTGGCAACGAGCTCGTCGGTGGGATCTGGATCCTCCTCGTGTCCGTCGCAGGGCTCGCCACGGCCCGCCTCCCGCGCTGGCTGAACATCGTCGGCCTCGTCACCGCCGGCGCCGGAGTGCTCACCGTGATCCCGGCCGCCGAGGCGATCGAGATGGTCTTCGGACTCGGATCGATCGTCTGGTTCGTCGGCGCCGGCCTCGTCCTGTGGCGTGACGAGGTTCAGGCGTGACCGGGCTGCTCGACCGCTTCCTCGGGTCGCTGCGTCGCCCCCGTGAGCAGCTGAACGTCCCGCCCACCGTGCTCGACGATCCACGTCTTCCTCGGATCGAGGTCAACGGGACCGTCCTGCACCACCAGGCGCACGGGGACGAGGGGGCACCGGTGATCGTCGTGCTCCACGGCGGACCCGGTGGCGACCACCGCTCGCTTCTCGGCCTGGCCGCCCTGGCCGACGAGTACCGGGTGGTGTTCTTCGACCAGCGAGGCGCCGGCCTCTCCGCTCGGGTTCCCATCGAGGAGCTGACCGCCGAGACGGCCCTGGCCGACCTGGACGCCGTCATCGACCACCGCAGCCCCGATCAGCCCGTCGTCCTGATCGGCCACTCATGGGGCGCCACGCTCGCCGCCGGGTACCTCCGCCACCGTCCCGACCGGGTCGTGGCGGCCGTCCTGGCCGAGCCCGGCTACCTCGACCGGGCCGGGTACGACGCCTGGCAGCGCCGTGCCGACGCGATCCTGTCGGGCTGGTCCTACCTCCGGGTGGCGATCGGCGCGGGTCTGGCCGCCCGTCGGATCGACGGCCCGGACGACCACGCCGCCGACGACTTCCTCGTCGGTGAGCGGATCCTCCCGTACTTCCTGAACCACCCCGACAACCCGTACCACCGCCCCGGAAGGCGCTACGGCGCTCCGTCGTGGCGCTGGGGCCGGGCCGCCGGTGAGGAGCTCGCGGGTGAGACGTTCGGTGGTGACGATCCGTCGGCCTTCACCTTCGACGGACCGCTGCTGTTCGTCGCCGGATCGGACAACACCTGGATCGGTGAGGACCTCCAACGCCGCCATGCCCAGCGATACGCCGACGCACGGGTCGCCGTGGTGCCCGGCGCCGCTCACCACATGTTCTGGGACCACCCGGCCGCGACCATCACCGAGATCCGCTCGTTCCCCGCGACGACTGCTCGGCCACGTCATCAGTCGCACGCATGAGCGCGAACCCCTCCGACGCGCCGGCCCAACCTGCCGATGGAGGTGCACGATCGACGCCGCCCCGTCTGGGCTCCGAGGCCCTCCGCGCCGAGCAGGACCGAACGCTCGCGATGCCCCGGCGCTGCGTCGGCCTCGCTGCCCGGCTCCTGTTCGCCACCGTGGACGTCGTCGACGGGCGAACCGCGAGCCTGGCGAAGTCCCGGGTGGTCGAGATCGTCGCCCGCGTCCCGTACCAGGCGTGGGAACACGTCGCCTACGTGGCGGTCACCCACACCCACGAGGAGCCGACCTGGCCCGCAGCATCCACGGTCGCGTCGTGCCGGCCCGGGCCGAACAGGACAACGAACGGTGGCACCTGCTCATCATCGAGGAGCTCCTCCAACGAGATGGGTTCCGGCACCGAGCCATCCGGGATCGCTTCGTCCCGCAGGTGCTCGCCTTCGTCTACTCCCCGCTCTCCTGGTTGCACTACGTGGTCCGGCCGGCGTGGTCGTATCGCCTGAACGCCGATTTCGAGGACCACGCTGAGCACACCTACTCGCGGTTCGTCGCGGACCATCCCGAGCTCGACCGCACGAAGTGGCAGAGCCAGCTCACCGACGACGACGGGCAGCACGCCGCACTCGGCGACCTCTTCCGCCAGATCGGACTCGACGAGCGCCACCACAAAGAGGCCAGCACCGACCACCTCGCCCAGCCCCGCTTCACCCGCTGTCGCCGCGCCCGGGGTGGCTGAGCGGAGAACCAACCGGTTGGTCGATGTGCCGGGCCGTCCTGGTCGCTCACAGTGGGAGCCATCGACGACCACGACCGAATCGAGCTCCCGATGCGCCACCTCGACCGCCTCCTGACCTGGGCCCTTGGCCTGTTCCTCGTCTCTGCAGGCGTCGCCAAGTTCACGACCGGACACGTCTTCCAGTACATCGAGCACCAGTCCGGCGTCGACCTCTTCCACCCCTACGTCAACCACCTCACCGGTGTCGCCGAGCTCGTCGCCGGCGTCCTGATCCTCATCCCGCGAACTCGGCTGCTCGGCGGCCTGGTCGCTGCCGGGGTGCTGGTCGGCGCCGTCGGATTCCATCTTTCGCCGTGGCTCGGGATCTCGATCCCCACCGGGCTGGTCGATGGGGCGGCGGCGCCATGGGGAGCGGAGGACTTCACGACGTCGACGACATCGGTCACCTTCTTCCTGGCGGTCGTCACCGCCGCACGTGCCCTGCGCATCGTCCGGACCGAGCTCCGACGGCGCCGACACGACCGGGCGGAGTCCTCGACGGTCGGCGCCGCGACCGTCGCCGCCGGCGCAGTTCGATGACGGCCGTCGTGATGCGCAGGGTGCGCAACCACGGCGGCGACCGCCAGGTGCTCGTGCAGCAGCAGAGACCGGCGGGTCCTGGCAGACCGCCGCGATGCTCACGGTCCTCGCAGCACGGGTCGGCATCGACGCTGACGCCGCGGCAGTATCGGTCCGATGGATCAGCGAGGGGTGAGCGCACAGCTCGAGGACGAAGCCGGTCTCCCCACCCTGCTGCCCCTCGCCCGGGCGTGGGCGGTCGCCGGTGCGCTCGTCTACGGCATCGCTCTCTCGCTCGTCTACGCGGTCTCCGCAGACGATCCGCTCGCCATCGCCGCCACGGTGCTGCCGATCGTGCTCGGGGCCACCATGGCGGTGGCGTTCGCCGCCCCCCTGCGTCGCTGGTCCCGACGAGTCCAGCTCGCTGCGACCGTGCTCAGCGCCGCCGGTTGGTCGGTGCTGATGTTCGCTGACGCGAACTGGTCGATCCTCACGTTCGCCCTGTACGCGCTGTGCTTCGCACTCGGGCGACGACGAGGAGTCGCCGCGGCCGCGTCGCTCAGCGTCGTCTGGTCGGCGGCGATCATCGGTGACGGGGATGCCGGCTGGCCGCTCGCCGGACCGGTCGCGGCGCTCGCCGTCGGGGCGGCGGTCTCACTCACCCTCTGGAGCGTCGCCGACCAGAACGCGACACAGGCGAGGCTGATCGCCGAGCTCGAAGCGGCGCAGCATGATCTCGCCATCGCAGGACGGGAGAAGGGCGTGCTCGAGGAACGAGCCCGCTTCGCCGGCGAGATCCACGACACGCTCGCCCAGGGGTTCACCTCGATCGTGCTGCTCAGCCGGACCGCGCTCCGCACCGAGCAGTGGGAGGAGCACGTCGCCGCCATCGAGGCGACCGCACAGGAGAACCTCCACGCCGCCCGGCGGCTCGTCGCCGCGATCGGACCCGTCGAGCTCGACCACGCATCGCTGGCCGACGCGCTCCAGCGCCAGATCGAGACCACACTCGATGCCGGCACGTCCGGGAGCCTCAGGGTCACCGGCAGTCCTCGTCCGCTGGGCGGCGCCGCCGAGGTCGCCTTGCTTCGCGCCGCCCAGGAGGCGTTGCTCAACGTCCGCAACCACGCCGATGCCTCCGAGGTGCACGTGACGTTGAGCTACGTCGGTGACGCCGTCGCGCTCGACGTCCAGGACGATGGCGTCGGTTTCGTGGACGGGGCGGTCACCGATCGCGGCTCGTTGACGGGAGGCCAGGGTCTGAGCGCGCTCGGCCACCGGGTCGAGTCGCTCGGAGGTGAGCTCAGCATCGAAGCCAGAGCGGGGAGCGGGACCGTGCTGTCGGTCCTGTTGCCGGTGGCTGAAGCATGAGCATCGAGGTCGTCGTGGTCGACGACCACCCTGTCGTCCGGGGTGGGATCGTAGCGATGCTGGCCGCCGAGGACGACATCGACGTGATCGGTGAGGCAGCCAACGGGAGGGACGCGATCGAGGTCGTGCTCGCGCGGCGACCCGCCGCCGTGCTGATGGACCTGCGCATGCCGGATCTCGACGGTGTCGGCGCCATCGAAGCCATCCGAGCCGAGTGGCCCGAGGCGCCCATCGTCGTCCTCACGACCTACGGCACCGACGAGGCCATCGTTCGAGCGATCGAAGCAGGCGCGACCGGCTACCTGCTCAAGGACGCCCCGCCGGACGACCTCATCGATGCTGTCCGCCGCACCGCGTCCGGAGAGACGGTGCTCGCCGCTCCGGTCGCCAAACGTCTCGTCGACCGGGTTCGTGATCCCGAGGCCGGGGCGCTGTCGCTCCGGGAGATCGAGGTCCTCCGGGAAGTCGCATCCGGCCACACCAACGCCGTGATCGCCGATCACCTCCACATCAGCCAGGCCACCGTGAAGACCCACCTGCTCCACATCTACGACAAGCTCGCCGTGTCCGACCGCGCCGCCGCCGTCGCCGTCGCCTACGAGTCCGGCATCCTCACCAGCGGCTCGACGGGGTGATGCCCCGGGTCGCATCTCGACGAGCGCCACGTGTCCGAGGGTCGTCGCGCACGGGTGCCTCGACGATCGCCAGTCGTCGGCGGTTGAGTGCGACGATCGCCGCGACGGGCGCGACCCGTCGTCAGCCGTCGACCGCTCGGTATCGCCGGTCGAGCTCCGGCGCAGCTGCGACGGCCTCCGCTGCGATCTCGTCTGCCTGGCTCGGGTCGAGCCCGAAGCTCTCGAGGAGCAAGCCGATGAGCTCCCCTCGGTACTCATCGGAGGCGCCGACCGTCGTGGCGCGCCGCACGGCTCGGAAGAGCGTGCCCGTGGCCAGGTCGACCGTCGCGTCCGTCGGCCCCCGTGTCAGCCGTCCCTGCTCCACGGCGGCCGCCAGATCGTTGCGGAGGTGACGGAAGGGGTCGTGGTCCGTCGGCGTGACGTCGGCGAGCGAGTGGAGGCGGAGCAGCACGGTGGCCAGCCGCGGGTTCGCCGCGGCGTGCTCGATCAGCAGCGCCGTGATGGTCGCGAACCTGCGGACCGGATCGTCGAGTGCAACGAGCTCGGCGCTGGTCTCGGTGAACGAGACCAGGACCTCGGCGATGACGGCATCGAGGAGCGCGTCGCGGTCGTCGAAGTGGTTGTAGAAGGTGCCGTTGGAGACCTCGGCCCGCTTGGTGACGTCGAGGATCGTGAACGCCTCACCGCTGGTGGCGATCTCGTCGACCGCCGCGTCGATCAGCTGGCGTCGGGTCCGTTCCTTCTTCTTGAACCCACGGGTGCGCACGGGCGCTGGGCCGGAGCCTTGCACGACCGTCATCGTAGGTGCCGAGGTCATCACCCGGGCGGTCCGGGGTCGGCGGCCCGGACGACGGTGGTGCGTTGCTCACCGAGGTCGATCTCGCCGTCGTCGGTCCGGACGCTCGCCGTGATGACGTCGCCGGCCACGAGGCGCCGCCCGTTCCGTGCGGCCGCCTTCCGGACCAGCGCCTGCCGTCGCTTGGGCGACACGAGTTGGATCGCGGCGGCGATCGGTCGGGGAGGCGCCTGGAGGGCGCAACCACCCGGCGTCCCGGTGGCGAGGAGGTCGCCTGGCCCCCAGTCCTGGACCGCCGACAGCTCGGTGAGCGAGGCCGCCGGTGAGTGGATCATGTCGACCGGCGAGCCGTCCTGGCGGAGCTCGCCGTTGACCGAGAGCCGCAGCCGCAGCTCGTCGAACCTCGCGAGGTCGTCGGCGTCGACGAGGGTCAACCACGGGCCGACCGGGCCGAACGTGCGATAGCTCTTGCCCCGGTAGAACTGGCCGTCGGCGAGTTGGACGTCACGGGCGCTCACGTCGTCGACGACCACCAGGCCGGCGACGTGATCGGTGAGGCCGTCGGCCGTGATCGTCGTCGGGCCGCCGACGATCCGTCGAAGGACCAATCCGATCTCGACCTCGTAGTCGCAGAGCTCCACGTGCGCCGGGACGATGACGTCGTCACCGGCGGCGGTGAGGCACGACGAGGCCTTCCGGAAGAACACGTTGAAGGGACTCGACGCCGGATCGAGGCCCGACTCGGCCATGTGGCTCCGGTAGTTGATCGCCTGGCACACGAACTGCTGGTTCGAGGTGATCGGGCAGAGCACCTCGACGTCGTCGATCCCGATCGCGTCGGTCGTCGGTGCATCACCGGCGAGCACGGCCGGTGCCGCCTGCTCGACGAAGGTGGCGGTCGTCGGGAGCTCAGCCGCGATCGGGTGCACCGCGCCGCCGTCGACGACGCCCCAACCGATGCTGCCGCCATGGCGGAACCGTGCGACGTTGACGGCCATCAGGCCCGCCCCGCCACGGCGTCGAGCGCCGCCGGGAGCTCGCCGGCCTCGCCGACATCTCCGGCCCGGAACGCGACGTGCTGGTCCGGCCGCACCAGCAGCGCACCCGAAGGGCCGACCTCGCACAGGTCGCGCCAGCCGGCGGGCGCTGGTCGATCGACGCCGAGGCGCACGTGAACGATCGGCACGTCGTCGGTGGCCGCGGCCCGCCAGGCCTCGTGCTCGCCGAAGGACAGCAGCGTCGGGGCGGACACGTCGATGAGGTCGAGCGTCGAGCGCCCGCATCCCACGTCGAGCCAGGCGTGGGGGAGACGGGCGCCGGGTCGGGCCGAGGGCACGTACCGGCGCGGGCTCGACGGCGCTGCGGTCGGTGCCTCGGCGACCAACGCGCCCTCCTCGTAGACGTAGCCGAGCTGCAGACCGACCAGGTCGAAGTGCTCCTCCTGCAGCGCGACGGCCTCGGCGATCGCCGTCGCACGATCGTCGTCGTCGATGGCTCGGAGGAGCTGCTCGGTCGTCGGTTCCACGTCGAGGCCGAGCGCCTCGACCAGGTGCAGCATCTTCATGGCGTTCGTCAACGACTGGTCGGAGTTGTGTCGAGCCACCGGCAGCCGTTCCCGCTCGTAGCTGTCGACCAGATCCGGATCGGCCCACCCGGACTCGATCGCCGCGAGGCGCCACAACAACCCGTGGACATCGGCGACCCCGCTGTTCAGTCCGAGGCCCCCGGTCGGCGGGAAGCGGTGGGCTGCGTCGCCGGCGAGGAAGATGCGACCTCCGCCCATCGACGAGGCGGTCTGCGCGGTCATCCACCAGGTCCCCCGCCCGAGGATCTTCGCGTCGACGTCGGCGCCGGCCGCAGCGCGGAGGATCTCGAGGCACCGGTCGTCGTCGTAGTCGTCGGCGGACTCGGTCGACGGGTCGATGCCGTGCATGAAGACCCAGTCGTCGGCCACGTCGTGTTGCACGAAGACGCCGTCGGCAGCGGGATCGAGGACGAAGTGGAGGACACCGGGCCGATCGACGAGGAAGTCCCGGAGATCCGCCGCGAAGTTGATGGCCAGCGTGCACTGGAGCAGCGGCGGCCCGAGCATCTCGATGTCGAGCAGCCGACGAACGTGGCTGCCCGCGCCGTCGCAGCCGACGACGAAGCTGCTGCGCACCGTGATCGCCGAGTCGCGTTCGAGGTCGGTGACGGTCGAGGTCACGCCGTCGGCGTCGGTCGTCGAGGTCTCCCATCGGTACGAGTACCGGAGC
>JBCCTY010000191.1:0-7791 GCA_039197885.1 Actinomycetota bacterium | reverse complement strand
GGGCGCGCCCGAGGCCGTGCGCGAGCTCATCGGACGGGTCCCGATCTTCGGGATCTGCCTCGGTCACCAGATCCTGGCCCTCGCCCTCGGTGGCGAGATCACCAAGCTGCCCTTCGGCCACCACGGCGCCAACCACCCGGTGCGCGACACCCGCACCGGTGAGGTCGCCATCACGAGCCAGAACCACAACTTCGCCGTCGTCGACGGTTCGGTGCCCGGTGCCGACGTCACCCATGTCAACCTCAACGACCACACGGTGGCCGGCATCCGGTGCCGCGACGTCCCCGCGTTCGCGGTGCAGCACCACCCGGAGGCCTCTCCCGGCCCCCACGATGCCCGGTCGCTCTTCGGCGAGTTCGTCGAGCTGCTCGAAGACGTCCACGGAGGTCCTAGCTAGTGCCCCGCCGAGACGACCTCCACCGGATCCTCATCATCGGGTCCGGCCCGATCGTCATCGGGCAGGCCTGCGAGTTCGACTACTCCGGGACCCAGGCCTGCCGGGTGCTTCGGGAGGAGGGCTACGAGGTGATCCTCGCCAACTCCAACCCGGCGACGATCATGACCGACCCCGACTTCGCCGACCGCACCTACGTCGAGCCGCTCACCGTGCCGGTGCTCGAGGCGATCATCGAGCGGGAGCGGCCCGACGCCCTGCTCCCCACGCTGGGCGGGCAGACCGCCCTGAACCTCGCCATGGACCTCGAGGCCGCCGGGGTGCTGGAGCGCCATGGCGTCGAGATGATCGGCGCCGACGCCGAGGCCATCGAGACCGCCGAGAACCGGCAGCGCTTCAAGGAGGCGATGCTCGAGATCGGTCTCGACGTGCCCCGCTCCGGGGTGGCCCACTCGATGGACGAGGCCCGTGAGGTCGTCGAGCAGATCGGTCTGCCCGTCATCATCCGACCCGCCTACATCCTCGGCGGCCGGGGCACCGGCATCGCCGCGACGCCCGAGGAGTTCGAGGCCGTGGCGTCGAACGGGCTCGACGCCTCGCCGGTCGACGAGATCCTCATCGAGCAGTCGATCGTCGGGTGGAAGGAGTACGAGCTCGAGGTCATGCGTGACCACGCCGACAACTGCGTGATCATCTGTGGGATCGAGAACGTCGACGCCATGGGCGTCCACACCGGCGACTCGATCACGGTGGCGCCGATCCAGACCCTCGCCGACGTCGAGTACCAGCAGATGCGCGACGCCGCGCTGGCCTGCATCCGTCGGGTGGGTGTCGAGACCGGTGGCTCGAACGTGCAGTTCGCCGTGCACCCCGAGACCGGCCGCCAGGTCGTCATCGAGATGAATCCCCGGGTGAGCCGGTCGTCTGCGCTCGCGTCGAAGGCCACCGGCTTCCCGATCGCCAAGATCGCCGCCCGCCTCGCCGTCGGCTACTCGCTCGACGAGATCACCAACGACATCACCGGGGAGACCCCGGCGAGCTTCGAGCCCACCATCGACTACGTCGTCACCAAGATCCCGCGGTGGGCGTTCGAGAAGCTCCCCGGCTCCGACGGCGTGCTCGGGACCCAGATGCAGGCCGTCGGCGAGGTCATGTCGATCGGACGGACCTTCACCGAGTCGCTCCAGAAGGCGTGTCGTTCGTTGGAGGCGGGACGCGACGGCCTCAACGCCGACGCCGCCGAGTCGCTCCTCGACGCGGTGGCGGACGCCGACCTCCTCGACCTGCTCGCCGTGCCGACCCCCGACCGGATCTTCCAGGTCGAGGCCGCCCTGCGGCGAGGCATCGACCCGGCGATCGTCCACCGGCGATGCCACGTCGATCCGTGGTTCCTCGACCAGATGCTGATGATCTCCGAGGAGCGGGCCGAGCTGGAGGCCACGAAGCCCGACGAGCTGGGTCGGGCGGGGTGGCGCCGTGCGAAGCGGCTCGGCTTCTCCGACGCTCAGCTCGCGCACCTCTGGGGTGTCGACGCGCCGGCGGTGCGGGCCGCGCGCGAGGCCGTCGGCGTCCGACCGACGTTCAAGACCGTCGACACCTGCGCCGCCGAGTTCGCCGCCCGGACGCCGTACCACTACTCCACCTGGGAGGACGAGGACGAGATCGCCCCGTCCGACCGACCCAAGGTCATGATCCTCGGCTCCGGACCCAACCGGATCGGCCAGGGGATCGAGTTCGACTACTGCTGCGTCCACGCCAGCTTCGCCCTGAGCGCGGCCGGCTACGAGACGATCATGGTCAACTGCAACCCCGAGACCGTGTCGACCGACTACGACACCAGCGACCGGCTCTACTTCGAGCCCCTCACGCTCGAGGACGTCACCAACATCATCGACGCCGAGGGCCCGGAGGCCATCGTCGTGAGCCTCGGCGGGCAGACGCCGCTCAAGCTGGCCAACGAGCTGCCGCCCGGGCTCGTCGCCGGCACCCCGCCCGCCGCCATCGACGCCGCCGAGGACCGCGAGTTGTGGAACCGGCTGTGCGAGCGCCTCGACATCCCCCAGCCCCCGGGTGGCACGGCCACCACCCTCGACGAGGCCCGGGGGGTGTGCGACGAGGTCGGCTACCCGGTGCTCGTCCGGCCGTCCTACGTGCTCGGCGGGCGGGCGATGACGATCGTCTACGACGACGAGCAGCTCGTGGCCGCCATGGCCGAGCTGGCAGAGGCCGGGTCGCTGGGGCGCGAGGGTGGGCTGTCGGCCGAGCGCCCGGTGCTCATCGACCGCTTCCTCGAGGACGCCATCGAGGTCGACGTCGACTCGGTGCGCGACCGTCTGGGTGAGGTGCTGATCGGCGGGATCATGGAGCACGTCGAGGAGGCCGGGGTGCACTCCGGTGACTCCGCCTGCGCACTGCCCCCGCAGACCCTGCCGCCCTCGACGCTCGACGAGCTGGCCGGCTTCGCCCGCACGCTCGCCACCGAGCTCGGCGTCGTGGGCCTGCTCAACGTGCAGTTCGCGGTCCGAGACGGCCAGGTCTTCGTGATCGAGGCCAACCCCCGGGCGTCGCGGACCGTGCCGTTCGTCGCCAAGGCCACCGGGGTGCCGCTCGCCTCGGTCGCCGCCCGGGTGATGCTCGGCGCCACCCTCGACGAGCTGCGCGACGAGGGGCTCCTCGTCGAGCCCGGCCCGCTGGGCCACGTGTCGGTCAAGGAGGCGGTGTTGCCGTTCCGTCGGTTCCCCGAGGTCGACGCCGTGCTCGGCCCCGAGATGCGATCGACCGGCGAGGTGATGGGCGTCGACACGACCTTCGGGCTGGCGTTCTCGAAGGCCCAGGCGGCGGCGAGCGGTGACCTCCCCGCCGGCGGCACGGTCTTCTTCTCCCTGGCCGACCGCGACAAGGCCGTCGGCCTCGATGTGGCCCGTCGTCTCCGCCGCCTCGGGTTCGAGCTGGCCGCCACCGACGGCACCGCCGCCGCCCTGCTCGACGCCGGGATCCCGGTCGCGACGACGGTCGCCAAGATCGGCGAGTCGGCCGACGGTCGCGTCGACGCCACTGCGCTCATCGCGGCCGGCGAGGTCGTGATGGTGGTGAACACGCCGAAGGGCCGGGGTGCCAGGGCCGACGGCGACTACATCCGCAAGGCGGCGACCCTGCAGGGCATCCCGGTCATCACCACCATGTCCGCCGCGCTCGCCGCCGTGCTGGGCATGGCCGACCACCGGGCCTACCCGATGGAGGTGCGCTGCCTCCAGGAGTTGCACGATCCGCGGCTCCAACTGGAGCCGCCCGCGTGACCGACCTCGCCACCACGGTCGGCTCGGTCACGCTGGCCAACCCGCTCATGACCGCCGCCGGCACGGCCGGGACCGGCGACGAGCTGGCCGCCTACCTCGACGCGTCGCAGCTGGGGGCGATGGTCGTGAAGTCGCTCTCGGCGGAGCCGTGGGCCGGGAACCCGTCACCCCGGGTGCACGGGACCGACCAGGGCATGATCAACGCGGTCGGCCTCCAGAACCCGGGTGTCCAGGCGTGGTTGCGTGATGACCTCCCCGGACTGCTCGACCGCGACGTCACGGTGGTGGCGTCGATCTGGGGCTTCACGGTCGACGACTACCGCCGGACCGCGGCCGCCCTCGCCGGCGTCGACGGCATCGTCGCCGTCGAGGTCAACGTCTCGTGCCCGAACATCGAGGACCGGCGCCGGATGTTCGCCCATCACGCCGACTCGGCCCGCGAGGTGCTGGAGGCGACGGCCCCGTGCGATCTGCCCCGCTGGGCGAAGCTCTCCCCGAACGTCACCGACCTCGGTCCCATCGTCGACGCCGTGGTGGCCGGGGGAGCCGAGGCCGTGACGCTGATCAACACCGTGATGGGCATGGTCATCGACGTCGAGACCGGTCGTCCGGTGCTCGGTGCCGGGGGCGGTGGCCTGTCCGGACCGGCGATCCGCCCGGTGGCGGTCCGGGCCATCCACGACACCGTCGCCGAGCACCCCGACCTCCCGGTCGTCGGCGTCGGTGGCGTCGCTCGGGGCGAGCACGCGGTCGAGCTGCTCATGGCCGGCGCGCGGGCGGTGCAGGTCGGCACCGCCACCTACGCCGATCCGGGGGCGCCCCGACGAGTGCTCGACGAGCTGGTTTCATGGTGTGAGCGGCACGGGGTGGGGCAGGTCACGGACCTGATCGGCACCGCCCACGGCCCGACCTGAACCGATCGCCGAGACGATCGTGCCGACCATCGCGCACACCACGCAGCAGAAGGGCCGACATGCAGGCTGATGACCGACCGGTGAAGGATCGCCTCGCGATCGTGCTCGATTGCGACGATCTCGTCGTCGCCCAGCGGATCGCCCGACAGGTGCAGCCGCACGTCGGTGTGGCGAAGGTGGGCCTCGAGCTCTACAGCGCGGTGGGACCGGACGCGGTCGGTTCGCTGGCGGCGATGGGGTTCAAGGTCTTCGTCGACCTCAAGCTCCACGACATCCCCAACACCGTCGAGCGGGCGGCGCGGGTCCTCGGCTCGCTCGGCGCGGAGTACCTCACGCTGCACGCCTTCGGTGGCGTCGACATGCTCAGCGCCGGGGTCGAGGGGCTCGCCGACGGTGCGAGCAAGGCCGACCTCCCGCCGCCGACGGCCCTGGCGGTCACCGTGCTCACGAGCGACGACGGGGCGCCGCCCCACATCCTCCCCAAGCGCGTCATGGCCGCCCTCAGCGCCGGATGCGGCGGCATCGTCTGCGCCGCCGCCGACGCGGCCGAGGCCCGGACCTACGCGCCGCGGATGGAGGTCGTCGTCCCCGGCATCCGGCCCGAGGGCTCCGATCACGATGACCAGGCCCGTGCCGCCACCCCGGCCGAGGCGATCGCCTCGGGCGCCGACCTGCTCGTCGTGGGCCGCCCGATCACCCGCGCCGCCGACCCCGCCGCGGCCGCCGCCGCCGTCAACGCCGAGGTCGCGGCCGCCGTGGAGGCCGCCTCGGCCCGCGCCTGAGCGCGGGATCGTCACAACCCACCGTGGTGAAGAATCCGTGAACGGTCCCGCGGGCCCCGGTAGCGTCGCGTACAGCCAGTGCCCGGGTCATCACGCCGGGCGCGACCGAGACCACTGGAGGTCCGTGACATGAGCACGCCACCACAGCTCTCTCCCGAACAACGGCAGGCAGCGCTCGCCAAGGCTGCGGAGGCCCGCCGGGCCCGCGCCGAGCTCAAGGAGAAGCTCAAGCTGGGGTCGTTGAGCCTCGCCGAGGTCCTCGACCAGTCGGCCGACGACGAGCTCGTCGGCAAGACGAAGGTCCTCGCCGTCCTGGAGTCGCTGCCGGGCGTCGGCAAGGTCCGGGCCCGCCGGACCATGGAGGAGATCGGCATCGCCGAGGGCCGGCGCCTTCGTGGCCTCGGCGACAACCAACGCGAGAAGCTCCTCGCCGAGTTCGCGGAGTAGCCGCGTCGTTGGCCGACACCGGGCTCGTCCTCGTCATCGCCGGTCCGTCCGGGGCCGGCAAGGGATCGATCGTGCAGCGCCTGCTGCAACGGGACGAGCGGCTCCGACTGAGCCGCTCGTGGACGACCCGTCAACGTCGGCAGAACGAACCGTCGGACTGGTACACCTTCGTCGACGTGGCGACCTTTCGTCGTCACGTCGACGAGGGTGGGTTCCTCGAGTGGGCCGAGGTCTTCGACAACCTCTACGGCACGCCCCTCCCCGAGGCCGAGGCGGGCAACGACGTGATCCTCGAGATCGACGTCCAGGGCGCCCAACAGGTCTGCGAGCGGGTCCCCGGTGCCGTGGTGGTGTTCGTCCGGCCGCCGTCGCGGGAGGAGCAGGAGCGCCGCCTCCGTGGCCGGGGCGACGACCCCACCCTCATCGAGCGCCGCCTGGCGAAGGCCGAGGCCGAGGAGGAGGTCGGCATCTCCCTCGCCGATCTCGTCGTCGTGAACGACGAGCTCGAGCGGGCCACCGACATCGTCCGCTCCTTCCTCCGCGGCATCCGCGTCGGCCGGAGGATGAGCGACTGACACTCAGCGCCTCTGCTACCCCTACTTTCGTGGATGAAGTAAGGGACCGTCGACGAGGTGCCACGCGCATCAGCGTGAAGCACCAGATCACGATCCCGGTGGACGCGCTCCGGAATGCCGGCCTCGCTGCCGGAGATCGCCTCGTCGCACGTGCCGATGGTGCTGGGCGAGTCGTGCTCGAACGTGAGCGTGATGTGCTGTCCGACTTCGAGGGCGCGCTGGCCGGCGTCTATGCGGCTGGTGCGCTCGATCAACTCCGTGACGAGTGGGACTGACCCACCTCGATGCCGGCGTGGTCATCGGCTTCCTCGACCCCGGCGACCTCCACCACTCGACCGCCTCGCAGCTCGTGAGGACCGTTGCTGGCGACGGTGATCGCCTGGCCATGAGCGCCTCGGTGCTGGCGGAGACGCTCGTGGGCCCGTTCCGTCGGGGCCCCGCTGCCGTCGACCTGGTCCACCGGTTCGTCGCCACCGTCCCGGTCGACGTCGTGCCGATGACCGCCGAGATCGCCGCGACGGCCGCGGGTCTGCGGGCGAGTCACCCGTCACTCCGGTTGCCAGATGCGCTCGTCATCGCCACGGCGGCCGACGGCGGTGCCGATCGGCTCGCCACGACCGATCGGGGTTGGCCAGGTGCGGCTGCGCTCGATCTCGACCTCGACATCGTGGTGTTGTGAGACGCCCGCTGGTGCTCCGCCACTTCAGGCGACCCCGTGCAACGCTCCGGCGCCGTGTTGCCCGCGGCTCTGCCGAGGACCGAGGCGATCAGTGTGCCAGACGGTCCTTCGGCGACAGCGAGTACCTCCTCCGGCAGGTCTCCGACTGGGGCCCGGCGGAGTCGTGGTCCGACTGGGCGGACGAGAGGGCTCGCTGAAACGGCGCCGGCCGGCTCACGGCAGTTCGGGATCGTGGACCGAGTCGACGAAGTCCTCGATCGCGTCCATTTCGAGGCGTGTGAGTCCCACGGCACTGTCGGGTGCGAGCAGCAAGCTCCGGACCGGGCACACCGTGTCAGCCCATCGACGCGCTGCCGACGTGATTGCCAGATCGTCGACCCACACGAACGGCCGGAACTCATGCGACAACCGTTGGACCGCGGCGAACTTCCAACCATGCTCGAACTGCCCGGTTCGGGGCGGTTCGGCGAGAACGGGACACGGCGCAGGCCGATCAACGCAGCGATCTCGTTCGCCCTGCTGCCACCAGGTCGTCAACCAGCGAGGGTCGGCGTCCAGTGCCTCCAGACGCGCCCCGAGCTCGCCGGACAGCGTGACGTCGTAGCCATGGAGTCGGAGCTGTCGGCTGTCGCCGTATGGGGAAGGTTCTCGATGCTCATCGCCCATTCGAGGCTGAGGCCCTCGGAGGTCGGCAGCCCGTTCAG
>JBCCTY010000190.1:0-7816 GCA_039197885.1 Actinomycetota bacterium | reverse complement strand
GCGCCGGTGGTCACCGCGGACGACCTCGCCATCATGGCCGCCGCCGGCGTCGAGACCGTCTACCTGCAGGCCGCTCGTCTCGACGACCGCTCGCCCGACGGCCTCGCCGCCCCCGATCTGGTCGCGACCTGGCTCGACACCGCCGCCGAGCTCGAGCTCGACATCGTTGCCTGGTACCTGCCCACCTTCGCCGACGTCGACGCCGACCTCGAGCGCCTCGACCTCCTCCGCCGCTTCGAGACCGGGCGGGGCAACCGGTTCGCCGGCGTGGGCGTCGACATCGAGTTCCGCGGGGCGGTCGAGGACGACGCCGTCCGCTCGGCCCGCCTCGTCGAGCTCAGCAGCCGGCTGACCGAGATCGGGCTGCCGGGCGATGCGTGGAGCGGGATCGTGCTGCCGCCGACGCTGCTCGAGGTGGTCAACCCCGACTTCTGGCCCGGCTTCCCCTGGGCCGGCATCGCACCGCACTACGAGGTCTGGATGCCGATGAGCTACTGGACCGGCCGCACCGAGGCGTCGGGGCTGCGCGACGGGCTCGACTACAACGTCGATGCCGTGCGACGGCTCCGGGCCAACATCGCCGACCCCGACGCCATCGTCCACTCGATCGGCGGCATCGGCGACGAGACCACCGAGGGCCAGCTCCGCGACTTCGTGGTCAGCCTGGGGGTGACCGGCTCGATCGGCGGGTCGATCTACGACTACCGGACGCTCAGCTCCGGTGGCTGGGCCGTCCTGCGCGACGGCGTGGCCGATGCGGTCGCGCCGATCCCTCCCGGCGACGAGTCGCCCCTCGACGAGCCACCCGACGCCGACGACCCGTAGGCGACGGGCCGGAGCGTCGCACGCGATCACGCGTCGTCGGCTCCGGCCCGCAGCGCGGCGAGATCGCCGAACACCGGGCCGAGCGACGACACCACCGCCTCGAACCGCGGTCGGGCCCGGAGGTGGAGCTCATGGCGGCGGGGATCGGGCTCGAAGCGATCGGTCACCGCCGCCGCACCCAACGGCTCGGCCCCCATGCCGCGGTGGGCGACGATCGCCGCGCCGAGCAGACCGGCGTGCGCATCGTCGACCCGCACCACCGGGATCCCGCAGACGTCGGCCAAGGCCCGCAGCACGGCGTCGATCCGCACCGCTCCGCCGCATGCCGCCAGCTCGACGGCGTCGGGCGCGATCAGGTCGAGCAGCTGACCGAGGGCGTGGGCGACGCCCTCCAGGACGGCTGCGGCGACGACGTCCGCACCCGTCGATCGGCGCAGCCCGACGAGGACCCCCGTCGCCTCGGACGACGACACGGGGAAGCGGACGCCGTCGAGGTGCGGGACGAAGAGCACGCCGTGCTCCACGGCACTCACACCGTCGGCGAGCCGGTCGAGCGCGTTGGGGCCGATCCCTCCGAGGATCGCCTCGCGGGCCCAGTCGATCGCAGCTCCCGCGGTCAGCATCGGGGCGATCGAGACGAAGCGCCCGTCGCCGACGGGCAGCGACAACGCTCCACCGAGAGGTCGGTCGGCCACGTCGGCGACCCAACCGGACGTCCCGATCGAGGCGTAGGGCCGACGACCTCCGTCCCCGACGAGCGCGAGCGTGGTTGCGACCGCGTCGCCGTTGGCGTGGAAGACCGGCACGGCTGCGGGGAGTTCGAGCGCTGCGGCGACCGCCGTGGCGAGCCAGCCCGCCGGCGTGGACGGATCACCGAGGGGAGGAACGGGGATGCCGAGCTCCTCGACCACCGGTGCCCACCACACCCCGGATCTGACGTCGAACAGGCCGGTCGTGGCCGCCGTCGTCGGATCGCAGAGCACGGCGCCACACAGCCGCTGCACGACGACCGAGTGGGCGCCGAGCAGCACGAAGTCGGTCGCCTCGACGACGTCGGGCTCGTGACGCTGCAGCCAGACCCACTTCGCGGCGAGGTTGGTGGCGTCGAGCGGCCCACAGACCGCGTCGACCCACGCCGGTCCGAAGCGGTCGACGAGCTCCTCGTGCTCGGCGCCGGCGCGAGCGTCGCCGTAGAGGATCGCCGGCCGGACGGGCCGACCGTCGGCGCGCAACGGGACGAGATCCTGCATCTGCCCGGTCACGCTGATGGCGTCGACGTCGTCGCGGGCCACCGAGCGCATCGCGCCCACGGCCGCCGCCCACCAGTCGTCCGGATGCTGCTCGCTGCGCCCCGGACGAGGCGTCGACCGCCCGAGTGGCACCTCGGCGACGTCGTCGATGGCCCCGTCGACGACGCACGCCGCCTTGACGGCGGTCGTGCCGACGTCGACGGCGAGCACGACGGTCATGGTGCGGACCCGATGACGGCCCGCGCCGGCGCGGGGCCGGCCGAGGAGGCGAGACGAGCGCTCACGCACTGACCCGTCGTCCCCGACCCCGACCCAGTTGAGGTCCTCGTCCGGTCCGGCACGACCCGAGCTTCGCGGGTGGGAGCCGTCGGCGCCGCGACCACCACGATGCGGTGATCGGTAGGTTCCCGTCCATGGCCGATCGCGATGTCGAGAAGAACGTCCCCACCACGCAGTTCGTCGAGACGCTTCGACGACTCGCCGACGCACTCGAGGCGGGTGAGTCGTTCCGCATCCAGGTCCAGAACCGGCGCTTCACCGTCCCCGCCGACTCCGAGATCACCATCGAGCACGAGGTCGAGGATGGCGAAGAGGAGCTGGCCATGGAACTGCACTGGACCAGCGACTGAGGTGACCGACCGCCGGCCCGACCCCAACGCCGCCCGGTTCGACGGCTTCGCCGCGCAGTACGACGAGGTCCGGCCGACGCCGCCCACCGACCTGGGTCGGCTGTTGACGTCCTACGCCGGCGCCGCAGGCCACGTCGTCGACCTCGGTTCGGGCTCCGGCCTGTCCACCCGGTGGGCGGCCGGATGGGCGGAGCGGGTGACCGGCGTGGAGCCGGGCGACGACATGCGGCGGGTGGCGCGCGAGCGGTCACCGGAGCTGACCTTCGTCGCGGGGTCGGGCCACGCCACGGGGCTCCCCGACGGCTCGGCCGACGTGGTCCTCTGCGTGCAGTCGTTCCACTGGATGGAGCCGACCAGCACGCTCGACGAGGTCGCCCGCATCCTCCGCCCCGGCGGGGTCTTCGCTGCCATCGACTGCGACTGGCCGCCGGCGGTCGGCAGCGCCGACGCCGAGCGGGCCTGGCACGAGTGCCGGGCCACGGTCCGTGTCCTCGAGCACCGCCTCGCCGCGGGTTCGACCGGGGCCGAGCTCACCCGCCCCGTCCGCGACACCGAGGAGTGGAGGGCCTACGACGGGGTCGATCCCCACCGCGACCGGGTGCTGGCCGAGGGCGTCCGGAGCTGGCCCAAGTCGGGCCACCTCGAGCGGATCGCCGCGAGCGGGCACTTCGCCTGGCACCGGGAGGTTGCCCTCCACCACGACGAGCTCGGCGACGCCGATCGCTTCGTCGGGCTGTTGCGGAGCCAGGGTGACTACCAGCTCCTCCGTCGCACGGGTCTCACGGACGACCAGCTCGGCGTCGACGTGCTCCGACGCGTGGCGGACGCCCGGCTCGGCCCTGCCACTCGACCATGGATGTTCGTCTACCGGGCCCGGATCGGGGTGCGACACGAGTGAGCACCGGCACCGGCACACCCGTGGGTTCCGCGGCCGAGATCGGGCGGGTCCTGGATCTGGTCAGCTAGAAGATCATCGCCATCACCTCAGGCGAACTGCGGCGCGAGGCGCCGAGCCTGGACGTAGTGGGCGAGGCCGTAGAGCGCCTCGGCACCCCGGCGACCGGCCTCGGCGGCGCGATCGCCGGCCGAGAGCAGGAGGAGCTGGACGAGCTCGGCGTCGTCGCCGTCGGCCCGGTCGAGGAGGGCGTCGAGCGCCCGGATCGAGCCGTCGTAGCCGTTGTGGTCGAGGCCGAGGACGATGTGCTCGACCCGGGTGCCCATGATCGCTCGGCGCTTCAGGTCCCGAAGCCAGTCCATCGTCGGTGCCTCCCGCTCTCCGGCGGGCCGTTCCCGCTCGTGGGGACATCGTCGAGCAGCGCGACCCCCATCGGCATCGGGGAAGCTCCCCTATTCGTCGCCGTCGACCATCCTGACCAGGCGTTCCGCTCGTGCGAGCACCACCTCGTGTGCTTCGCGATGCGGCCAGTGGTCGACACCGGGGAGCAGCTCGGTCGAGACCCGGCCGGTCACGCCCGCGGCGAGCCGGTCGATCTGGGCCCGGGTCCCGAAGCCGTCGTCGACCCCCTGGAGCGCGACCACCGGGCAGCGGATCGCACCCAGGTCGTCGTCGATCGCCCAGGTCCGGAAGCGGTCCGAGACCCACACCTCCGACCACGCCTCGAACGTGGCGGCCGGGTCGTCGTGGTGACGCCCGAGTGCCCGCACCAGCCCCTCGTCGGCCCGGGCCCGGAGGCGTTCGATGGCCTCGACGCAGATCGGCTCGACCATGACGTGGGCCGACAACGAGAGGATCCCGATCGGCTCCGGTCCCCCGGCCGGCACGCCACGGCCCGGGTAGAGCAGGGCGATGGACGCCCCGTCGCTGTGGCCGACCAGGATCGGTCGCTCGACCTCCTCCTCGACGAGGAGCGAGGCGAGCGATGCCGCCTCGTCGTGGAGGAACGATGCCGGCCAGGGCCCGGGCTTGGGCGTCGACCGCCCGTAGCCGGCACGGTCGGCGGTGAGCACGGCCCGTCCGGTCGCGGCCGCCAACCGGTCCGGGAACCCACCCCACGCCGAGACCGAACCCAGGCCCTCGTGCAGCAGCACCACCGGTGCCCGCCCGTCGCGCTCACCGGACCAGACCCGATGGATCACGTCGCGTCGCGCAGGCGGAAGCGTTGGATCTTGCCGGTGCCCGTCTTCGGCAGCTCGTCGCGGAAGCGCACCACCCTCGGGTACTTGTACGGGGCGATCTCGGCCTTGGCGTGGGCCTGCAGCTCGGCGACGAGGGCATCGTCGGGCACCACTCCCTCGGCCGGGACGACGAAGGCGGCGACGACCTGACCTCGCTCACCGTCGTCGAGCCCGACGACCCCGCACTCGGCCACCGCCGGGTGGCCCAGCAGGGCCGCCTCGACCTCCGGACCCGCCACGTTGTAGCCCGAGGTGACGATCATGTCGTCGGCGCGGCTGCGGTACCAGAACCAACCGCCGTCATCGACCTCGTAGAGGTCACCGGTGCGGTTCCACCCGTCCTGGACGTAGACCCGTTGGCGTTCGTCGTCGAGGTAGAGGCAGCCGGTCGGGCCCCGCACCTCGAGATGACCCGTCTCCCCCGGCGGACGCGGCCGGCCCTCGTCGTCGACCACCCGACACTCGTAGCCCTCCACCGGTCGCCCGGTGGCGCCGGGCCGGACGTCGTCGAGGTGGTTCGACAGGAAGACGTGCAACATCTCGGTCGAGCCGATGCCGTCGAGCAGGGTGATGCCGGTGGCGTCGTGGAAGGCCTCCCAGGTCGCGGCCGGCAGCGTCTCGCCGGCCGAGGCGCCGTAGCGGACCGTGGAGAGATCGCGGTCGGAGACGTGGGGAAGCAGGGCCCGGTAGGCGGTCGGCGCCGTGAACACCACCGTCGCGCCGTGGCGCTCGATCGCGTCGAGCAGCGCCGGAGGCGACGGCTGCTCGATCAGCACCACCGAGGCGCCGGCGTGGAGCGGGAACGCGAGGAACGCACCGAAGCCGTAGGCGAAGGCGAGCGGCGGGGTGCCCGTCACGACGTCGTCCTCGGTGAGGGCGTAGGTGGTCGTCCCGACGGTCTCGCAGATGGCGGCGACGTCGCGGTGGAGCTGACAGGCGGCCTTCGGGACGCCGGTCGTGCCGCTCGTGAACATCAACAGGGCCACGTCGGTCGCCGCCGTGTCGTTCGCGGCCGTCGACGGGCTCGCACCGGCGACGAGGTCGTCGAGATCACCGCTCGCGCCCCAGGAGCGCACGTCGACGGTCGAGGTCATGGCATCGACCTCGTCGAGGAGGCGGACGTCGCCGAGCACCAGTCCGGCGTGGCTGCGCTCCACGATGCGATCGAGCTCCGCCGATCGCAGCAGCGGCATCGTCGGCACGGCGACGGCGCCGACGTGGAGCACGGCGAGGATCGCCGCCACGGTCTCCGGTGAGTTCAGGCCCCGGACGACCACCCGCTCGCCGGGGCGCAGCCCGCCGTGCTCGACGAGGACCGTGGAGAGCCGCCGCACGTGATCGTCGAGGTCGCCGTAGGTCCAGGTGCGGTCACCACATCGCAGCGCCGGTCGGTCCGGTGCCGTCGCGGCCCGGGCGAGGAGGTAGCCGGCGGCGTTCATCCGGTCCGGGAACCGGTCGACCCCGGGCAGGTCGGGCCACGACGCCGGCGGCGGCAGCCGCTCCGCGCAGAACGGATCGCGGGCCACCTCGGTCATGGACGTCCCCCTCGCAGCTCGACGGTCCGTCGCTCAGGTTCGCGGATCGGTCGGCCGGCGTCGACCACGCCTCGCGTTGTGTCAGCCTGATGCGCACGCGCTACGTTCGCGCTATGACCGACGTCACCGGCATCCGACCGCCGCGACGCGTGCTCCAGCTCATGGAGAGCAGTGCGCTGTTCGAGATCGGCGGCCTCGTCGCGGCCTCCCCGATGCTGCGGCTCCTCGGCCGGGGTGATCGCCACCCCGTGCTCGTCCTCCCCGGCTTCACCGCCTCCGACCGCTCGACCGTGCCGCTGCGCTCCACGATCCGCCTCCAGGGCTACTGGGCCCACGGCTGGGGCCTCGGTCGCAACATCGGACCGAGCGCACGGATCATCGACGGCATGCGAGACCGCCTCGAACAGCTCCACGGCCGCCACGGCCGCAAGGTCAGCCTGGTCGGGTGGAGCCTGGGTGGGATCTACGCCCGCCAGCTCGCCCGCGAGCAACCCGACATGGTCCGGCAGGTCATCACGCTCGGCAGCCCGTTCCGCATGGTCGACGGCGACCGCAGCGCGGCCCAGGGCATCTGGGACTCGCTCAGCCACCTCCACGACGGCGACCTCGACCTCCTCGAGGTGGCCGAGCACGAGCGGGGCCCGCTGCCGGTGCCCGCCACGGCGATCTACACGCGAACCGACGGGGTCGTGCGCTGGTTCACCTGCATCGAGACGCCCGGTCGCCACCGCGAGAGCATCGAGGTCTTCGGCAGCCACAGCGGACTCGGCGTCAACCCCTCGGTGGTCTACGCGGTCCTCGACCGGCTGTCCCAGCGCGAGGGCTCGTGGCAGGAGTTCCAGCCGCCGTGGTTCCTGCGCCACCTCTATCCCCACCCGGCCACCTACCGGGTCGGCGAGGACCTCGCCGCCGCCTGAGCCTCCACCCCCGGGGATCCCCGTAGGGGGCCCCGGGATCACCGGGGCAGTCCCCGATTCCGCGATCGTCACGCGTCCCTACGTTCACCTCCAGCACCGCTGACCAGCAGCGGGACGAGGTGAAGGGACACGACGATGACCGCCACGGCGCTCGCTCCGAGCCTCGGTGCGACCCCCTCGGCCACGCTGGTCGAGGATCCGGTCCACGGTGAGCGCCCGCTCCTCCGGGGTCGCCTCCACCAGCTCGCGTTCGTCGCGTCGATCCCGCTCGGCGTGGCACTCGTCGACGCCGCACGCTCCGGCGCCCGCCCGGCCGTGGCCGTCTACGCGGTCACCTGGACGCTCATGCTCGGCACGAGCGCCGCCTACCACGTGCTCGCCCACACCCCCGCTGCCCGCTTCTGGCTCAGGCGAGCCGATCACTCGGCGATCTTCGTCCACATCGCCGGCGCCAACACGGCCCTGCTGGCCCTCTCCCTGCCCGGCGGCCTCGCCCTCGCCCTGATCGTCGGGATCTGGGTCGC
>JBCCTY010000189.1:0-7818 GCA_039197885.1 Actinomycetota bacterium | reverse complement strand
GTCACCCTCGAGCACGTGGACCTCCGAGACGAGGGTCAGCGCCTGGGCGACCCCGGACTCGTCGCCGTGCTCGGCAGCGAGCGCCCGCGCTGCCTCGCCGTCGGCACGCGCGCCGCTCAGCTCCCGGAGATCGAGGCGGACGGCCGCCCGACCCAACAGGGCACGGAGTCGCCGCTCGACGTCGTCGGCGTCGGCCAGCTCGAGGATGCGGGCGTAGGCCTTGCCCGCTGCATAGTTCGAGTCGGCCTGTTCGGCGAGCGACGCGGCACGCTCGAGTGAGTGCAGCGCCCGCGCGGTCAGCCCGTCGGGGAGCTCGGCGACGTTGCCGAGCTCCGCGGCCAGCGAGGCGGCGGTGAAGTAGTGGTAGGCGATCCGGCTGGCCGCTCGCAGGCTCTGGTCGGCCTTCTCCGGGTGGCGCTCGAGCCAGTCGCCGATCGCCGCGTGCTGCTGGGCGCGCGCCGACTTGGTCAGCGTGCCGTAGGCCACCTCGCGCACGAGATCGCTCCGGAAGCGCCAGCCGGTCCCCACGGTCTCGAAGATGTCCTTGGCCACGAGCTGGGAGAAGGTGTGCTCGGGCGTGGGGTCGTCACGATCGTCCTGGGCCATGAGGACCAGCGCGTAGACCGGACCGTCGCGGCCGATGACCGCAGCATCCTGCACCATGCCCCGCTGCTCGGCGGTCAGGGCGTCGAGACGGGCCGACACCAACCCGCGAAGGGTGTCGGGGAGCTCGGTCAGGATCGGGCCGGTGTCGTCGGACGGCAGGGCGGCCGCCGAGTCGGACAGCAGGTAGACGAGCTCTTCGAGGAAGAACGGGTTGCCGCCGCTGCGCTCGTAGAGATCGGCGGCGAGCTCGGCGCTGACGTCGGTGCCGAGCAGGGCGGCAGCGAGGCGCGCCGTGGCGCCCCGATCGAGGGGGAAGAGGTTGCACACGACGGTGTTGTGGCGGCCGGTCTGGGCGACCCAGCGCTCGTCGTCGCCGCTCCAGCGGGTCGTCGCGATGATGACGAAGGGCTGGCTCCGCAGCGACACGAGCATGCGCTCCGCGACCTCGAGCAGCAAGGCATCGGCCCAGTGGACGTCGGAGATCACGATGATCACCGGTCGTTGCTCGAGCATCGCCGCCAGGTAGCGATGGAGCGCGTCCATGGCGTCCTCGCGGGCGCGGGAGCGCTCGATCGGGGCGGTGGTCTCCTCCACACCCAGGAGATGAGCCAGACCGCCGATCACGGCGGTCCGTCGGTCATCGTCGTCGAGCAGCGAGGCGACGTGGTGCTCGATCCGACGGCGGACGGTGGCGGGTGGGTCGACCGGGCTGATCCCGAAGTACTGCCGGATGGCCTCGGCGATCGGCCACCAGGGGCTGGTCTCACCGTAGGGCAGGCAGCGACCCTCGAGCACGAGGGCCTCGTGCTCGACCTCGGCCCGGAGCGCGACCTCCTCGGCGAGACGGGTCTTGCCCTGACCGGCCTCGCCGGGGATGAGCACGAGATGGGCGTGGCGGCGCTCGACCGAGGCGTCGATGGCCGAGCCGAGGAGGTTGATCTCGGCGTCGCGGCCGACCAGGGGCGCACGTTGGGGTCGGGGCCGGCGGCCCGGGAGCGTGAGCTCCTCCGTGGCGACGTGGACGGCGATGGCTCCCTCGCGGCCACGGACCGCCATGGTCCCCCGGGCGTCGTAGCGCACCACCTCGCGGGTCGCCTCGTAGGTGGTGGGGCCGACCAGGATCTCCCCGGGGGCCGCTGTGGTCTCGAGGCGGGCGGCGAGGTTCACGGTGTCACCCATGGCGGTGTAGTCACCGCCGGCACGCAGGGCACCGACGAGCACCTCGCCGGTGTTGACCCCGATGCGCATGCGGATGCGGGTGTCGAGGTCGGCCGAGACCTCGTCGACGGTGCGCTGCATGCGGAGCGCAGCCCGGACCGCCCGCTCGGGATCGTCCTCGTGGGCGAGCGGCGCGCCGAACAGCGCCACGATGGCGTCACCGACGATCTTGTCGACGCTGCCGCCGAAGGCCGTGATGTCGGCGACCAGGCGCTCGAAGCATCGGTCGACGAGCAACTTGAGCTGCTCGGGATCACGGAGCTCGCCGAGCGCGGTGAACCCGACGAGGTCGGCGAAGAGCACCGTGACGATCCGCCGCTCCTCGGCCCCGCGCAGGAGGTGCCCGCAGTTGGGACAGAAACGAGCGTCGTCCGGGACCGGGTTCGCGCACGACGGGCAGTTCACGGGACCAGTCTACGAAGTCCGGCCCGGCGACCCGCCCCGGGTTCCCACCCGGCGTGCTCGTCCGAACGGACGGCCCGACCTCCTCCTCCAGGAGGACGACCGGTGACGGAGCCGCCCGTACGCTGCGGATCGTGCTGTCCGGCTCCACGATCCGCCCGCCGCACGGCGGCTCGGTCCGCCGTTTCGTCGCGGACCACCCCCGGCTGATCGACGCGGGCCTGGCTGCGGCGGTCCTCGCGCTCAGCGTCGTCGTCGAGATCACCGACGTGGAGCTCGACGACCGGTTCGGACGGTCCCCCGACGTCCTGCACTGGGTCCTCGTGACCATCACCGTCGGGGCCCTGCTCGTGCGGCGCAGCCATCCCACCACGGCGATCACCGTCGCCGGCGCCGCCGTCATCATCGGGGCGCTCCTCGACTACCCGGAGCCGCCCGCCAACCTGGTGCTCGTCCTGCTGCTCTACAGCACGGCCGTCTACGCCCGCCGGGACCGGGCGATCGGTGCCCTCGTCGTCACCGCAGGCGTCGTGCTGGTCCTCGTCGTGGTCTCCACCGATGAGTCCAACGACATCGCCCTGGCGGTGGGCAACTCCCTGGTGTTCGGCACGGCGTGGTTCTTCGGCGACAGCGTCCGGTTCCGGCGGGCCTACGAGGTCGAGCTCGAGGAACGGACCCGCCTGTTGGAGGCAGACCAGGACGCCAGGGCGCGCAGCGCGGTCGCCGAGGAACGGCGCCGCATCACGTGCGAGCTCCACGACGTCGTCGCCCACGGCGTCAGCGTCATGGTGATCCAGGCGGGAGCAGCTCGGCGCACCCTCCGGGACGACCGTCCCGACGTGAGTGAGGCGCTCGAGACCATCGAGACGACGGGACGGTCCGCGCTGCGAGAGCTGCGGCGGGTCCTGACGGTGCTGCGAGGCGACGACGGAGACCAGGACCACCTGGGGCCACAGCCGGGCCTCGCCGACCTCGGAGCGCTCGTCGAGCGATGCCGCGAGGTCGGCACCGAGGTCCGCTTCCACGCCGACGACCTGCCGGAGTTGTCGCCCGGGCGCGAGCTGACCGCCTTTCGGGTCGTGCAGGAGGCGCTCACCAACGCCATCCGCCACGCCGGCCCCGGCGCGACCATCGACGTCCGGCTCCACACCGACGACGATCGTGCCCTGTCGATCGAGGTCACCGACGATGGACGTGGCAGTGCCGCCGATCCCAGCTCCGATGGTGCCGGCTTCGGGCTCGTCGGGCTGCGCGAGCGGCTCGCGGTCTTCGACGGCGAGCTCGACTTCGGGCCCCGGGTCGGCGGTGGGTGGGCCCTCCGGGCGACGCTGCCGGCACCTGACCGGGTGCGCTCGTGATCCGGGTTCTCGTCGTCGACGACCAGGCGCTCGTCCGGAGCGGCTTCCGCATGATCCTCGACGCCGAACCCGACATCGAGGTGATCGGTGAGGCGGCCGACGGTCGGGACGCGGTCGAGCGACACCGAGCGCTCCGACCCGACGTGATCGTGATGGACGTCAGGATGCCCCACCTCGACGGGGTCGAGGCGACGCGCCGGATCAACGACCAGACCGGCGACCGGGCCCGGGTCCTCATCGTCACGACCTTCGACCTCGACGACTACGTCCATCGCGCGCTGGCCGCGGGCGCCTCCGGGTTCCTGCTCAAGGACGCCCCGCCCGAGCAGCTGCTCGACGCGGTGCGGGTCATCGCCGCCGGGGAGGCACTGCTCGCCCCGTCGGTCACCCGGCGGCTGATCGAACGCTTCACGAGCGAACGCCCTCCGATCGAGGTCGGTGATGCGACCGCGACGCTGACCGAGCGAGAGCAGGAGGTGCTCGACCACCTCGCCCGGGGCGCCTCGAACGCCGAGATCGCCGACCGCCTGAGCGTGTCGGAGACGACGGTGAAGACCCACGTCGGCCACGTGCTCGCCAAGCTCGACCTCCGCGACCGCGTCCAGGCCGTGGTCTGGGCCTACGAGCACGGTGTCGTCCGTCCCGGCGACGACGGGCCGGTGTGACCCGCGTCATCATCCTCAGGGAGGACGCCGATTCAGCCCGGGTGACGATGTGCGGCCCGCGACCTGCTCCCTACGGTGCAGCCACACGACATCTCGATTCCTGGGAGCACCCATGTCCACGACGGCCGCACCGCCGATCCAGACCGTCGCCGCCCGCGCCGAGCGGGCCAGCAAGGTGTACGGCTCGGGCCAGACCGAGGTCCGAGCGCTCGACGACGTCTCCGTCGAGTTCTACGAGGGACAGTTCACCGCGGTCATGGGCCCGTCGGGCTCGGGCAAGTCCACCCTCATGCACTGCATCGCCGGCCTCGACAGCCTCACCGACGGCAGCGTCTACATCGGCGAGACCGACCTGACGACGCTGCGCGAGCGAGAGCTGACCCGCCTGCGTCGCGACCGGATCGGCTTCGTGTTCCAGGCCTTCAACCTGATCCCGACGCTGAGCGCCGAGGAGAACATGAAGCTCCCGTCGCTGCTGGCCGGCGGCGACGTCGACGGCGAGTGGTTCGACAACCTGGTCGCGACCGTCGGCCTCTCCGATCGCCTGCACCACCGCCCCGGCGAGCTCTCCGGCGGTCAGCAGCAGCGCGTGGCGGTGGCCCGCGCCCTGGCCGGACGGCCCGACATCATCTTCGCCGACGAGCCCACCGGCAACCTCGACTCGCGCTCCGGGGCGGAGATCCTCGACTTCATGCGCCGTGCGGTGCGCGAGTTCGGCCAGACCATCGTCATGGTGACGCATGATCCGTCCGCAGCGGCGTACGCCGACCGGGTCGTGTTCCTCGGCGACGGCAAGATCGTCGACGAGATGGCCGATCCCACCGCCGAGCGCGTGCTCGAGCGGATGAAGAACTTCGGGGAGTGACGCCGTGCTCAAGCTGACCGTGCGCGGGCTCCTCGCCCACAAGATCCGCTTCGCCCTCACGACCTTCGCCGTCGTCCTCGGCGTCGGCTTCGTGGTCGCCGCCTTCCTCATCTCCGACAGCCTCCGCTCGACGTTCGACGACATCGTGGGCGACCTCAACGAGGGGGTCGCGGCCGAGGTCCGCGGGTTCGTCGAGTTCGACGACGGGACGGGCTTCACACCACCGATCGACGAAGGGCTGGTCGACACCGTGGCCGCCGTCGACGGCGTCGACGCGGCCGTCCCGATCCTGTCGGTCCAGAGCCTGACCCCCGTCGACGCCGATGGGGAGCCGGTGACATCGCTCGGACCGCCGATCCTGTCGGTGAACGCCGACGACGGCCCCGACTCGGACACCACGTTCCTGGACGGCGCCGAACCCGGTCCGGGAGAGTTCGCCGCCGACCGCGACGCCGCCGATGACGCCGGCTTCGTCATCGGCGAGACCTACGAGGTCGTCACCGACCAGGGTCGTGAGGACTTCGTCTATGCCGGGACCTTCCGCTTCGGTGAGGACAACGTGCTCGCCGGCGCCAAGGTCTTCGTCTTCGACCTGGGCGATCTCCAGCGAATCGCCGGGTTCCCGGGCCAGGTGCAGGAGATCCAGGTCTACGCAGCCGATGGTGTCGACGAGGTCGATCTGATCGAGCGGATCTCCGCGGCGCTCCCGGCCTCGGCCGAGGTGGTCTCCGGTCAGGAGGCCTCGGACGAGGACAGTGCCGACTTCGAGGAGTTCTTGAGCATCTTCAGCAACCTGCTCCTCGGCTTCGCGGGGGTGGCGCTGTTCGTCGCCACCTTCCTGATCAACAACACCTTCAACATCGTGCTCGGGCAGCGCGTCCGCGAGCTCGCGCTCCTCCGAGCCATCGGAGCCGGGGCACGCCAGGTGCGGTCCTCCGTCCTCGGCGAGGCGCTCCTGGTCGGGTTGGCGGCATCGGTCATCGGCCTCGGTGTCGGCGTGCTCCTGGGCTTCGGCCTGGTGGCCCTCTTCGATGCCCTCGGCTTCAGCCTGCCCGACCTCACCGTCGAGCTCCGGCCGCGCACCGTCCTCGTCGCCTTCGGCATCGGGGTCGGGATCACGATGCTGTCGTCGGTGACGCCGTCCCGGCGCGCCAGCCGGATCCCACCGGTCGCAGCGATGCAGGACGGCTACCGCTTCGACTCCGGCGAGTCACGCCGCCGGACCGTCATCGGCTCCACCCTCGGCACGCTCGGGGTGGTGCTCCTGGCTCTCGGGCTCTTCGTCGACTGGGACTCGGGCACGACGACCCTGTTCTACGTCGTCCCGGGCGCCATCGGCGTCTTCGTCGGGGTCACCCTGCTGAGCCCGCTGTTCGCCGGGCCGGTCGCCCGAGCGATCGGTCGTCCGTTGCGGTACCTGCCGTGGCTGGGCATGGCCGGCCGTCTCGCCCAGGAGAACTCGGCCCGGAACCGGGAGCGGACGTCGGCGACCGCCGGAGCGCTGATGATCGGGCTCGCACTCGTCGGCATGACGACGGTCACCGTCGAGTCGCTCCGGACCTCGATCACCGAGAGCCTCTCGACCTCGATCCAGGCCGACTTCTTCCTCAGCACCGACAACTTCTCCGGGTTCGGGACCGGCCTGGCCGAGTCCATCGACGCCTCCGACGACTTCGACCAGGTGTCGCCGTTCCGGTTCGGACGAGCGCAGGTCGACGGGACGGGCCGAGACATGCTCGCCGCCGATCTGGCAGAGCTCGACGGGCTCGTCGATCCCGACGTGAGTTCCGGCTCGCTCGCCGACGCCGGCCCGGGGACCATCCTGGTCCACCAGGACCCGGCCCGGGACCTCGACGTGACGGCGGGCGACACGCTGACCGTCACCTATGCCTCGGGTGAGTCCGAGGACCTGCGGATCGCCGCCGTGTACGACGACGCCACGATCCTCAACAACTGGGTGATCGACCTCGAGAGCTTCACGCAGGGACGCTTCGGTTCCGTGGCCGACCTGTTCGCCGCAGCGCGGATCGCCGACGGCGTCAGCATCGAACAGGCCCAGCAGACGATCGACGAGCTCGCCGAGGCCTTCCCGCAGGTCAACGTCGAGGACCAGGCCGAGTACCAGGCGAGCATCGAGGGACAGCTCGACAGCCTGCTGGCGGTGATCTTCGGGATGCTGGCGCTCGCGATCCTCATCGCCCTGCTCGGCATCGCGAACACGCTCGCCCTGTCGGTCTTCGAGCGCACCCGAGAGATCGGGCTCCTGCGGGCGGTCGGCATGGGTCGGCGCCAGACCAGGAGCATGGTCAGGTGGGAGGCTGCGATCGTCAGCGCCTTCGGAGCGCTCCTCGGCGTCCTCCTGGGCGCCGCCTTCGGGGTCGCGGTGGTGACGGCCCTCCCGGACTCGATCATCAGCGCGGTGACGATCCCGGTGCCGAACCTCGTGCTGTTCGTCGTCATCGCCGCCCTCGCCGGACTCGTCGCAGCGTTCTTCCCGGCACGGCGCGCATCGAAGATGAACGTCCTCGACGCCATCCAACACCAGTGATCCGGCCGAGCTGACGGCAGCAGCCCGGGTGCTCGGCCCGGGCTGCCGAGGCGGCAGGGTGCCGCAGTAGCGGGGGGGGGGGGGGGGCGCGCCCCCCCCCCCCCGCCCCCCCCCCCCGCCCGGGGGAGCACCCCGCGCCCCCCCCCCCCCCCCCCC
>JBCCTY010000188.1:0-7969 GCA_039197885.1 Actinomycetota bacterium | reverse complement strand
GCAACGAGCCGTCGGCGACCCAGGCCGCGAGCTCGGTGACCGCGGTGGGGATGTCGTCGGGGAAGTGAAAGACGGCGAAGCCCTCCATCACCGACTGGCGCTCGGCGAGGCGGAGGTACATCGACGGGCCGACCACGTTGTCCATGTCGTCGTACTGCGAGACCGCACCGCAGATCGTGACCCGCGCCCGCATGGCGAGCTGGTCGAGCACGGCGTCGAGGATCGGGCCGCCGACGTTGTCGAAGAAGCCGTCGACCCCGTCCGGGGCCAGCTCGCGGAGGCGATCGCCCACGTCGTGGCCCTTGTAGTCGATCGCGGCATCGATGCCGAGCTCGTCGGTGAGGTAGCTGCACTTGTCGGGCCCGCCGGCGATGCCGATGACGCGGGCTCCGTCTCGCTTCGCGATCTGACAGACGACCGAGCCCACGGCGCCGGCGGCGGCCGAGACGACGAAGGTGTCACCCGGCGAGGGGCGTGCCACCTTCCGCATCCCGATCCAGGCCGTGATGCCGGTGGTGAGGCCGAGCGCGCTGAGGTGGAGGCTCAGCGGGCCCACCGAGTCGTCGACCCGCTCGAGGGCGCGCGGGTCGACCGTCGCGACCGTCTGGGCGTCGAGCCCACCACGGACCGCCTCACCGACCGACCATCCGTCGGCGGCCGACTCGACGATGCGGCCGACGCCGAGGCCGAGGACGGGGTGCCCGAGTGGCACCTGCTGGTGGAAGCCCTCGCCCTGCAACATCGTGCGGGTGCCGGCCTCGACCGAGATGTACTCGACCCCGACACGGACCAGGCCGTCGGGCAGCTCGTCGAGCTCCTCGCTCTCGACCGAGAAGCAGTCCGGTGTCGCCTCGCCGACCGGCCGTCTCACGAACAGGCATCGGGTGTTCGTGAGGGCCATCAGTTGCCGCCGGCGACGATGATCGTCTGCCCCGTCACCCAACTCCCGGCGTCGCTCGCCAGGTAGACCGCGGTCGTGCCCATGTCGTCGGGCGTGCCGAGCCGCTTCAGCGGGATCCGCTTGAGCGCCATCGCCTCGAGCTCGTCGACGTTGGTGTCGAGCGCCGTCATCATGACCTCGGTGGGCACGTAGCCCGGGGAGATGCCGTTGACGCGGATCGAGGGCGCCAGCTCGAGTGACATCGTCTTGGTCAGCGAGTTCACGCCGGCTTTCGCCGCGGCGTAGTGGCCACTGCCCGGTACGCCGCGATCGCCGGCCGGCGACGAGATGTTGATGATGGCTCCGCCGTCGGTCATCCGCTCGGCGGCGATCATCGAGGCCTTCCAGAGCGCCGTGAGGTTGAGGCGCAGGCACCAGTCCCAGTCGTCGTCGCTCAGCTCGCGGAGCGGACTGCGGACCGGGGAGCCGCCGGCGTTGTTGACCCAGGTGTGGAGCCCGCCGTAGGTGTCGACGGCGGCATCGGCGAGCGCGGTGAGCGCAGCGCTGTCGGTCACGTCGGTGGTCACGGCGAGCGCAGCGCCACCGCCGTCGTTGATCTCGGCCGCGACCCGGTCGATGCGCTCGGTGCTGCGCGCGGCGACGACCACCGACGCCCCGGCGGCCGAGAGGTTCTTGGCGATGCCCTCGCCGATGCCCTGGCCGCCGCCGGTGACGACGGCGACCGTGCCGGTCAGATCGAATGCCTGCATCAGGAAGCCCCCTCGGTCGATGCGATCACGTCACCGAACTCGGCGAGGCGGTCCATGCCACCCGGCCCGGCGTAGAAGAAGGCGGGGACCATCACCCGCCCGACCCCCAGCTCCACGAGCTGCTCGACGCCGGCCTCGGGGTCCCCCATGTGGTTGCCGAACATCGCGTTGATCTCGATGCTGTCGGGATCCCGGCCGGCGTCCTCGGCGGCGTGACGCAGCCGTGTGATGAGCCCGCCGAGCCGCTCGGCGTCACCCTCGCCCGGGAAGTAGCCGTCGGCGAGGCGGACGGCGCGGCCGATGGCGGCGTCGGTGTCGCCCCCGACGAGCACCGGGATCCGCTCCTGCACGGGCCGCGGGCTGCAGGTCACCGGCTCGAAGTCGACGAACTCGCCATGGAACTCCGCGTGCGGTCCGGCCCACAGCGCGCGCATCGCCTCGACGTACTCGTCGTTGCGGCGACCCCGCCGCTCCCACGGCACGCCGAGTGCCTCGAATTCCTCCCTCAGCCACCCGACGCCGAGACCGAGCTCGACCCGTCCACCCGAGAGGCGATCGAGGGTCGCCAGCTCCTTGGCCAGGACGAGCGGGTTCCGTTGCGGCACGATGAGGATGCACGTGCCGAGGCGCATCGACGGAGCGGCCGCGGCGGCGAACGCGAGCCAGATGAGCGGGTCGGGGATCGGAGTGTCCGGCTCGGCGGGGATCTTGCCGTCCGCGGTGTAGGGGTACCTCGACTCGATGGTGCTCGGCAGGATGACGTGCTCACCACCCCAGAGCGACTCGAATCCCGCCGCCTCGGCCCGACGACAGATGTCGAGCGCCTGGTCGTGTTCGATCCCGATGCTGCTCGCGAACGCCAGCCCGAACTTCATGTGCTGCCCCCTCCGACCCCCGGAGCGGGAGATGCTACGCCCGGCACGACCGGCGACGCCCCATCGCCTCCCGTCGCCCCGTCCTACGCTGGCGTCGTGACCAGCCTCGACGAGCTCGTGTCCCGCTTCGCCGTCGACGATCCGGACTTCGTCGCCGAGCCCTACCCCGTGCTCGGCGCGCTGCGCGAGACCACGCCGATCTTCCGGAACGAGGCGACCGACCAGTGGATGATCACCCGCTTCGACGACGTGTCACGGGCGTTGAAGGACCGACGGCTGGGCCGCAGCTACACCCACCGCTACACCCACGAGGAGCTGGGTCGAAGCAGCCCCGATCCGCGGTGGTCGAGGTTCCACGAGCACGAGGCCTGGTCGTTGCTGTGCCTCGAACCGCCCGACCACACGCGGCTCCGGCGGTTGATCTCGAAGGTGTTCACGCCGTCGGCGGTCGCGGCGATGGCCGACGACATCGCCGCCCTGTCCGACGACCTGGTCGACCGGTGCGCCGAGGCGGGCAGCTTCGACCTGCTGACCGACTACGCGCAGCCCTACTCGGTGGCGGTGATCTGCTCGATGCTCGGCGTGCCGGCGTCCGACACGCAGCTCCTCCTCGACTGGTCGCACGCGATCGTGAAGATGTACGAGCTGAGCTCCAGCGATGAGACGAAGGCCGCCGCCGACCGCGCGGCGGGGGAGTACATCGCCTACACGCAGGAGCTGATCGCCGAGAAGCGTCGCCGTCCCGACGATCTGCTCGTGTCGCGCCTGGTGGCCGTCGAGGACGGCGGTGACACCCTCAGCGAGGCGGAGATCGTCTCGACGACCATGGTCCTGCTCGAAGCCGGGCACGAGGCGACGGTCAACACGCTGGGCAACGGGTTCCGGGCGCTGCTCCACCACCGGGAGCAGTGGGACCGGCTCGTGAACGGCGAGGTCGCGGCGGCGACGGCGGTCGAGGAGCTCCTCCGCTGGGACGCGCCGCTCCAACTGTTCGAGCGCTGGGTGCTCGAGGAGGGCGTCGAGATCGCCGGCCGGCCGATCGCCGTGGGTGAGGAGGTCGCCATGCTCTTCGGGTCGGCCCAGCGCGATCCGCGCCGCTTCGACGACCCCGACGTCTTCGACGTCGGACGGGGCGACGCCGCCCACATCGGCTTCGGTGGCGGCATCCACTTCTGCATCGGCGCGCCGCTGGCCCGTCAGGAGCTCGCCCGATCGGTGGCGGGGTTCGTGGAGCGCTTCCCCGACCTGCGGCTCGTCGAGGAGCCGACCTACCACCCCACGTTCGTCATCCGGGGGCTGACCGCGCTGCGGCTCGCCACGCGCTGACCGGTCAGGCCAGCCCGATCGCCGCGGCGGCCCAGTACAGCGGGAGGCCGACGAAGAGCGCGTGGCCCAGGTTGCCGGTGCGCCGCACGATCACGATCGCAGCCACCACGGCGGTCACCTCCGCGAGGCCCGGCAGCCGAACCGATCCGTCGGAGACGACGAGCCCGGCCGTGACCAGGCACGCCAGGACCGCGGGTCCGACGAGCGCGAGCCGGGCCTCGAGCCAGGCCGTCGAGGCGAGGCGATCGCCGACGAGCACCATCGACGCCCGGAGCAGGTAGGTGCCGATGCCGGCGACCGCGAAGACGACCAGGGCGCTCACGGTCGGGGCTCCGGTGACCGGGCCGAGGCGGCGACGACGCCGGCGATGGCGGCAACCGGCAGCGCGAGGCCTCCGGGCAGCCCGGCGGTGGCCACGAGGACCGCGCCGGCGACGACGGCGGCGACCAGGTGGTGCCCGCGACGGACGGTCCGTGCGAGCATCCCGGCGAAGACCAACGGTCCGGCGAGGTGCAGGCCCAGCCCGTCCGGGACGCCGGAGCCGGCCACGTGGCCGATCGCCTGTGAGAGCAGGAAGACGGCGACCAGCCACGCCGAGACCGTGACGTAGTAGGTCCGACGCCAGCGGAGGTCCCTCGCCGTCGCGAAGCGCTCCTCGCAGAGCAGGAAGCTCTGGTCGATGAGGGTGCACGCGAGCAGGAGCTGCTGCCAACGAGGCGCCGCCTCGAACCAACGACGCAACCCGGCGCTGTAGAGCGCGAGGCGGAGGTTGATCACGATCGCGGTGCCGGCGACGAGCACCAGACCACCGCCGCTGCCCCAGAGGTCCACGGCCGCCAGTTGGGCGGATCCGGCGAGCAGCATCGCAGGAGTGAGGACGGCCTCGACGAACGACAGGCCGTTCGCCGCGCTGGCGGCGCCGATCGCCACGGCGAAGGGGACGAGCCCGGCCGCCACCGGGGCGACGTCTCGGCTCGCGAGCCGAGCGGCGCCGGCGTCGGAGCGCTCCGATGCGTCGGTCGCGGCGCTCATGACCGCGACCGCTCGGCGGCGAGCCGTGGATGGCACCAGTTGGCCATCACGAGCGGCGCGTCGACATCGACGAGCTCGTCGAGGGACGGTCGACGGAAGGTCTCGCCCGCGATCCACCGGAGGTAGGTCTCCTCACCCATGACCGAGGCGAGGCCGTCGGTCTGGCTGGCGTGACCCGCCAGCGCAGCTCGCTTCTGCGCCAGGTCGGCGCCCGAGAGGTCGAGGGTGACGAGCGTGGCGTCGACGGGAGCCGGCTCGCCGGTCATCCACACGCCGAGCGTGTCGTTGACGGTGCGCCACTCGTCGAGCCAGGCCGCCCGCTTGGCGGCGAACCACAGCGATCCGGTGCCGGTCCTGAGCCAGGCGGAGGTGGTGGCCCTGCTCGTGGCGATGTGGTCGGCGTGACCGGTCACGCCGTCGGGGCCGAAGGTCACCACCGTCTCGGGCCTGACGTCGCGCATGATGTCGGCGATCTCGCCGACGAGCTCGTCGTCAGCGACGACGCCGCCGTCGGGCCGGCCGAGGAATCGGACGTCATGGACGCCCACGGCGGTGAGCGCATCGAGCAGCTCGGTGCGGCGCTGCTTGGCCTTGACGTCGGTGACCCGGTCGTCGTCCCCACCGAAGCCGAGCTCGCCATCGGTGACGGCGACCACGGTGACGTGGCCGCCCTCGGCGACGGTCCGGCCCATGAGGCCGGCCGACAGGTAGCTCTCGTCGTCGGGATGGGCCCACACGCCGAGAAGGCGGCGGGAGCGGTCGGAGGCGGGGGAGGGGTGCATGGTGGTCCTCGGGTCTCGTCGTGGTGGTTCCGACGATGACGCCTCGCTGCAGCGAGGTCTTGGAGCCCGTGTGGAGATCGACACCGCCGTCTCCAGACGGTCTTCAGACTCGTGCCAGGATCGGGTCGATGGAGCTCGTCGACGCGCACCAGGTGAGGGATCGGACGCCGTGGCCGGGCCTCATCGACGCCATCGCCGACGAGCTGCGCTCCCAGCGCGCCGTCGCGCCGCCCCGCCACGTCCACAGGTTCGGTCTGCCGGACGGCACCGACGGCTCGTTCCTGCTGATGCCGAGCTGGGACGACGGCGAGCTCGTGGTCGTCAAGGCGGTGACCTACATGGGCTCCAACGCTGCACGTGGCCGTCCGACGGTCAACGCCGGGCTCCTGGCGTTCGATGGGGCGGACGGCCGGCTGGTGGCGGCCATCGACGGTGACGAGCTCACCGCACGACGCACCGCAGCGGTCTCGGCGCTGGCCACACGCCACCTCGCGCGGTCGGACGCGGCCCGGCTGGTCGTGGTGGGCACCGGTGTGCTGGCGCCGAACGTCGCCCGAGCTCACTCGGCGGTCCGGCCCATCGGATCGATCGAGATCTGGGGTCGGCGGGCGGTGCGCTCGGAGGCGGTTGCCGCCCAGCTCCGCGACGAGGGCTACCCCGCGGTGGCGGTGGATGATCTCTCCACCGCCGTCGCTCGGGCCGACGTCGTGAGCTGCGTCACCGGCTCGACGGAGCCCCTGGTGCGCGGGGTGTGGCTCGGCGCCGGGACCCACGTCGACCTGGTCGGATCGTTCGCGCCGGGTATGCGGGAGTCCGACGACGAGGTCGTCCGCCGCGGCGACGTGTTCGTCGACACGCGTGCGGGTGCGCTGTTGGCGGGTGACCTGTCACAGCCCATCGACGCCGGCGTCCTCGGGGTGGACGACGTCTGCGCCGACCTGGCCGAGCTGGTCCGGGGCGAGCATCCGGGACGCACCGAGCACCGTGCCATCACGGTCGTCAAGAGCGCCGGCTCGGCGGCGGCAGATCTGGCGGCGACCCGGTTGGTGCTCGGCGGGGCCCGCTGAGCGCTCAGTCCTCGTCGGCCTCGATCACCGTGACCGGCACGTCGACCAGACGGCGGAGTCGGCTGGGCAGGTCGAGACGGAGCCAACGGGAGGCCCCCGACGGGAGCATCGAGATCACGATCTCGTCGATGCTCGTCCGCTCGAGCGCCTGGCCGACGGCGATGAAGGGATCGCGGGGTCCGACCTCGGCGGTGTGGGGTACGCCCAGGCGATCGAGCAGCTCCTCACAGGCGCGCAGCCGTCGGAGGGAGGCCTCGTCGGAGGCAGCCTCGTCCTCGACCATCACGGGGGTGTAGCCACCCATCGGGTGCATCGCCGACATCGACAGCGAGTCGTCGGTGCGCAGCTCCTGCTGGCGGGGTACGACGACGTGGAGCTCCGTGGGGCCGTCACCGGCTCGTGACGTGACCAGCCGCGACACGGCGTCGGTGTCGAGGGTCTGGTTGGCGACGAGCAGGATGCGGCGGACCTCGATCGTGCGGTCGGGATCGTCGGGAGCGGTGCGGGCCCGGTCGATCCGGTACTGGGCCTCGAGCTTCACGCGGTAGCGGATCGACCCGTCGACCTGGGTCAGATCGAGCTCGGTGACCCGTGCGTGGCGGAGGTCGTCGATCGAGCTCGCCGCCTGGGTCACCCCGGCGCGGGTGGCGTCCTCCCAGGAGGACGTCGAGGTGGCGACCAGTCGGAGGACCTGGTGGACGGGTTCCTCGCGACGCCGCACCGGCACGGTGCTCAGGCCCCCGCCACGGCGTGCTTGAACGACAGTCGGATCTTGGTGCGGAAGAGGGTGACCTGGCCGTCCTCGATCAGGACGTCCTGCTCGATGACCTCCGCGACCCGGAGGTCGCTGTGGGCCCGGGCCGCCTCGCGCACGGCGTTGGCGGCGGCCTGCTCCCAGGAGTCGGTGCTCGTGCCGATCAGCTCGACCACGTTGTAGACGCTGTCCGCCATCGGTCCTCCCTCGTCGGGGGCCGGACGGTACCCCAGGCCGCGCGGAGCGTCGACCGACGTCACCCGTCACGGGCCGCCGGGCCCACCACCCCGGGCGCCGCCGCCCTGCGCCCCACCTCGACCGTTCCCGCCCGGGCCGTTCCGTCGGCCGTCGGGTCGGCCTGCGCCCTCGGCGCCGTCGGCCGCCTCGACCGGATCGTCCTGCGCCGGGGTGACGTCGAGCACCGGCGTCTCGTCGATCGTCGGTGTGGCCGCGATCACCGGCGCCTCGTCGCCGACCGCCGTC
>JBCCTY010000187.1:0-8012 GCA_039197885.1 Actinomycetota bacterium | reverse complement strand
CGACGGTGACGAGCACTTCGCGCCCGGATCCGAGCGCAGAGCCGGCGTTCTGCTCGGCGGGCCGGTCCGGAACGACACTGCGGTCGGCCGTAGCCTGCCTCGCGATGCAAAGAGCGATGCTCTTGGTCCACAGCCCGCTGGTCGGCCCGACCACGATGACCCCGCTCGCGTCATCACTTCGAGAACGATCCTTCGCTGTCGCCGTTCCCGACCTCACCGCCGTCGCCCAGGCACCACCACCGCGATCGGAGTGGACCCGCGAGGCAGTGGCCCACGCAGCAGAAGGCATCTCGTCGAAGATCATCGTCGTCGGGCACTCCGGCGCCGGCGCACTCCTGCCCATGATCGCCGAGCAGCTCGGTCACCAACGCGGTCCGCTGATCTTCGTCGATGCGATCGTCCCACCGGCCGACGCTGCCCACGAGACCTCGGCCGCCATGCGCCAGCTGCTCGATGACATCACCGTCGATGGACAGCTTCCGGAGTGGTTGCACTGGTGGCCCACCGAGACCATCGAGCGACTCCTCCCCGATCCAAGCTCACGGCACCAGCTCCTCGAAGAGATGCCACAGCTGCCCCGTGCCTTCTACGACGAGGCGATCTCGACCCCACCGGGCTGGGCCCGCTGGCCGTGCGCCTACCTCCGCCTCAGCGCCGCCTACGACGACGAGCTCACCGAAGCCAACACACGAGGCTGGCCATCGGCCTCGATCGAGAGCACCCACCTCGGACTCTTCACCGAACCCGACACCACCGCAGCGAGCATCGACGAGTTGGTGATCGCCCTCACCGACTGACAGCAGCCACCTGGCCGCGTGTCGACACGCTGAGAGCTCACCCGAGCATCGCGCCCCACCTCACTCCCCGCCGTGCGCCGTTCCCGGCGAAGCACCGGGCGGCGACCCGGCTCCCTTCCCTAGCCTGAGCGCCGTCGCCAACCAACACGCCTCACGACCCGGTCTCTCGTCGGCGAGCCGGTTCCACCGTCCCAACGTTCGCCCGGCCGGCGCACCAACTCCTCCCGTCGGGCGGACTCGGTCGGATCGACGAGAGGTGACCCGGAGCTGCTCCGTCCGATCTGACGCCCCCGCTCGAGATCGGCACGAACCGACCGGTCGAGCGCGAGCGGCCGCCGCATCGGCGGCTCGGCGCGGGTCAAGGCAGCGATGTGAACTGCCCGCCGGCCCGGTCAGCCGCCGGGCTCGTCGGAGCGGAGGGAGTGGGATTCGAACCCACGGGACCCGGAGGCCCAACGGTTTTCAAGACCGTCGCATTCGTCCGCTCTGCCATCCCTCCCGAACTGTCGTCGAGGGTAGCCAACCCGCGACCGCGACTACCCGGGGTCGATGCTCGACCGCACCGCCGACAGCCAGTCGGTGGCCTCGCGCCACGATGCCGAGGCGCCGTCTCGGGTCGCCTCGGCCTGGTCACCGGCGGCGGGGTAGGAGCCGAGGAACTTCACGTCCTGCTGCTTGGCCCGCAGGTTGACGAGGCAGTCCCCGACCACCTCGTCGGCGACGTGGCCCTCGAGGTCGAGCATGAAGCAGTAGTCACCGAGACCCTGACGGGTGGGTCGTGACTCCAGCTTGACGAGGTTGATCCGGCGGGCGGCGAACTCCTGGAGGATCGCCAGTAGGGAACCGGGAGCGTCGGCCCGCTGGTGGATCACGAGGCTCGTCTTGTCGTGCCCCGTCGGCGCGGGAACCCCATCGCGCCCGACCAGCACGAAGCGCGTCTGGTTGCCACCGTGGTCGGCGATGTCGGTGGCCAGCGGCTCGAGCCCGTACAGCCGGGCAGCCAGCGCGTTCGACACCGCCGCGGCCGTCACGTCACCGTCCTCGGCGACGTGACGAGCGGCCTCGGCGGTCGAGGTGTCGGCCTGCACCGACGCCTCGGGGAGGTTCGAGCGGAGCCATCCCCGCACCTGTGCGAGCGCGTGGGGGTAGGACAGCACGGTCTTCACCCCGTCGAGCGATGCCCCGGGCACGCCGAGCAACAGGAACGAGATGTCGATCACGACCTCGCGCTGGATGAGCAGGTCGGCCTCGAAGGCGAGGGTGTCGAGCGCAACGTTGACCGTGCCCTCGATGGCGTTCTCGATCGGCACGAACCCCTGGTCGAGCGACCCGGTCTCCACACCGGCGAGGACGTCGGGGATGCTCTCGACCGCCACGAGCTCGATGTCGGCGAGGTCGGGCTGGGTGAGCAGGGCCTGCTCGGTGAAGGTCCCCGGCGGGCCGAGGTAGCCGATGCGGTGGGTCACGGTGGCGAGGATAGGAGGCCGACCCGATGGCACCGCGGTCGGTTCACGCTCCCCCGCTCCGACGGGGCGGGCCGGCCGAGGTGTGTCGGGTGCCGCTGGGCTCGATCGCCCAGTCGGCTGCGCCCTCCCAGCGGTCCTCGTAGACGACCTCGTCGAGCGGCCGGCGGCGGACCGGTCCGTGGCCACCCTGAGGTCGACCGATCACGACCGTCGCCATGAGCCCGACGCCCTCGGGCACGCCGAGCACCTCGCGCAGCTCGTCCTCGACGATGCCCTGGAACATGGTCAGCACCCCGCCGTAGCCGAGGCCGCGCGCCGCGAGCAGCAGGTTCTGCACCGCCGGGTAGACCGATCCGCCCTCGGTGGGCGTCGGATCGCGATAGCGGACCAGGGCGGGCAGCACGATCAGCGGTGCCCGGTCGAGGTCGTCGACGAAGGCGCCCATCGCACGCGCCATGCGCGCCTTCGGGGAGGCCGGATCGACGCCGGTCCCGCCCTCGTAGCCGTCGTTCGTGCGCTTCCCGGTCCACATCCGGCGAGCGGCGTCGCCGAGGAGGCGGCGGGCCTCGACCGCCGACGGCCCGTCACGCAGCACGAGCCACCGGACGGGCTGGCGATTGGAGCCGGTGGGCGCCCGGGTGGCGGCGAACATCATCGTGGCGAGGTCGTCGTCGGTCACCGGCTCGTCGGTGAAGCGTCGGATCGAACGGGTGGTGCCGAGGGCGTCGAACAGGTCGATCCCGGCCCGACGACCGAGCGGTGGGTGCTCGGGGATCCGCAGCTCGCGATCGTCGGTCATCGTCCGCCCTCGGTCTCGTCGAGGATCTCGTCGAGCCGCAGGATCGCATCGGCCGTCACGACCCCCAGGAAGGTCCCGGCCTCGTCGACCACCGGCAGCACCTCGAGGTCCTCGCGCTCCATGATCTCGGTGGCCTGGCGGAGGGTCCAGCTCAGCCGGGCCGACGGCCCACCGGTGTGCATCATCTCCGAGACGGCCAGGTCGGACCAGTGCTCGCGCCCGATGTCGTTGACGTCGTGGAGGTGGGCCATGCCGAGGAAGCGACCGTCGTCGACGACCGGGACGTCGACCTCGCGGTGCACGAGCGCGTGGTCCCAGACGAACTCGGCGATCGAGGTCCGCGACGGGACGGTGTGCACGTCGCGGATCAGCGCCGATCGCAGCGGGAGCCCGAAACGCCGCTCGAGGTGCCCGGTGCGGGTGTCGCGCTGGTACGCCGACACCGACGTCGAGCCCATCACGACCTGGGAGACGGCCGTGGCGATGAGGGCGGGCACGACGAAGCTCGCCTGCCCGGTCGACTCGGCGACGAACATGACCGACGCGAGCGGCGTGCGGTAGCCGGCGCCCAGGAACGCGGCGATGCCGATGCCCGGGAACAGGATCGTCGCCGTGTTGATCTCGACGAGGTCGAGCTCGAGGAGCACCTCGCCGGCGAGACCGCCCAGGATGACACCCTGGATGGCGAGCGGGATGAACACGCCACCGACCCCACCACCGCCGAGCGTCGCGAGCGTGGCCACCATGCGGACGACGAAGAGCGCGGCGAGGAGCGCGACGGTGCTGTCGGGGCTCCTCGTCACCCATCTGAGCAGGTCGTCGGGCTCACCGGTCGAGAGGGGCTCGTCGAAGACCCGCAGGCTGACCGGGACGAGCACGCCGAGCAGGACGCTGGCGACCAGCCACCGACGCCACCAGGCGACCGACTTCTCGATCCGCTTCACGGTGAGCATCGCCTTGGCGAACAGCAACGCTCCGAGTCCGGCGACGAGGCCGAGGATCGCCGCCGCTGCGAGCTCGCCGAGGTCGAAGTCGAGGACCCGTTCGGCGATGACCGTGCCGGCGTCGGTCTCGATCTCGCGGCGGGTCAGGGCGAAGATCGGCGTCGTGCCGATGATCGACACGAACGTCAGGTAGGAGGTCGCCGAGGCAATGAGCGCCGGGAGCAGGGCCCGCCGGGCCACGTCACCCTTGTAGGGCACCTCCAGCGCGAACAGCACCCCGGTGGCCGGGGTCTTGAAGATCGCCGCCACACCAGCCGCGGCGCCTGCGACCATCAGCATCCGGCCGTCCTTGCCGGCGAAGAGCCAGCGCAACCGATGCTGGAAGGACGCCCCGACCGTGCCGCCCGCATAGATCGACGGGCCCTCCAGGCCGAGCGCGCCGCTGCCGCCGACCGTCGCCACGCCGGCCAGCAGACGGGCAGGCAGGTACGACAGCCGGAGCCGGTCGTGACGGTCGTGGTAGGCGTTGATGAACTCCTCCGACGTCGCGGTCGGCGCACCGCGACCGATGTAGCGGAGCACGAGTGCCGTGACGCCGAGGCCGAGGCCCGGTGCGATCGCCAGCTGCCAGGTGTCGAGCGCGGTCACCCGATGGAGCACGACCTCGACGGCCACGTAGTCGAACGCCGCGACCAGCAGACCGACGGCGACGCCGATCGCGGCGTAGACCGTGAAGCGGAGCGCCCGGTTCCTCAACGGTGACGACTGCCGACTCGTCGGCGGCGCGGGCGTTCCACGTCCTCATCATGACGGACCGACGAGGGCCCGAAGGCATCGCCCGTCCTACGATCGGCACATGTCCGATCGGATCTACTTCCGCCAGCTGCTCTCGGGCCGTGACTTCGCCACTCGCGACCCCCTCGCCCAGCAGATGGTCAACTTCGTCTACCTCATCGGCGATCGCGCCTCGGGGGAGGCGGTGGTGGTCGATCCGGCCTACGCACCCGACGAGTTGGTCGAGATCGCCGGCGCCGACGGCATGCGGCTCACCGGGGCGTTGGCGACGCACTACCACCCCGACCACATCGGTGGCTCGATGATGGGCCACACCATCGCCGGCATCGAGGCCCTGCTCGAGGTCGAGGGCATGAAGGTCCACGTGCAGGAGGACGAGGCCGAGTGGGTCCGCAAGGTCACCAACGTGTCGGCCGGTGATCTCGAGATCCACGGGGCCGGTGACACCGTGACCGTGGGCGAGATCGACATCGAGCTCGTCCACACCCCCGGGCACACGCCGGGCAGCCAGTGCTTCCTGGTCGAGGGGATGCTCGTCGCCGGCGACACGCTCTTCCTCGACGGCTGCGGCCGGACCGACCTGCCCGGCTCCGACGTCGAGCAGATGTACGACTCGCTCCAGCGCCTCGCCGCCCTGCCCGACGACACCGTGCTGTTCCCGGGCCACAAGTACTCGATCGCGTCGTCGTCGACGATCGGGTCGGTGAAAGAGGCGAACTACGTCTACAAGCCGAGCTCGAAGGAGCAGTGGTTGACCATGTTCGGCCAGGCCTGAGCGTGCCGACGCTGCCCCCGATCCTCGGTGCGGCGGACCTGGCCGCTCTCGACCCGCCCCCGGTGCTGGCGGACGTGCGCAGCTACCCCGACGGACGCGACGGACGGGAGGAGTTCCTGCGGCGGCACCTGCCCGGCGCCGTCCTCGTCGACCTCGACACCGACCTCGCCGGTCCGCCGAGCCCGGGAGCCGGGCGCCATCCCCTCCCCGAGCCCGAGGACTTCGCGGCGGCGATGCGACGGATCGGGGTCTCGTCCTCCACACCCGTCGTCGCCTACGACGACGCCGACGGGATGTACGCCGGCCGCCTCGTCGTGATGCTGCGCTGGCTCGGCCACCCCGCGGCGCTGCTCGACGGCGGGCTCGGCGGGTGGACCGGGCCCACGGAGTCCGGTGAGGCGACCGAGATCGAGCCGGGCGACCTCTCCCCCACGCCGTGGCCCTCCGCACGGTTCGTCGAGGAGGAGGCGGTCGACGAGCACCTCGCCGACGGCGGGACGGTGATCGACGCCCGCGCCGCGGCGCGCTACCGCGGCGAGGCCGAGCCGATCGACGCGGTCGCCGGCCACATCCCCGGCGCCGTCAACCGCCCCTTCACCGACAACCTCGACGGGTCGGGCCGGTTCCGCGAGGTCGACGAGCTGCGGGAGCGCTTCGACGGGCTCGGCGAGCGCCCGATCGTCTACTGCGGCAGCGGTGTCAGCGCGTGCAACGACCTGCTCGCCATGGAGCACGCCGGCATCGACGACGCCCGGCTCTACGTCGGCTCGTGGTCGGCGTGGTCTGCGGATCCCGATCGGGACGTCGCCACCGGCGACTGACGGCTCACGGGTGCCAGCGGAGCTTGTCGAAGGCCTTGTCGACCAGACGTGCCCCACCGGCCACCGCGAAGACGACGACGTCGAGCTCGTCGGTCGGGACCGTGCGGACCGCAGCCCGGTTGTCGACGTCGTTACCGGTGGCGAACAGCTCCCGGGTGAACACGCTCATGGCGAGGCCCCGCTCCCGCGCCCGTCGGAAGGCGCGCACGACGGCGGCGTGGTCGCCGGTCTGGACGAGCACCGGCTGCCCGAACATCGGCGAGTAGGTCGCACCGGATCCGTCCACGTAGGGCTCGCCGAGCAGCTCCGGGAGCAGCGAGGTCAGCCCGCTCACGGCGAAGGCGGTGGCGTTGAGCTTCTGCCAGGTCTCGAGGTCGGACTGCACGGCGACGGCGATCTTGAGGTCGGCGGTCATCGTGCCATCGCACCGCGCCCGTCCACCCTCCGTCTTGTACGTTCTTCGCGCCGCCGATCGATGGTCGGCAGCCGATACGGATTCGTCAGCGGCCGCGGGCGTAGCGTGCCGGGGTCGTGGCCACGTGGCGCTTGAAGTGGCGGGTCAGGTGGGCCTGGTCGTGGAAGCCGACCGCCGTCGCCACCTCCGCCGGCGGGACACCGTCGAGGAGCAGCCCCCGGGCGGCGTCGATCCGGCGACCGACGACGTAGGCGTGAGGGCTCACGCCGAACGTGGCGGTGAAGCTCCGCACGAGGTGCGACACCGAGCGATCGAGGACAGCGGCTGCGTCGGCGAGCCGGATCGGCGCGACCGTGTGCTCGTCGAGGAGCAGGCGGAGGCGGTGGGCCAGCCGGGTGTCGTCGACGTCCACGGTCGCCGTGGGGCGGAGGTGGGCCTCGATCCGATCGCGGATCAGGGCCAACCGACCCTCGCCGTCGAGCGTCTCCTCACCCCGGACGAGGCCGTGGTGCAGCTGCGACAGCGCGCGGCGCAGCGTCGGATCGTCGATCACCGTGCGGTCGACGGCGGCGCCGACCAGGTCGGGCGACAACAGGTCGGGCGACAGGTAGAGGTTCCGCTTCCAGAAGCCCTGGTGAGCACGGCTGGCGGGGCGACCGTCGTGGACGACGCCCGGCGGCAGGATCGCCACCGTCGACTCGGTCGTGGCACATCGTCGGCTGTCGAGCGAGTAGTCGATGGCGCCCCGATCGACGATCAGCACCGTCCACGTGTCGTGGGCGTGCGCCGGGTAGCCCCAGTCGACGATGTGGGCGTGGAACACCTCGTCGATGCCGTCGACGTCCGGCCGCCAGGCGGTCACGGCGCACCGGTCGACGGGCAGCTCCTCCACGTCAAGAACGTACAAGCCACCGGTGCCGAGCCATCGGGAGACTCGCCGACATGACAACTCCCGACCCGGTCAACCTGACCCTCGCCCTGCGATCCTTCGACGAGGTCTACAGCCCCAGGATCATCGCCCGGATGAACGACTACGACGTCCGCATCGCGAAGACGCTTGGCGACCACGTCTGGCACGTCCACGACGACACCGATGAGTTCTTCCTCGTCCTCGACGGCCGGTTCGACATCACCCTCCGGGACGCAGACGGTGGGGAGCGGACCGTCGAGCTCCAGGAGGGCGACACGTTCGTGGTCCCT
>JBCCTY010000186.1:0-8041 GCA_039197885.1 Actinomycetota bacterium | reverse complement strand
CTGGAGGTCCTCCTGTGTGTCGATGTCGTCCGGATTGCCCGGACACGCTACCCCGTCCACCAGATCCGGTCGCGCCTCGATCAGGCCACGGGCGCCCTGGTCACCGTCGCGCGGGAGCTCCGGCCAGATCGATCTCGCCAGGCGGACCGGGTTGCGTCGACGTCCGCCATAGGTGGCGACGGCGATCGGCGACGACGATGCGGCGACCCGTCGCCACGCAGCCGCCGGGACGCCGGGCTGGTCACCAAGTCCGACGACGATGGCATCGGCACCCAGCTCGTCGGCCGCCTCCACCCCGGCCAGGACCGACGTGGCCTGGCCCTCGGCCCACCGCGGGTTCGGGACCTCGCGGGTCGACGCCGGGAGCACGTCGCCGATCCGGACCGCGCCGGTCACGACCAGGACCGGACCGATGTCTGCCTCGAGCACCGCGTCGAGCACGTGGCTCACGACGGGACGGCCGCCGATCTCGGCGAGGAGCTTGTGATCGGGCCCGTCGAACCGCGAGCCGGCTCCGGCGGCGAGCACCACGGCGGCGGTGATCACGCGTGGATCGGGCCCTCGCCGTCGCGCAGGCTCGCCGCGACCCGTCCGGTCCGCAGCGCGATGATCTCGGCGCAGATCGAGACGGCGGTCTCCTCGGGCGATCGGGCGCCGATGTCGATCCCGATCGGGGCGAGGATGCGGTCGAGCTCGTCGTCGGTGACGCCCTCCTCGCGGAGCCGGTCGCTGCGGGTCGCGTGGGTGCGGCGACTGCCCATCGCGCCGATGTAGCCGACGCGGGTGCGAAGCGCGGAGGTGATCGCCGGCACGTCGAACTTGGCGTCGTGGGTGAGCACGCACACCGCATCGCGTGGGCCGAGATCGTCGCCGACCTGCTCGAGCAGGCGGTTGGGCCAGTCGACGACGACCTCGTCGGCCATCGGGAACCGCTTCCGCGTGGCGAAGACCTCCCGGGCGTCGCAGACGGTGACGTGATAACCGAGGAACTTGGCCTGCTGGGCGAGGGCCCGGGTGAAGTCGACAGCGCCGAAGATCAACATGCGGGGACGGGGAGCCCGCGACTCGATGAAGACCGACACGTCGGCCTGGCGGGCCTCGCCGTGCGCGCCGTAGTGGCGCACCTCCGTCAGCCCCATGTCGAGCTCGGCGAGGGCGTCGCGGGCGACCACCCGGTCGAGGTCGGGATCGCCCAGCGTGCCGACCGTCGCGCCGTCTCGCTCGACGAGCAGCTTCTTGCCGGCGTCGGGGCCGTCGATCACGGTGGCGAGCGCCACCGGGCGCTCGGTGCGCAGCGCATCGCTCCACACCTCGTAGAGCGGGCCGGCGTCGCTCACCAGTCGAGCTCCTCGATGAAGAGGTGGATCGTGCCGCCGCAGGTGAGGCCCACGGCGAAGGCCTCGTCGTCGGAGTAGCCGAAGGTCACGACACCGGGGCCGCGAGCGCCGTCGAGGATCCCGAGCGCCTCACCGACGACGGCGCCCTCGACGCATCCGCCCGAGACCGAGCCGGCGACCTCGCCCTCGTCGTTGACCGCCATGGCAGCGCCCGGGTCGCGCGGACCCGACCCCTCGATGTCGACCACCCGGGCGACCGCGACCCGGCGTCCGGCCCGTCGCCACCGATCGATGTCGTCCAGCACCTCGAGCACGATGTCTCCCCTCCCCGACCTCAGCGGTCGATCAACTCACCGGTCGATCAGCGCGGCGAGCTCCCGCACGGCGTCGAGCGAGTGACCCTCCACGAAGTCATCAACATACGGCAGCGCCGCTGCCATCCCTCGGGCGAGCGGCGCGTAGCCCTCCGTGTACTTCAACGGGTTCACCCACACGAGGCGGTGCGCGACGCGCGAGAGCCGGGCCATCTGCTCACCGAGCACCTCGGGCTCACCGCGGTCCCAGCCGTCGGAGAGGATCACCACGATCGATCCCCGGGCCATGCCCCGCACACCCCACTCGTCGTTGAACTGCCGGAGCGCCGCGCCGATGCGCGTGCCCCCGGACCAGTCCTCCACGGCGCCGGTGGCCGCCCGGAAGGCCGCGTCGGGGTCGCGGGAGTCGAGCTCGCGGGTGACGCGGGTGAGGCGGGTGCCGAAGGTGAACGCCTCGACCTGGGTGCGTCCGGCGATGGCGACGTGGGCGAAGCGGAGCAACGCCCGGGCGTAGTGCTCCATCGAGCCCGAGACGTCGAGCAGCAGGACGATCCGCCTCGGCCGGTCGTCGGGAGCGGTGAACAGGCGACGGGCCGGGTCGCCACCGGTGCGCATCGCCCGCCGGACGGTGCGCCGCAGGTCGGGGCGGCCGCGCTGTCGGTTGGTCCGGCGGTGGCGGCGAGCCCGACGCCGGCTCGACGCCACCTTCACCTGGGTCATGAGTCGGCGGATCTCGTCGATCTCGTCGGCGGAGCAGAGCGCGAAGTCCTTGGCGGCGAGCACCTCGTTGGCGCTCCACCGGACGGCGAGCGTCGATGCATCCGCCTCCTCGTCGCCACCCCCGTCGGCGTCGTCGTCCTCGTCCTCGTCCTCGGCGTCGAGCGCGAGGACCAGGTCGATCGGTGTCTCGGGCCGCTTGACGATCTGCTCGGCGGCGAACCAGAACACGGCGAACGCCCGGTCGTAGAGCTCGATGTCCTCCGGGCGACGGATGAGCGTCGTGCGACCCGCCCAGTAGACCCGGTCGCGATCGTCGATCCCGACCCGCCCGAGCGCCTCGACGAAGGTGGTCACGGTCCCGACCGGCACGTCGAGCTCGGCGGAGCGCAGCACGTGGGCGAAGGCCACGGCCATCCGCTCCGGTGCCGTCGGGCCCGGATCGATCGCGGCCGTCACGACGTCGCGGCGACGGCCCGGGCGATGAGGGCGTCCATGCTGTTGCCGTTGACCTTCTCGCGATCCTCGGCGTACTTGACGACCGCACCGAGACTCGCCTCGACCGACGCGACATCGAGATCGGTGCGCCCCAGCCGACCGAGCGCCATCGCCCAGTCGATCGTCTCCGCCACCCCGGGCGGCTTGTAGAGCTCCATCTGGCGCAGCGCTGCCACGGCGGCGGCCACCTGGCGGGCAAGCCGTTCGCCGACCTCGGGGGCGCGCCGCTGCACGATCTGCACCTCGCGCTCGAAGTCGGGATGCTCGACCCAGTGGTAGAGGCATCGCCGCTTGAGCGCGTCGTGCACGTCGCGGGTGCGATTGGAGGTGACGATCACGATCGGCGGCTGCTCCGCCCGGAAGGTGCCGAGCTCGGGCACGGTGACGGCGAAGTCCGAGAGCACCTCGAGGAGGAAGGCCTCGAACTCGTCGTCGGCCCGATCGACCTCGTCGATCAGCAGCACCGGCGGGGTCCCCTTGGACGCCAGGTCGATGGCTCGGAGCAGGGGACGTTCGATGAGGAACCGCTCGGAGTAGAGCTCGTCCTCGAGGTGGTCGGCGTCGCCCGTGGCACCGACGGCCTCGGCGGTGCGGAGGTGCAGGAGCTGGCGGGTGTAGTCCCACTCGTAGAGCGCCTGGGCGGCGTCGATGCCCTCGTAGCACTGGAGGCGGATCAGCTCGCCGCCGGTCCATGCGGAGAGCGCCCGAGCGAGCTCGGTCTTGCCGACGCCGGGCTCACCTTCGAGCAACAGCGGGCGACCGAGCTCCAGGGCGAGGAAGACGATGGTCGCGAGCCCGTCGTCGGTGAGGTAGTCCTGCGCCTCCAGCCCCGCCCTGACGTCGTCGACCGTCTGCCCCGTGCCCTCGTCCATGCGGCCGACAGGCTAGGCGGTCGCCTCTAGGGATTACTCACCTGGAACGTCCGGGTGACCGGCGCTGCCGCTGCAAAGGTGCCGTCGCCCGGCTGCGACGCCGTCACCGAGCAGGTGGCGACGGTCCCGGAGCCGTCCGGGACGACACCGAGGCCCGAGTTGAGGAGCAGGCACGGGCCGCCGACGGAGAACTGCAACGGCAGTCCCGACGAGGAGAACGCACGGATGCCCTGGCCGTTGCTGCCGTGGACGTCGTTGGCGAGCGGATCGAACGTGATGGTCTGCGCCTGCTTGACGACGGTGAACGACCGCGTGACCCGCACCGGTGCGTACTGGGCGTTGCCCGCCTGGTCGACGGTGATCGTGCAGGGACCGAGGCCGTTGGCGTAGATGAACGGGTCGTCGATCTGGCACGGCGGCGTGACCGAGTAGGTGACCGGTAGGCCCGACGAGGCTGCGGCGTTCATGGCGATGGCGTCGAAGAGCTCGTAGGTGCCGGCGACGCCGTAGTCGATCGACTGGCTCGCCTGCGTGATCGTGACCCGGACCGTCTGCGCGGGCACGGCCTCCCAGGTGCCGTTGCCGGCCTGGCTCGCCGTCACCCGGCACGTTCCCACGTCGAAGGGCTCCAGCGTCGACCCGGGGAACTCGCAGGGTCCCGAGACGCTCAGCTGCACCGGCAGCCCCGAGGTGGCGGTTGCGCCCACGGCGCCGGACTGGAAGACCTCGAGCGAGCCCGGGGCGGAGATGTCGATGGTCTGCGATCGCTTCGACACGGCGACGGTGCTGGTCGCCGAGCCCGGGTCGTGGTCGGCGTCGCCGGCCTGCGTGGCCGACACCGTGCAGGTGCCCTCACCCGTGGCGGTGAGCGTCGAGCCCGACAGCCTGCAGGCGCCACTGGCGGAGAGGGCGACGGGCAGCCCGGCCGACGACGAGCCGGCCACGGCAGCGGAGTCCTCGACCCGCATCGACGCCGGGGCGTCGATCGAGACCGACTGCCCGGCCTTGGCCACCGTGACCGTCTGGCTCACGGTCGGCGCCGCGTTGAAGGCGGTGTTGCCGGGCTGCGATGCCGCGACCGTGCACGATCCTGCGCCCGAAGCGCTCAGCGTCGAGCCCGCCACCGAACACGGGCCGGCGGTGACGGTGTAGGTCACGGGGAGCCCCGACGATGCGGTTGCCGACAACGCAGCGCTACCACCGCCGAAGGTGAGCCCGCCCGGCGCCGGGAACGAGATGGTCTGATCCTCCGCCTCGACGAGCACCTCGACGATCTCGATGGTCACGCTGGTGCGGGCAGCGGCGGTGGTCGAGGTCGACCCGGCCGACGCGGTGAGCGTGCAGGTGCCGGCCCCGGTGGGGACGAGCTGGTTGCCCGAGACCGAGCACGGCCCACTCGTGGCGTAGGTGATCGGCACCCCGGCCGAGCTGCTCCCGGGCAGCGGCGCCGAACCGTCGGAGCGCAGCTCGCCGGGCAGGCCGGACAAGTCGATGTTCTGGGCCTGAGCGAGCACGGTCACCGTCTCGGTGGAGGTCGCACGCTGCACGTCCTCGTCACCGGCCTGGACGGCCGTGACCCGGCAGGTGCCCGGCGACACCGGCACCAGGCGACCGCCCGAGATGCGGCACGGGCCGCTCACGGTGAAGGTCACGGGCAGGCCCGAGCTCGAGGTGGCGGACAGCCGCAGACCCGACGTCCCGAGCTGCATCGAACCAGCGAGCGAGAACGAGATCGTCTGCGTCTCGCGCTCCCCCGCCTCGGCCGCACCGAGGATCTCGACCTCGATGACGACGGGTTCGGCTGGGGCCCACTCGTCGTCACCTTCCTGCTCGATGGTGATGATGCAGGTGCCCTCACCGGTGGCCACGACCGCACCGTCGACGATCTCGCACGGTCCCTCGGTGGTGTAGGCGAGTGGGAGTCCGGAGTCGGCGCTGGCCTCGAGCGGGACGGGTTCCTCGCCCACCACGAGCACACCGATGTCGGGCACCGCGATGACCTGATCGAGCGCTTCGACCAGGACGATCGTGGTGTCCTCGAACGGCGCCCACCGGTCGTCGCCCTCCGACGAGCCCACGACCTCACACTCGCCCGACCCGGTGAGCGTGAGCTCCTCGCCGTCCCAGCGGCACGGTCCCGTCACCTCGTAGTTGACGGGAAGGCCGGCGTTGGTCTGGACCGGCAGTGGGTAGGGACCGCTGCCGGCCGGAGCCGAGGCGGGGAGGGCCTCGCCCTCGAGCTCCTGGATGAACATCCCGTTCTCGTCGACGAGGATGTCGTCGGGGCCCAGCGTGCCCTGCGGGCGGAAGATGGCCTGGCCGTCCGGGACCCGGGTCAGGAAGAGGCCGTCGGCGGTGAAGGTGGCCGGCTCGACCTGGACCACCTCGTCGAGGTCGAAGTCGTCCCACGGCTCACCGACCAGCTCGACACGATCGAGATCGGAGGGGACCTGCGGCGGGGTGAGCGGGTTGCCGCACTTGCAGCGAGCCCGGGGTACGCCCTCGTCGTCGACGAGGACGGCGGTGCCGGCCTGGAGCACCGACTGCCGGGGCGTCGCTCGGCCGTCGCGGTAGCCGTGGTTGGTGACCCAGGTGTCCTGGAGCAGCACGGCCGGTGTGAGGCCACCGATGTAGTCGGCGATCTCGTCGACCTCGATGCCCTGGACCGACGCCCAGGCTGCGGCCTTGTCGGGCTCGGCCTCGAGGAAGGCGATGAGTCGGGCGGGGTCGCACTCGGCGTCGCTGCCGGACCCGCCGTAGAGGCCCGGCGCGGTGCCGGGCACGACGGTGATGCCGTCACCGAAGCTGATCGTCTGGAGCTCGCCCGGGATCGTGACCTCGGTGAACGAGAGTGAGTCGGTGAAGGGGTCGGGCCCGATCTCGTCGCGTCGCTCGAGCCACAGCTCGACGGTGCCGGCCTGGGCGGGCCAGACCGCGACGAGCACGAGCGCGACGGCAGCGACGAGCGCGCCGCCGACGAGCGCGAACGACGTCGCGCCCCACTGCTCCCGCAATCCTCCGACCCAAGCCCGCATGGGGGCAGAACCTAAGGGACTTGAGACAACGCCGTCCCAACGATCTGCCGCTCACCGCGGCACCCGTTCACTCAGGGCGAAAGGCAGCGTCCAGGTCCCTGACGAGCAGTTCACGGTCCACGTCCAGACCGCACTCGAAGGTTCCGGCGGGCGTGTCGAGCTCGGCGACGGCGCCGAGATCGCACAGGTCGGCCTGGAGCGTGATGAAGGCGTCGAACCACGGGTGCCCCGCAACGTCGGGCGCCTCTTCGGTCGCTCCGCACACCACATAGAAGTCGAGGACCTCCGAGCGGAACGACGAGTACGACACCTGGATGTCGGGTTCGCTCGTGAGATCGATGTCGGGGAACTGTTCGTGCGATGGAAGCGCCTCGATCGCACCGTCGAGTCGCGCAGCGTCCTCCAGATAGATGCCCTCGAGACGGTCGAGCGCTTCCTGACAGTCGAAGAACTGAATCGTCGAGCTGCCGATGTTCCGGGCCACCGGGGGCGCGGCGAGCAAGAAGTCCCGAAGGGACTGGTTTCGATCCCAGCGCACTTGGGCTTCCCGGCGGTAGTCGGCCGCAGCGACCTCGTCGACCGTTGCCGAGGTCGTCGCGCTGCTCCCATCGCCGTCGGTGGACGCCTCGAACACGGAGGTCGTCGTGTTCCCCGGGGGGTCGCTGCTCTGGCCGAAGCGGTTGTTGGCCACCAGCGCCACCGCCACCACCAGGGCCGCCAGGAGCAGGAAGGGGACGACCACCCGACCGCGACCACCGCCCGCCGGCGCGGCGGCGGGCGGTGTTGTCCGGGGCGGAGGCGGCCGGTCGTCGACCGGCCCAGCCGTGGGAGGGTCCGGAAGCAGATCGGCGAGGTCGGGTGCCGGCTGCGGCGGCTCGGGCGGGGCGGCTGCGGCAACGGGAGCGGTGACCGGGGGCGCAGCGGCCGCCGCCTGCCGGGCAGCGAGGAGCGCGGCGCCCTGGGCGATGGCGTGCTTGGGGTGGGTGTCGATGGCGAGCGGCGCGCGGACGCCGTCGGCCACGATCTCGCCGACCAGCGGCATCCGTGACGAGCCACCCACCAGCAGCACCCGATCGAGGTCGTCGACCTCCAGCCCGGCGGAGGCGACGGTGCGCTCGAGCGCGGCGACCGTCTCGACGAGGCGGGGTCGGATGAGGTCCTCGAGCTCGGTGCGGGTGAGCCGGATCTCCTGCGGGTCGCGACCGGGGAGCAGGGCGAGCACGCTGGTCGCCGTCTCGTTCGACAGCGCCTCCTTGGCTTCTCGGCAG
>JBCCTY010000185.1:0-8072 GCA_039197885.1 Actinomycetota bacterium | reverse complement strand
TGCGGTCACGTCGCCAGCCGTGGAGCGCGAGCACATCGGCGGGTTCGGAGCCGGTCCGGTCACCGAAGAGGCGACCGCCGGAGAAGGTCGTCAGCACGCCGGACAGGCTACGGAGCGCTCCGCCCGGACCGGTGCATCGCCGGGCCGGCGGTCGAGGTGGTGGTCAGGCGCCGAAGTGGTCGAAGAGGCGGGGGTAGCGGCCCGTTGTGGCGCCACCGTCGACCCGGACGAGGTCGCCGTTCATGAGTCGGGCGGCGTCGGAGGCGAGGAAGGCGACGACGGCGGCGACGTCGTCGGGTTGGCCCAGCCCCGGGATCGGTTGGTTCTGCTCGAAGTCGGCCCGGATGGCGTCGTTGCCGTGGAGGCCTGCGGCGAGGGGCGTCTCGATCAGGCCGGGCGCCACGGCGTTGACGCGGATCCGGTGCGGGCCGAGCTCCATCGCCGCCACCTCGGTGAGCATCGCCACGCCCGCCTTGGCCGAGCAGTAGGCGGACATGCCCTGGGCGGGCTGGGTCGCGTTCATCGACGCGACGTTCACGATCGAACCACCCTCACCCTGCTCGGCGAGCACCCGCCCCTCGTGCTTGACGCACGTGAACACGGCCTCGAGGCACAGGGCGTGGATGCGGCGCCAGAGCTCGAGCGGATGATCGACGAGCGGGGCGAAGCCCCCGGTGCCGGCGTTGTTGACGGCGATGTCGAGGCGTCCGAACCGCTCGACGGTCGCCGCCACCATCGCCTCGACCTGCGCCTCGTCGGTCACGTCGGCCACGATCGACGTGGCCGCCTCACCGTGCGCGGCCGCGACCTCGTCGGCCGCCTCGGGTCGGACGTCGGCGACCGCGACCTGGGCGCCGTCGGCGACGAGGTGGGCCACGCAGGCCCGTCCGATGCCCGAGCCGCCGCCGGTCACGAGCGCGACCCTGTCCTCGAGGCGGCCGGTCACCGGCTCATCCAGGCGTCGATCACGCTTCGATCGGCGTCGTAGCTGACCTTCGTCCTGGCCACCTCGATCGGGAACCAGCCGATGGCGTCGACCTCGTCGAGGTCCTGGGGCGCCAGCTCACCGCCCACCGGCGTCATCTCCCAGAACCGGACGACCTTCGGTCGCCCGCCCACCTCATAGTGGACCTCCGCGAGCTCGGCGCCGAGCTGGCAGACCAGCCCGGTCTCCTCGGTGACCTCGCGCGCGGCGGCCTCGGCGAACGACTCGCCGTCGTCGAGCTTGCCCTTCGGCAGGCACCAGTCGTCGTAGCGGTCGCGGTGGATCAGCACGACCTGCACCTCCTCGCCACCCACATCGACCACCAGCCCGCCGGCGGCCCGGATCGGATCGCTCACGCGTCGACGTCGTCGAGCGCGGCGCGCTGGGCGTCGTTGAGCTCGACGGTGAGCTCGGCGATCCGGAGGTGGGAGTCGAGGCCCTTCTCGGTGGGCACCTTCCACCACGTTCCGTCGGAGCTCAGCTCCCAGGCCAGCACGTCGTCCTCACGGAGGATGTCGAGGATCTCCTCGAGCCGGTCCTTGTGCTGGGGGTCGAGCACGGGAGCGATCGCCTCGACCCGGCGGTCGAGGTTGCGGGGCATCATGTCGGCCGAGCCGATGAAGTAGCGGCGCCCGCGGGGCTTGGTGCCGAAGCGCAGGATCCGCGAGTGCTCCAGGTAGCGGCCGACGACGGAGCGCACCGTGATGTTCTCGGACAGGTCGGGGACGCCCGGGCGGAGGCAGCAGATGCCACGGACGATGAGGTCGATGCGGGTGCCGGCCATCGACGCCTCGTACAGCGCGTCGATGATGCCGGGGTCGACCAGCGAGTTCAGCTTCATCACGATCCGCCCATCGAGCTGCCCCGCCTCCTGGCGGATGAGGTCGATGATGCGGTCGCGCATCTGGAGCGGGGCGACGAGGAGCTGGCGATAGTCGCGCTGGTGGGAGTAGCCGGTGAGGTAGTTGAAGAGGTCGCTGAGGTCGGCGCCGATCTCGGGGTTCGACGTGAGTAGGCCGACGTCCTCGTAGAGCCGGGCCGTCTTCTCGTGGTAGTTGCCGGTGCCGACGTGGGAGTACCGACGGATGTGCTGACCCTCGTCGCGCACCACCAGCGTCGTCTTCGTGTGGGTCTTGAGGCCCGTGACGCCGTACATCACGTGGACGCCTGCCTCTTCGAGGTGTCGGGCCCACTCGATGTTGGCCTCCTCGTCGAAGCGGGCCTTCAGCTCGACCAGCGCCACGACCTGCTTGCCCTCCTCGGCGGCGTGGATGAGCGCGTGGACGATCGACGAGTCCGTGGCCGTCCGGTAGATCGTCTGCTTGATCGCGAGGACCTGCGGGTCCTTCGCCGCCTGCCAGATGAACTCCGCGACCGAGGTGTGGAAGGCGTCGTAGGGATGGTGGAGCAGCACGTCGCGCTCGGCGAGGAGCTTGAAGACCGACGGGCTCTTCGCGAGCTGGGGTTGGGTGGCGCCGGGGAAGAGCTCCCACTTCAGCTCGGGTCGGTCGAGCTCGGCCACGCCGAAGAGGCCGTCCATGCCGAGGGGACCCGACGAGCGGTAGATGTCGACGTCGTCCACCTCGAGCTCGCGGGCCAGGAGGTTCAGGCTGGCGGCGTCGATGCTGTCCTCGACCTCGAGGCGCACCACCCGACCGAAGCGCTGGCGGGTGAGGCGGTCCTCGATCTCGCGGAGGAGGTCGTCGGCGTCGTCGCCGAGGGTGCCGATGTCGAGGTCGCTGTTCCGGGTCACGCGGAACGTGTGGTGGGCCACGATCTGCATGCCGGGGAACAACTGCGACAGGTGGGCAGCGATGACCTGCTCGACCGGGACGAAGCGCTGACCGTCGGGCATCACGACGAACCGGCTGAGGATCGGTGGGATCTTCACCCTGGCGAACCGCGTGTTCAGGTCGCGGGGCGCCCGCACCTGGACCGCGAGGTTCAACGACAGGTTCGAGATGTAGGGGAAGGGGTGGGCCGGATCGACGGCCAACGGGGTGAGCACCGGGAACAGCCGCTCGTGGAACTGGCGGTCGACCCACTTGCGGTCGTCCTCGTCGAGGAGCTCGTAGCCGGTGTAGACGATGCCCTGGCCGGAGAGCTCGGGCACCAGCGCGTCGTGGAACAGCCGGTCGGAGTCGCCCACCAGGCGCGTCACCCGGTCGCGGATCTCGGCGAGTTGCTCGGTCGGGCTGCGTCCGTCGACCGACGTGGTCGTCACTCCGGCCGCGACCTGCTCACGCACGCCGGCGACCCGGACCTGGAAGAACTCGTCGAGGTTCGAGTGGGCGATCGCCAGGAACTTCACCCGGTCGAGCAACGGCGTGTCGGCCGACTCGGCGAGCGCCAGCACCCGGTCGTCGAAGTCGAGCCAGGACAGCTCCCGGTTGAGGTAGCGACCCTCGTCGTGCTCGATGAACGACATCGCCGGACGGTCCTCCCTCTGGTCGGGTTGCGACCGACCCTAGTCGGAGGTCGCTGGCGCGGGTTCCAGCGCGATCGTCCACCCGAGGGCGAGCGCGACCACCGCACCGAGGGCCACCACGGCCGTCACGGAGGTTCGCTCGATGAGGGGCCCGGCCAGCAGGTTGGAGATGGGCACCATGCCCCCGAAGCTCATGGTCCAGAGGGCCATGACACGGCCCCTGACCTCGTCCTCGATGTGGGTCTGGACGTGGGTCAGCAACGCCGTGGTGGTGGCGAAGTAGACGAGTCCGACGAGGAACATCACCGGGTAGGCCGGCAGGGGCGACCGCAACGCGGCGAGCACGCCGAGCAGGACGGCGAAGGCGGTGAGCGTGCCGCGGACGACGAGCGGCTTCGGGACGGGGCGCAGCACGGTGCCGACCAGCAGCGCACCGCCGACGGCACCCGATCCGAACGTCGCGTAGAGCACGCCGTAGCCCGTGCTCTTCGCATCGATGCCCAGGTTCAGCTCGGCGAGCGTCGGCATCTGCCCGATGAACGGCAGGCAGAACAGCGCGAAGAGCGACATCAGCAGCAACGAGTTGCGGATCAGCGGGCGCTCGCCGACGAGTCGGAAGCCGGCGGTGAGGCGCGACCACCCCGCGCCGGCCGCCGCTCTGGGCACGTCGGGGAACCGGGCCACGAGCAGCGCGCCGATCACGAACACGTACGACAGCCCGTTGACGACGAACACCGCCGACGCGCCGAAGGCGACCCACAGCACGCCACCGAGCGCCGGTCCGACGACCCGGCTCGCGTTCATCTGCGTCGAGTTGAGGCTGATCGACGCCTCGAGGTTCTCGCGGCCGGCGAGGGTCGGCAGGACCGCCGACCAGGTGGGGGCGAAGATCGCCTGACCCAACCCGATGACGAACACGAGCAGGACGAGGAGCCACTCCTCGACGTCACCGCCCGTCACGGCGGCGGCGAGCACGAAGGTCCATGCGGCCTGCCAGACCTGCGTGGCGAGCAGGAGCTTGCGACGGTCGAGCGAGTCGGCGAGCGTCCCGCCGACGATCGACAGGAGGAGCATCGGCCCGAGCTGGGCGAACACCACGAGGCTGACGAACGACGGTCGTTCGGTCAACTCCCAGGCGAACGCCGTGAGCACGACGTTCTGCATCCACCGGCCGATGTTCGACACGAACGAGCCGACGAAGACGATGCGGAAGTCACGGTGGGCGAGGGCCTGGCGGGCCGAGCCGGTCGCCCCGGCCGGGTCGTCGACGTCGGTCACACGCGACGGACGGTTGGGCGGGGATCGATCACTCCGCCCAGGATGCCGAGGTTCGCCGCGAGAGACACATCGGCCCCCGTCGGCCGGCGTCACCGACGCTACGGTGCGCGCCCGTGCGTCGACTGGTGGACTCGGTGCTGCCCAGGCGACTCGGGTCCGACTTCCGGTGGCTGGTCGGGTCGTCCTGGGCCACCAACCTCGGCGACGGGATCGGCATCGCCGCCGGCCCGCTCCTCGTCGAGTCGTTGACCGAGGATCCTCTGCTGGTCGGGCTGTCTTGGATGCTCCAGCGACTGCCCGGTCTGCTCCTGGGCCTCCACGCCGGTGTCGTGGTGGACCGACTCGATCGTCGGCGCGTCCTGATCGCCGCCAACCTCGCCCGGGTCGGCGTGATCATGGCGCTGGCGGTCGCCGTCTTCACCGACGCCGCGACGATCGGGTTGGTCCTCGCTGCGCTGTTCCTGCTCGGCGTGGCGGAGACGCTCGCCGACACGACCTCGCTGACCCTGCTCCCGATGATCGTGGCGCCGGGCGACCTCGCGACGGGCAACACGCGCCTGATGTTCGGGTTCATCGGGCTCGATCAGCTCGTCGGCCCCTCCGTCGGCGCCGCGCTGTTCGTCCTGGGGGCGAGCGTGCCGTTCGTCGGACAGGCCGTCGTCCTCGCCCTCGGCGTCGTGCTCACCGGTCGGCTCCGCCTGGGCCCGGTCGCTGCGCCGTCGGAGCGGGCGGGCACCGTCCGGGCCGACATCGGCGATGGCCTCCGGTGGCTGCGGGGCCACGCGGCGATCCGGACGCTGGCCATCACCATCACCGTGTTCAACCTCACGTTCGGTGCGGCCTACTCCGTGCTCGTGGTGCTGGCCACCGATCGCCTCGGCCTCGGTGAGATCGGGTTCGGGCTGCTCACGTCGATCACCGCCGTCGGCGGCATCCTCGGCACGCTCGCCTACCACCGGGTCGAGGCGAGGATCGGGATGGCCGCCATCATGCGGATCGGCCTGACGGTCGAGGTCTCGACCCATCTCGTGCTCGCCACGGTCACCACGGCCTGGCCGGCGATGGTCGTGCTGTTCTGCTTCGGCGTCCACGCGTCGATGTGGGGGACCACGTCCAACACGATCCGCCAGGCCGCGGTCCCCGAGCACCTGCAGGGCCGGATCGCGGCGGTGTACGGGGTGGGCCTCAAGGGCGGGCTCGTCGTCGGGGCCGGCCTCGGAGGCCTGCTCGCCTCACGGGGTGACATCACCACCCCGTACTGGTTCGCCTTCGTCGGGTCGGCGGTCACGCTCGTGCTCATCTGGTCGTCGCTGGGCAACATCGCCCGGGAGTCGACGGCCAGCGGGCCGCGCTGACCAAGGCCCGTCGGCGAGGGCCGGGAGCTCAGTCGAGCGAGGCCCAGAACGCCGCAAGGCTGTCGGCGCCCGGGCCGGGGTCCTCGACCATCCACCAGTGGCCACGTTCCGGCAGTGGGGCGACGGTGGCGCCGACGTGTGCCGCGACATCCTCGGCGAGCGCGGCGGCGACGTAGGGATCGGCCTCGGCGGAGAGCAACAGCCCCGGGCGGTCGGACGCGGCGAGGCGGGCGGCGACGGCATCGAGCACGTCGCGGTCCGCAGCTCGGTAGAGCGTCAGGATGCAGGCGGCCATCTCGTCGCCCGCCGCCTCGGCCATGGCACGGGCGATGTCCTCGGGCATCCCGAGGGCCGCGTAGGCGGCGGCGAGGTCGTCGGTGGGGAGGCCGGTGAGCGATGCGATGGCCTCCTCGCCCTCACCCGGTGTCCGCCAGACCTTCGCGGCGTCGTGCCACTCGTAGGACGGATGGAGGAGACCGGCGCAGTCTGCCGCCCACGAACGGACGAGGTCGGGTCGGGTACCGGCGAGCCCGAAGACGTGGCCGGCACCCCAGTCGTGACCGACCAGGTCGACGGGCGTTTCGATGCCGGCGACCTCGTCGGCCAGCCAGTCGACGTAGCCGGCGGGGGTGGCGTCGAACCCGTCGGGCACCGGTGCACCGAAGCCCGGTGGCGCCACGGTCACGCAGTCGTGGACCCCCCGGTCGCCCAGCGCCCCGAGGAGCGGTCCCCAGAGCTCGGGGACCTCGGGGTTGCCGTGCACGAACACCTTGGTCATGGCGGCATCTTCGCACGCACGAAACCGACGAAGGCCCCTGTCGCCCGACGCTTCGGCCGTGGAGACTGGGACGGAGAGGAGGATGCGATGCGCACCGTCGTGATCGGGATCGACCGCTCCTTCGCGACACGGACCGTGACGGCCTGGGGTGCCCGGCTCGCCGCCGTGGTCGACGCCGAGGTGGTGGAGGCCCACGCCTTCCAGCGACCCCCCGACGTCGACGCCGACGAGCTCGCCCGGCTGCTCGCGCTGAGAGCCGCGGACCTGGAGGAGCGCTTCGTCGATCACGCGACCGAGCGGGGCGCCCGTGCCCGCCTGGTCGTCGAGGTCGGGGACCCCCGTCAGGTCATCGACCGGGTCGCACGCCGGGAGTCGGCCGACCTGGTCGTGCTGGGTCGGTCGGGGGAGGGCGCCGATCCGGAGGACCATCGCCTCGGCCGGGTCGCGGAGCACATGGCGCACCACTCGACCGGCTCCCTCGCCGTCGTGCCGTCCGAGCGCCAGGGGCCGGTCACCCGGGTCGTGCTCGGGGTGGACGGCTCGGCCGAGTCGTTGGCGGCCGTCGCCTGGTGCGCCCTCGTCGCCCCGGCGCTCGACGCCGATGTCGTGGTGGTCCGGGTCCGTGAGCCCGAGGGTGAGGGGATCCCGGGGGCCGACGCCGCCGCGTGGCGTCGCGAAGCGGCGGAGGAGCTCGTCGGGTGGAGCCGACCGCTCGTCGACGCCGGCGTGCGCGTCGATCTCGTGGTCGTCGACGACCGACGGCCGATGGACGCGCTCCTCGGTGCGGTGCGGTCGCGGGGCGCCGACGTGCTCCTGCTCGGACGACGGGGCGTCGGAGGGTTCGAGGGCCTGCGCACCGGTGGCGTGGCGCTCGCTGCGCTCCAGCGCTCGCCGATCCCGGTGATCATGGTGGACGCCCGGTCGCCGTAGCTCACCCCTCCGGCGGCCAGGTCAGGATCATGTCCTCCCCGTGGCGGGTCGAGTTCCAGTGCCCGGTCAGGGCTCGCATCCGGTGGTGGAGCCGGGCGGCGAGATCGGGTGAGCTGACATCGGGGGCGACGACGCCGATCACCCGCTCGACCTCCTCGACGTGTGCGGCGGTCCGCATGAGCGTCTGTGCCGGGCCGGCGAGTCGTTCGGCGAGGTCCATGTCAGGGCCGTCGAGCCCCTCGCCGGCCAGCGAGCCACCCGCGGCGACCGAACCCCAGACACCACCGGTGAGGTCGAGCTCGATCTCGACGGCCAGGT
>JBCCTY010000184.1:0-8153 GCA_039197885.1 Actinomycetota bacterium | reverse complement strand
TTGGGCGTCGGGTTCACGAGCACCTGCTCGCCGATGTGCACCGTGGGCACGGTCTCGTTGCCGTCGGCGTGCTGACGGACGAACTCGGCGGCGCTCGGGTCGTCCCAGATGTTGCGCTTGCGCATCGGCACGTCCATCCGGCTCAGCTGGCGGTCCAGCGCCATGCAGAACCCGCACCCCGGGCGCCAGTACACGTCGATCGCATCGGTGGTCTCGGCCATGTCCCTGCGAACCGCACGGACCCCGCCGTTGTTCCCGGTGCGACCCCCGTGTGAGAACATTCGTTCGATGACCGCGCCGCACGAGACCCGTCCCGGGTCGATCCACCCGGGCCCGGCCGCGCTGGGTCGCGGCGTCGTCGTCGGGGCCGCCACGGCGCCGCCCTCACCCTGGGCCGAGGCGCCCCGCGTCGTCATCGACGAGGCCACCGTCGGCGATCCCGTCGTCGCCGTCGGCGAGCTCCACGACCTCTGGCTGGGTCGCATCCCCCACGTCGTCGAGCTCGCCGTGCCCAACGAGGTGCTCCGGGTGCCGCCGTGGACCGACGCCGATCCCTGGACCTTGCCCGCCACCTTCGAGTTCCCCCTCGAACGACTCTTCTTCCTCGTCTGGGCCAACACCTACGACGCCCGCGGCGACGCCCCGATCTGGTGGTGGTCGCGCAAGGCCGAGCGGGTCGGCGCCCGACCGGGGGCGAAGGCCGACGTCGAGCTGCCCGACGGCTCGCCGGCCTGGATCGACGGTGGACCCCGCGGACCCGTCGAGGTCGAACACTCGGTCATCCACCGCGAGTCGGTCGAGCTGGGTCGGCTCACCGTCGCCCGTCACTGCGAGCCGAGCGCCGACCTCGCGCCCGACCAGCTCGACGCCGTGGCCCACGTGACGGGTCCGGCCCGCATCGTCGCCCCGGCCGGTTCGGGCAAGACCCGCGTGCTCACCGAGCGGATCCGCCACCTCGTGCTCGATCGCGCCATCGAACCCGAGCTGGTGACCGCGGTCGCCTACAACACCCGTGCCGCCGCCGAGCTCGGCGACCGCCTCGGCGCCGAGATCCGGGTCGAGGCCCGCACGCTGCACTCGCTCGGCTTCGAGCTGCTCCGCTCGCAGGCCGACGTCGACGGGGTCCGCCCGCCACGTTTGCTCGACGAGCGCGAGGTCCGCGACCGCCTGCAGCCGCTCGTCCCCGTGCGCCCGCGCGCTAACACCGACATCCTCGCCCCCTATCTCGACGGCCTCGCCGACCTCCGCCTCGGTCTCGTCGAGCCCGAGCGGGTCGAGGCCGAGCGCGACGACGCCCCCGGCTTCGTCGAGGTCGCCCGCCGCTACCGGTCCGGGCTCCTCGCCGAGGGCGAGGTCGACTTCGACGAGCTCATCTTCGGCGCGGTCGAGCTGCTCCTGCGCGATCCCGCGGCGAGGGCGCGGGCCCGTGCCCGTCGTCGCCACCTGCTCGTCGACGAGTTCCAGGACCTCACCCCGGCCTACCTGCTGCTCGTGCGCCTGCTCGCCGCCCCCTCCCACCAGGTGTTCGGCGTCGGTGACGACGACCAGGTGATCTACGGCTACGCCGGCGCCACGCCCGCCTACCTCGTCGACTTCGAGACCTACTTCCCCGGCGCCACGCCCCACGCCCTCGAGGTCAACTACCGCTGTCCGCCGTCGGTCGTCGAGGCGGCCTCGAACCTGCTCACCCGCAACCGGCGCCGCGTCGACAAGGAGATCCGCGCCGCCAACGAGTCCGGGTCGCACCGCGTCGAACGGGTCGCGGCCGAGCGGGTCGCACCCACCGTCGTCGATCAGGTCCGCACCTGGCTCGACGATGGTGCAGCGCCGACCTCGATCGCCGTGCTCGCCCGGGTCAACGCCACCCTCCTCCCGGTGCAGGTGCTGCTCACCGAAGCCGGGATCGCCTGCCGCCGACCGGTGGGCCAGCAGGTGTTGCGTCGCACCGGGGTGCGGGCGGTGCTGGCCCACCTCCGCCTGGCGACCTCCGACGGCCGGTGGTCGGGCGCCGATCTGGCCGAGGTCGCCAACCGGCCGTCCAGACGGATCAGCCGGCGCGGCGTCGAGGCGATGCGACGGCGCCGCAGCTGGGACCCCGGCGACCTGCTCCGCGAGGCCGAGCGGGTCGAGGGTCGCGACGGCGAGCGGATCGCCGGACTCGTCTCGGACCTCGAGCGGTTCCGTGAGCGCGTCGGCTCGACCGACACCGCCACGATCCTGCGCGACGTTCGCGACGTCATCGGCGTCGGGCGGGTCGCCGAGACGCTCGACCGGTCGCGCCGCGGCGACGCCGGCGGGCACGCCGACGACCTCAACGCGCTCCTCGCCGTCGCCGCGCTCCACCCCGACCCCACGACCTTCGGTGCGTGGCTCCACGAGCGCCTCGGCGCCCCCGACGACGAGCACGGCGTCCACCTCTCGTCGGTGCACCGCGTCAAGGGACTCGAGTGGGACCACGTCGCCGTCCACGGCGTCGACCTCGGCCTGCTCCCCCACCGCCTCGCCGACGACGTCGAGGAGGAGCGGCGCATCCTCCACGTCGCCATGACCCGGGCCCGCCGCGAGCTGCTGCTCGTCGCCGATGCCGACTCACCGTCGCCGTTCCTCGGCGAGCTCGACGAGCCGGGCGAACCACCCCCCGAGGTCGTTCCCGCGAAGCGCCGATCCACCAAGGTCGAGGGCCTGCCGTCGGTCGCCGCCGAGATCGGGGTCGAGGTGCAGCTCACCGGCGGCTTCCATGGCGTCGTGCGCTCGATCGAGGGCGACGACGTGCTGGTCGCCCTCGACGGCGGCGGCATCACCCGAGTCGGCCCCGACGACCCCGTCACCCTCGACGGGCGCCTGGTGGTGCTCGGACCGGAGGCTCCCGACCAGGGGGTCTTCGAGGCACTGCGGTCCTGGCGCGCCGAGCGATCGAAGGCCGACGGCGTGCCGGCCTACGTCGTGCTGTCCAACGCCGACCTCGAGGACATCGCCCGGCGACACCCGACGACGCTCGACGAGCTCGCCGACTGCCGGGGCATCGGACCCACCCGCCTCGAGCGCTACGGCGATGATCTCCTCGCCGTGTTGGAGGACCTCGGCGGGTGACCGAGTGCGGCGGGGTGTCCGGGCAGGGGCTGCGTCGCTAAGTTGGCGAGCCATGGACAACGAGGCATGGCTCGCCGACCTCACCCCCACGGTCGAGCAGCTGCTGGAACGCCACCTCGGGACGGCGAAGGACTGGTACCCGCACGAGTTCGTGCCGTGGAGCCGGGGCCGTGACTTCGCCCCCGACGAGGACTGGGACCCGAACGACTTCCCCCTCCCCGAGGCGGTGCGCAGCGCCCTCTACGTCAACCTCCTGACCGAGGACAACCTCCCGCACTACTTCCTGAGCCTGCGCACCCTCTTCACCGGTGACGCCTGGGCCGCCTGGGCCAACCGCTGGGTCGCCGAGGAGGACCGTCACGCGCAGGTCATGCGCGACTACCTCCTCGTGTCGCGGGCCATCGATCCCCGCGAGCTGGAGCGGGCTCGGATGGTGCAGCTCTCCAACGGCCAGGTGCCCGACCCGCCGACCCCGCTCGAGGGGATCGTCTACGTCGCGCTGCAGGAGCTCGCCACCCGGCTCTCGCACCGCAACACGGGCAACCAGATCGAGGACCCGTACGGCCGCGAGATCATGAAGCGGATCAGCACCGACGAAAACTTCCACCACCTCTTCTACCGCGACCTCTGCCAGGCGGCCCTCGAGATGGATCCCTCGGCGTTCGTCAAGGCCGCCGAGGCACAGGTCACCGGCTTCCAGATGCCCGGTGTCGGCATCCCGGGCTTCGAGACCCACGCCCGGGTCATCGCCGCCGCCGGGATCTACGACCTCGAGTCCCACGTCGAGCGGATCATCCGCCCGGTGCTGGTCAAGCAGTGGAACCTCTTCGAGCGCGACGACCTCGACGACGAGGCCAAGCGCGCCCGCGACCGCATCCAGACCCACATGGACCGGCTCGATCGAGCAGCACAGGCCCAGCGGCGACGGCGAGAGCGCCGCAGGGAACGCGAGAGCGCCACCGCAGGGGTCTGAGCGCCGACCCGCCGGCCTTCGGTGACCGCAACGCGCTCAGCCCGACTCGACGCCCAGCTCCTGGGGGTCGATCGGGGCCGGTTCGACGATGGCGTCCTCGGCCAGCGCGAGCGGCGCGCCCATCGTCGGCAGCGGTGACTGGCGAGCACGTTCGATGCCCTCGCGCCAGTGGCGGCGGCACAACACGTCGTAGGCGATCTCGGCCTCCCCGTCGTCGAAGTCACCGACGACCACGGTGTCGCCGTCGTAGACCTGGTGGCCGTTCACGAGGCGGGCGTTGTGGGTGGCCGGCTCGCCGCACCAGCACCGCGACTCGACCCGCAGCTCGATCCGCTCGTCGGCGAGCTCGAGGAAGCGGGTGGTGGCGGCGAAGAGCTGCCCCCGGAAGTCGGTGAGGAGCCCGAACGCGTAGACGTCGGAGTCGAGATCGTCGACGACCCTGGCCAGCTGCTCGGCCTGCTCCGGTTCGTAGAAGCAGGCCTCGTCACACACCAGGTAGTCGAGACGGCCTCGCTGCACGACGATCGACCGGGCGACGTCGTACAGGTCGACGTCGGGCTCGACCTCGAGGGCCTGACGGGCGACCCCGAGACGGCTCGAGACCTGCGACTCCTCCCGGGACAGCCGGGTGCAGAGCAGCCCGCGCTGGTTCCGCGACGACAGGTTGTGGTGGATCTGCAGCGCGACGGTGCTCTTCCCGCTCCCCATCGTGCCGAAGTAGAACCGCAACGCCGCCAACACGCACCTCCGGCTCGGGAGGATAGGCCGCGCACCTCGCCGGCCCCCGGACGCCCGCAACTCCGGTGAGCTCGCCCATCGCCGGGCCGTGCACGACCGGCGGTTCTCGGCGCTCGCCGCAGGCGGGCGAGCTCGCCGAAACTCCGGCGCACCGAGCGGGAGCTCGACACCACGATGGTGACGTGGACCTCGAGCTCGCCGCCGCCCGATGGAACGACGACGGCTTCGTCGTCCTCCCCGCCCTCCTCGGCGAGGAGGACCTCGGGGCGGCACGGGGCGACGTCGCCTCGATGTTCCCCACCGCCGACGACTTCCACGACGACCTCGAGCCCGAGCGCAACGCCCCGTTGCGCTCCGAGTTCGGCGGCATCGTCGGCTTCCCCTTCGCCGGCGTCGAGCTCGGCCTCCTCGCCGTCCACCCGATCCTCGTCGAGCTCGCCCAGACCTTCCTGCGCACCGACGACGTCCGCCTCTCCTCCGCCGAGGCCTGGGCGAAGTACACCGGAGCGGCCACGTACGACCAGGCCCACCACCGTGACCACCTCAGCCACACGGTGTTGGTGCCCAGCGACGATCCGGCGTTCGCGCACCTGGAGCTGTTCGTCTACCTCGTCGACGTGCCCGTCGAGCTCGGTCCGCCCGCGTTCGTGTCCCGTGCCGCGGCCGGTCATCGGCCCGTGCTGCCCAACTGGTACCCGCGCCGGGCCGGCGCGCCCGACCCCGATGCCCCGTCGTGGCGTAGCACCGACGCCCATCCCGAGCTCTACGAGGCCGAGGTGCGCGCCGCCGGGCCGGCTGGCACGGTGATCGCCTACTCGACGTCCACGTTGCACCGCGCCACCGAGCTGACCGCCCCACGCGGGGCCCGCTTCACCCTCCACTGCACGTTCCGACCGGCGACGGCACCCTGGGCGGCCCGCCGGTCGTGGGTCGAGGTGGCCAACGACGAGGAGTGGCACGCGTTCGTGGCCCGCGCCACCCCACGCCAGCTCGAGCTGTTCGACGTCCCTCCGCCCGGCCATCCCTTCTGGACCGCCGACACGCTCGACGGACTCGCCCGTCGCTACCCCGATCTCGACGTCGGCCCGTGGCTCGTCGCGTCGAGGGCGGCTGACTAGCGTCGGTCGCGATGGAGTCTGCCGAGGATCCGGATCGACGGGTGCCGGCGCTCGCGGCGCTCGTCGGCGCGATCGTGCTGGTCGGGCTGGCCATCGTGCTCGCCGACACCGAGTCCGACGCCGACGATGCCGCTGCGGCCGTGCCGACCACCGCCGTACCGCTCCCGGCCACGACCACGCCGGTCACGACCGCACCCACCACCGCGGCGCCGACGACGACCTCCACCACCACCGTTCCGCCCTACGACGGCCTCGTCGATCCGGCCAGCTCCGGGGAGCCCTGGGGCGAGGTGGTCGAGGGCGTGCTGACGTTCCGGGGCAACCCGACGCGCAGCTACCACGGCGAGGGCCCCGTGCCCGCCGAGCCCCAGATCGCGTGGCGCTACCCGGCGTCGGGCGGACTGTGCTCCGAGTCGACGGTCGGCGACGAGACCAAGGTGTGGTGCGGCACCGGCTGGACCGGCCAGCCCGCGATCTGGGAGCAGGACGGCCGCACCTGGATGGCCTTCGGGGCCTACGACCGACGGATCCACGTGCTCGACGTCGAGACCGGGGAGCAGGTGTTCGAACCGTTCCCGACCGGCGACATCATCAAGGGCTCGGTGACCATCGATCCCGACGGCTACCCCCTGCTCTACAGCGGATCGCGCGACAACTTCTACCGGGTGCTCTCGTTCGACCAGGGCGAGCTCGTCGAGCTGTGGCGGCTGTCGGCCGACGCCGTGTCGGACACGAAGTGGAACGACGACTGGGACGCTGCCGGCCTCGTCGTCGACGACTACCTCTTCGAGGGAGGCGAGAACTCGGTCTTCCACATCGTCAAGCTCAACCGGGCCTTCGGCGACGACGGCATCGTGACCGTCGACCCCGAGCTGGTCTTCGACACCCCAGGGTGGGACGACGAGCTGGTCGCCACCGTCGGCAACAACGTCTCGATCGAGAACTCCGCCGCGATCAGCGGCGACACCGTCTACTTCGCCAACTCCGGTGGGCTGGTCCAGGGCTGGGACGTCTCGGGCCTCGACGAGGGCATCGATCCCGTCCAGACGTTCCGCTTCTGGGCCGGGGACGACATCGACGCCTCGATCGTCATCGACGACGAGGGCTTCCTCTACGTGGGCGCAGAGTACGAGCGGGGCCTCGAGCGCGCTCGCGAGGTGGGTCAGATCATGAAGCTCGACCCGACGAACCCCGACGACCCGCTCATCTGGTCGGTCGACGACTCGGAGCGGCTCGACGGCGGCGTGTTCGCCACCCCGGCCCTGCACCGCGATCTGGTGATCGTGCCCACCGACGGCGGACGATTGCTCGGCATCGATCGCACCACCGGCGAGGTCCGCTGGACGATCAATCTCCCCGGCCCGCTGTGGATGTCGCCGACGATCGTCGATGACGTCCTGCTCCAGGGTGACTGCGCCGGCACCCTCCACGCCTTCGACGTCTCCGAGACCGCCGTCGAGCCACCCAGGCTCTGGCAGGTCGAGCTCGGCGGATGCCTGGAGTCGAGCCCCGGCGTCTGGCGGGGTTCGATCGTGGTCGGCAGCCGCGACGGTGGGGTCTATCGGGTGGCCGACCCGACCGGCTGAGCCTCGCTCGGCTCCGCGCCCGCGGCGCTTGCCCTGACCGGCGGTCGGTCGACGGATCGAGGGTGAGCACCCGCCGTCTCGCGCCCCTCCTCGCGACCCTCGTCGTCGGCATGCTCGCCGTCGCCGCCGCAGCGAGTGCCGCCGCGACATCGGCCGCCGCCGAATCGGAGGTGCTCCCCTCGGGCACCATGGGCGACGAGGACCCGACCGAGGTCGTCGCCGCGCTGGTCATGACCGAGGCGCGGCTCCTGACCGAGATCCGTGCCTTCCCCGACCCGCTCCCCCCGGCGCTCGCCCAGCTCCGTGACGGGTGGACGATCCCGGCCGACCAGCTGGAGGATCCCCTCGCGACGCTGGCCGCCGTCGAGGGGCTCTCGATCGGGATGGCGCCCGAGCTGGCAGCGGCCGGTGTCGAGGTTCCCGAGGAGCTCGCCCGCGTGCTCGACACCCTCGACGAGGCGACCTGGGCGGCGCTCGATCAGGGCCGGGTGGGCGTCATGCCCGCCCACGACCACGACGTCGCGCTGGTGATCGTCGTCGACCTCATGGGTCTGACGCTCGAGGAGGCCATCGCCGACCTCCGCGGTGTCGCCCCACCGGAGCCCGCCGGCCCGATGCCGCCGTGGATGACCGTGGCGGGTGTGGCGC